>JAJZIP010000147.1 GCA_021810525.1 Actinomycetes bacterium | reverse complement strand
GCAGAGGAGCCCGCTCCAGTGGTTGTGGCGGAGGCTCCAGCAGAGGAGCCCGCTCCAGTGGTTGTGGCGGAGGCTCCAGCAGAGGAGCCCGCTCCAGTGGTTGTGGCGGAGGCTCCAGCAGAGGAGCAGAGTACCGGAGAGGTTTCCTCTCCTGAGGCAGAGGAGCCCCAGGCAGAGGGCTAGTTCGCCACCGATGAGGTGCGTAGGACACCAGCATTGGCTGGATGAATGTTGATACTGAGTTCAGAAATTATAAGGAGCAGCAAAATGGCTACAAGATCCGAGATCCTCGACGCAATTGCGTCAATGACTGTGCTCGAGCTTTCCGAGCTCCTCAAAGAGTTCGAAGAGAAGTTTGGCGTAACTGCAGCGGCTCCGGTCGCAGCAGCTGCCGCCGCTCCAGTTGCCGCCGAGGCAGCTCCCGTTGAGCAGGAGGAGTTCGATGTCGTCCTTACAGCCGCAGGCGACAAGAAGATCCAAGTAATCAAGGAGGTCCGTACTCTCACCAGCCTTGGGCTCAAGGAAGCTAAGGATCTGGTTGACGGAGCTCCCAAGACCGTGCTCGAGAAGGTCTCGAAGGAAGATGCCGAGAAGGCGAAGGCACAGCTCGAGTCAGCTGGCGCTACAGTAGAACTTAAGTAGTTCGCCTACACTGCTATTAACAGAGGTGCTCGATGAGCGCCTCTGTATTGGCGTTTAACTTTTAAGGAATAGCGGCACTTATTTGGCTGTAGGGTACCGACAAAGTCATTATGCTCGTTAAGGCTGTCCCTAACCATCTAGAAGTTCCAAAATGGAGTGGTGTTTACGCGCCAAATTTCCAGTGCCATTTCCAGCTTTAAATCGGTGTGCATAAGCGAGGAGTAAGCCGTTGAGCTCTCGTTCCCAGTCTCCGGAACGTTTTTCATTCGCCAACTTGGAAGAGGCATTGCCACTGCCAGACCTGATTGCAATCCAGCGCGATTCATTCGACTGGTTCTTGAAGAAGGGTCTGGCGGAAACCTTCCAAGATATTTCCCCGATCGAGGATTTTACCGGTCAGCTTAGGCTAGAGCTTGATTTCGATCCGGATGATCCCGACCTAAGGCCTGAACCTAAGTATTCCATAGAGGAGTGCAAGGAAAAGGATATAACATACTCCGCTCCTATCTTTGTCCGTGCGCGCTTCATGAATGCCGGAACCGGTGAGATCAAGGAGCAGACCGTCTTCATGGGCGATTTCCCCATGATGACCGATAAGGGCACCTTCATCATCAACGGGACGGAAAGAGTTGTTGTTTCACAGCTCGTCCGCTCCCCGGGGGTCATCTTTCAGCCGGGAAGGGATCCCAAGATCATAGTCAACGGCACCATTCACCCCTACCGTGGTGAGTGGATCGAATTCGACGTCGAGGCAAAACCGGGCCGTGACATCACTGCAGGCACCCGTGTTGCGAGAAAGAGGCGTGTCAGCCTCTTCACGCTGATGCGCGCGCTCGGATATGAAGACCCGGAAGTTCTGCAGCGATTCGTCAGGCATTTCGATTTTCTCGAGGGCCAGTGGGAGAAGGACAGGGATCTCGTCTCAACCCGCGAAGAGGCATTAGTTGAGATCTATAAAAGGGCTCGACCGGGGGAGCCGCCGACGGTCGAATCTGCCCGAGGCTACTTCGAGAACGCATTCTTCTCCCCGAAGCGGTACGACCTTACCCGGGTGGGACGATACAAGCTGGACCGCAAGCTGGGCCCTGAGATCGACAAGATGAGCGAGATCTTAGGAATTGAGCTGGGCCACCCTGCTCCGGACCAAGGGGTTCTCACTCCTTCAGAGATGCTTGCTACGGCCACCTACATGCTGCATCTTGCAAACGGAGAGAGCGGATATCGCCTCGACGATCAGGACCACTTTGCCAACAGGCGGATACGAAGTGTCGGCGAGCTGATACAGAATCAGTTACGCCTCGGACTTTCGCGTCTCGAACGCCTTGTGCGCGAGCGCATGACTACTCAGGATGTCGAGGCCATCACGCCCCAGACTCTCATCAACATCCGCCCGGTTGTCGCCGCCATCAAGGAGTTCTTCGGCACAAGCCAACTCAGCCAGTTCATGGACCAGAACAACCCGCTGTCGGGCTTGGCGCACAAGCGCCGCCTCTCAGCTCTGGGACCCGGGGGCCTGTCTCGCGAGCGAGCTGGTTTCGAGGTCCGCGACGTACACACCTCCCATTATGGAAGGATGTGCCCGATCGAGACACCGGAGGGTCCGAATATCGGACTCATCGGTGCGCTTGCAAGTTATGCCAGGGTGAACGAGTTCGGATTCATCGAGACTCCATACCGAAAGGTCGTGGACGGGCGAGTGACCCACGACGTGGTCTACTTCGCAGCAGACGAGGAGGAAGAATACGTCATAGCTCAGGCGAACGCCCCACTGGCCGAGGACGGCTCCTTCCTTGAAGACAAGGTCCTCGTGCGACGCGGACCTCAGGGTGCCGGAGTTCGAGTAGGTGCGACGGCAACCTCCTACGGATCGACCTCGGAGATCGACTTCGTACCGCCGTCGGAGATCGACCTGATGGATGTTTCTCCGAAGCAGATTGTCTCGGTCTCAACATCATTGATCCCATTCATCGAGCACGACGATGCCAACCGTGCGCTCATGGGCGCGAACATGCAGAAGCAGGCGGTGCCTCTCGTGGTTCCTGAAGCTCCATACATCGGCACAGGCGTGGAGGCAAGGGCCGCCCGCGATGCTGGCGACGTGATCTTGGCGGAGGGATCGGGCGTCGTTACCAGTGTGTCTGGCGAGTCGATCGAGGTCGAGTACAATGCCGGCCAGGTCGACAGGAACGGCCGCCCGCTGGGTCGAAAGGTTTACCGGCTTTCCAAGTTCAAAAGGTCCAACCAGAACACCTGCATAAACCAGAAGGCGGTCGTAGATCCTGGCGAGGATGTCCAGCTGGGCGACTTGCTTGCCGATGGTCCGGCGACGAGCCGCGGTGAGCTGGCACTTGGCAAGAACCTGCTCGTGGCGTTCATGCCATGGGAGGGTTACAACTACGAAGATGCCATCATCCTTTCCGAGCGGCTCGTTCGTGACGACGTTTTGACCTCGATCCATATCGAAGAGCACGAGATCGATGCTCGCGACACCAAGCTGGGCGCAGAAGAGATCACTCGTGACATTCCAAACCTTTCCGAGGAGATCCTTGCAGATCTCGACGAGAGGGGCATAATCCGCATCGGAGCCGAGGTCGGTCCCGGCGATATCTTGGTCGGAAAGGTCACTCCAAAGGGTGAGACTGAGCTGACTCCGGAAGAGCGGTTGCTTCGCGCGATCTTTGGTGAGAAGTCGAGAGAGGTGCGCGACACCTCACTCAAAGTGCCCCACGGGGAATCTGGCAAGGTCATCGACGTCAAGGTCTTCACCCGTGAGGACTCTGCAGAGCTGGCGCCAGGCGTGAATCAGCTGGTTCGTGTCTACATCGGCCAGCGGAGGAAGATAACCGAGGGCGACAAGCTCGCCGGACGTCACGGCAACAAGGGCGTTATCTCCAAGATCCTTCCGATTGAAGACATGCCGTATCTCGAGGACGGAACCTCGGTGGACATCATTTTGAACCCACTTGGAGTACCGTCGCGAATGAACGTGGGCCAGGTCCTTGAATCGCACCTAGGTTACGCTGCCCGCTGGGGCTGGGACAGCAATCCGCTCGCTAATGCTCCGCTCAGGGGCACCGAGAAGAAGACAAGGCCGGCTACTGAGCCGTCCACCTGGATCTCCACCCCTGTGTTTGACGGCGCCCACTGGGACGAGGAGGACAAAGCCGGGAAGCACCCAACGATTCAGAAGATCTTTTCTTCCCTCACCCCCGAGTCGATCGATGGAAAGCGGCTGATTGGAACGAACGGGAAGGTCACTCTTTACAATGGCCGAACCGGTCTTCCCTACGACAACCCGATATCCGTCGGATTCGTATACATCTTGAAGCTGGCCCACCTAGTCGACGACAAGATCCATGCGCGTTCCACCGGTCCGTACTCGATGATCACCCAGCAGCCCCTAGGAGGAAAGGCGCAGTTCGGTGGTCAGAGGTTTGGAGAGATGGAGGTCTGGGCTCTCGAGGCCTATGGAGCCGCTTACGCGCTCCAAGAGCTCTTGACCATCAAGTCGGATGATGTGTTGGGACGTGTGAAAGTTTACGAAGCAATCGTAAAAGGTGAGAATATACCGGAGCCAGGAATACCAGAGAGCTTCAAAGTCCTCATCAAGGAGATGCAGTCTCTATGCCTCAATGTAGAGGTGCTCTCCGATTCGGGTGAGGAGATCCAGATCAAAGAGCTGGACGAGGACATATTCAGAACTGCTGAAGAGCTGGGAATCGATATCTCCAGACCTGAGCGCGGATCAGAAGAAGAGGATCTGAGGCGCGTCAGAGGAGAGGGGAGTCTTTAGTGCTAGACGTAAACAACTTCGACCAGCTTCGGATCGGACTTGCCACGGCAGAGTCGATCAGATACTGGTCACACGGTGAAGTCAAGAAGCCGGAAACCATAAACTACAGAACCCTGCGGCCGGAAAAAGACGGGCTTTTCTGCGAGAAGATCTTTGGCCCTACCCGCGACTGGGAGTGCTACTGCGGAAAGTACAAGAGAGTCAGGTTCAAAGGGATCATCTGTGAACGGTGTGGCGTCGAAGTCACCCGCTCAAAGGTGCGCCGTGAAAGAATGGGGCACATCGAGCTGGCTGCGCCAGTAGTGCACATCTGGTATCTTCGTGGCACCCGCTCTTGGCTTGCATACCTTTTGATGGGCACCACGGTCAAGGAGGAACTCAAGGCCAAGCAACTCGAGAAGGTCATCTACTTTGCTGCCAACCTGGTCACTTGGGTTGACGAGGAGAAGCGTCACGACGACCTGCCTTCAGTTGAGGCTGAACTCTTGGAGGAGATCTCTGAGATCAATTCTGCTCGCGACTTGGAACTCGACCGCAGATTCAAAGAGCTAGAGGAAGAGCTGGCTCAGCTCGAGGCGGGCGGCTCGAAGGAATCTGAGATCAGGGCTCGCCAGCGGGCTGTAGAAAAAGAGATCGCGTCGGTTCGAGAGCGCTTCGCCTACGAGGCCGATATGGCCCAGCGTGCGTTTGACGAGTTCAGGGAGCTGCACTCTCGCAAGATCATCGAGGATGAGATCCTCTGGAGAGAGCTGCGTGACCGCTACGGCGACTACTTCGAAGGCGGCATGGGAGCCGAAGCGATCGGCAAGCTGATCGATCGGTTGGATCTCGACGAAGAGGAGCGCAAGCTCCGTGAGGCTATCGAGCCGATGGATGGTCGTCGGCCCCTTTCCACTCAGCGCCGGCAAAAGGCGATAAAGCGCCTCAAGATTGTGGCCGCTTTCAACGCGCGCCACGCCGACGGCACCAGGATGAACGATCCACGGGCGATGATCCTGGACGCCGTCCCAGTTATTCCGCCGGATCTTCGTCCGATGGTTCAGCTTGACGGTGGTAGGTTCGCCACCTCGGACCTCAACGATCTGTACCGCAGGGTCATCAACCGGAACAATCGCCTCAAGCGTCTCTTGGACCTTGGAGCGCCGGAGATCATCGTGAACAACGAGAAGCGGATGCTCCAAGAAGCGGTTGATGCTCTCTTCGACAACGGACGTAGGGGAAGGCCGGTCACCGGGCCTGGCAATCGACCCCTCAAGAGTTTGTCCGACATGCTCAAAGGCAAGCAGGGCCGTTTTCGTCAGAACCTTTTGGGGAAGCGCGTCGACTACTCGGGGCGTTCCGTCATAGTCGTAGGTCCGACCCTGAAGCTGCACCAGTGCGGCCTTCCCAAGCAGATGGCTCTGGAGCTGTTCAAGCCGTTCGTCATGAAGAAGCTCGTAGATCTGGAGTACGCCCAAAACATAAAGAGCGCCAAGAGAATGGTCGAGAGAAGGCGCCCACAGGTTTGGGATGTCCTAGAAGACGTCATCAAGGAGCACCCTGTTCTTTTGAATAGGGCTCCAACTCTGCACAGACTTGGAATTCAGGCCTTCGAGCCGGTTCTGGTGGAGGGCAAAGCGATTCAGATCCACCCTCTGGTCTGTACGGCGTTCAATGCAGACTTCGACGGCGACCAGATGGCTGTTCACCTTCCGCTCTCGACCGAGGCGCAGGCCGAGGCCAGGATCCTCATGCTGTCCGCCAACAACATACTTTCGCCGGCCACCGGGCGTCCGATAACGGTCCCCACCCAGGACATGGTCTTCGGTATCTACTACCTGACCATGACAGTGGACGGAGCCAAGGGCGAAGGCAACGTGTACCGTCAACTTTACGAAGTGGAGATGGCGTACGAGTCGGGGGATCTCGATCTGCACGCGAAGGTCAAGATTCACCGCCCGGTTGTAGACGAGGCTGGCGAGACAGTCAGCGAAGAGCTAGAGACGACACCTGGCCGCCTGATCTTCAATACCGCCCTGCCTGAAGGCTTCCGCTACGTAAATGCCCTCATCGGAAAGCGTTATACGACTATTGGATCGATCGTGGAGGAGATAGCCAACAACTATCCCAAGATCCAGGTAGCCCAGGCACTGGACAAGATCAAGGAGCTGGGCTTCAGATACGCGTCTCAGTCCGGACTCACCATATCGATCGATGACGTGAGGACCCCGGTCGAAAAGGCGGAGATCTTGGATCGTTACGAGAAGGAAGCTGAAAAGGCCGAGATCCAGTTCAAGCGTGGAATCATCACTGACGATGAGCGCCGCCAGAAGGAGATCGAGATCTGGACAAGTGCGAACTCCGATATCGGCAAGGCAATGGAGTCGATGCTCTCTGCAATCACCTTCAACCCGCTCGACATGATGGTCGACTCCGGTGCTAGAGGAAATGCGCAGCAGATCCGGCAGATCTCAGGCATGAAGGGACTGGTCTCCAACCCTCGCGGTGAGATGATCCCGCGCCCGATCAAGTCATCCTTCCGGGAGGGGCTCTCGGTATTGGAGTACTTCATCTCGACTCACGGAGCCAGAAAAGGTCTTGCCGACACTGCACTTAGGACTGCCGACTCCGGCTATTTGACCAGGAGACTGGTGGATGTGGCTCAGGAGCTGATCGTTCGCGAGGATGATTGCGGCACGACAAGAGGAATCTGGATCGAGGATATTCGCACCGATGAGGCAGGAAAGCGGTACTACGTAGAGACGCGTGCTTATGGCCGCATCCTGGCTGAGTCGGTAAAGCTCGATTCGGGCGAGGAGCTTCCCATGGGCACGATGTTGGATGAGGACGTCCTCTCTCGTATCAGCGCTGATCCCAAGGTCCACAGGATCAGAGTGCGCTCGGTTCTGACCTGCGACGCTGCCCATGGAATCTGCGCCGTCTGCTACGGTAAGGCTTTGGCCTCGTCAAGGCTGATCGAGTTGGGCGAGGCGGTTGGAGTAATCGCAGCTCAGTCGATCGGTGAGCCTGGTACGCAGCTGACTATGCGTACATTCCACCAAGGTGGCATCGCCGGTGAAGACATCACTCACGGTCTGCCGAGAGTCGTGGAGCTCTTTGAGGCTCGCACACCCAAAGGTGCCGCACTTCTTTCCAGACTGACCGGAGTTGTCCGCTTGGTTGAAGAGGAGGCCGGTCGAAGCATCACAATAGTCGGCGAGGACGGTGAGGAAGAGACTCATGTGCTTTCATACCGCTCC
>JAJZIP010000146.1 GCA_021810525.1 Actinomycetes bacterium | reverse complement strand
TTGGTGGGCAACTGCCTGGGAGAGTAGGGCGTCGCCGGGATTTATCTCATGGAAGGGGACTAAGAGAGATCTTGGTCCCCTTTTCGTATGCCGGTGGTGCGAGCCGCAGTGATTCGGACACGGTCAGCTACGTTGTATGACTTGAGAGCATATTGAATTTGGGCAGTTTAGCGAGTTCAGAATTTGATTGCAGATTGTTGCGATATTTGAAAAGGTACCTATATGGCAGAGAACCCTAGTCGGCGTGGCAGCGGATCGTCCAAAAGAGAAGGCGCGCCAGGCGGTTCCAAATCTTCCGGCACGAAGAGAGGTCAGACAAGGGATGGCCGTGCACCTTTCCAGGACTCCGGCAATGCTCGCGGCAGATCGGAGCGTTACGGCGAAGCTAGACAGCCTCGTGAGTCCGGTGTGCGCAGAGAGGGCCGGAGGGAGGCACCTAGGTCGGCCGAATCAGGCTCGGGTTTGCCGAAGAGCCGCCTGATCCGTGCACAGAAGAGTTGGGGGGCGCTTTCGAGAAAAGGGGCCGTCAAGGCGATCGATTATAGAGAGAGCCGCGAGATTGGGGAGGACCGGCTACGGCGAAGTGCAGTCAGACCCGAACCATTTGTTCCAGAACGATTCGAACAGGTAGAGGAAGAGGCCTCATCCTCAAAACCGTCCTCGGTGAGAGCGCAAAAAGCGCAGGCCCGCACCCGCACGGCGGAAACCCTGTTGGAAAAGGAGGTATCGCGTCCTCTCACGCAGGCAAACAAGACAAAGGCGCAGCGGCTCTTCGCATCTGCGGTCGACGCGTACGACAGAGACCGGTACTTGGATGCCAAGCGGATGCTGGAACAGGTTATTTCCATCGTTTCCGACTCTCTTTCTGTAATGGAGCTGTATGGGCTCACTCTGTATCGCATGGGTCAATGGGCCGCTGCTGTAAAGGTCCTGGAGGAGTTCAGCACAAGGTCTGGCTCCTTCGATCAATACCCGGTCCTCGCCGACTGTTACAGAGCACAGAAGAGATATAAAGATGTCGACCGGATTTGGGTGGAGCTGTCAGCTGCGTCTCCCTCAGCCGACGTCATGGGTGAGGGCCGAATTGTTATTGCCAGCGCCGCTGCCGACCAGGGAAACCTCTCGAAGGCGATTTCGATCCTCGAGCGTTCTTTATCTATCAGGAGAACACCGACATTTGTAGACTTGCGTCAGTGGTATGTGCTGGCTGACCTATACGAACGTGCTGGGGAGATAAGTCACGCTAGGTCGCTATTTAAGAGAATTATCAACCATGACGCGAACTTTTTTGATGTGGCTGAGAGACTGTCTGATCTGGGCTAGCGGCGTATAGCTTGTAATGTCAGAGTTCATGCTTTTGAGCAGCCTGCGCGTTTGTGGGTTTTCATAAGGAGATGGCAATGGGTATTGATCTTGAAGAACTTCTTGGCGATGAGCTGAACGCCCTCTTGTCACACAGCTGCGAGACCATCAGTTCGGAGGACCTGACCCTGCCAGGTCCGAATTTCATTGACAGAGTGTATCTAGATACCGACAGGCCGATACCGGCGGTCAAAGCACTTGCTCAACTTTACAACACGGGCCGGCTCGCTGGAACAGGCTATCTTTCAATTCTCCCCGTGGACCAGGGTATTGAGCATTCCGGTGCTGCCTCGTTCGCCAAGAATCCTTCGTATTTCGACCCCAAAAATCTCATCGAACTTGCTCTCGAAGCCGAGTGCTCGGCAATAGCCACGACACTTGGTGGGTTGGGAATTGTCGCGCGCCGCTACGCCCATAAGATACCGTTCATAGTGAAGATCAACCACAATGAACTACTGACCTATCCGGCAAAGGCCGATCAGGTCATGTTTGGCTCCGTCCGGCAGGCTGCAGATCTTGGAGCTTCTGGGGTTGGCGCTACCATCTACTTTGGATCCGACGGTGCAACCCGGCAGATCCAGGAGGTGTCAGCTGCTTTTGCTGAGGCGCACCGTCTTGGCATGTTCACCGTCCTGTGGTGCTACCTTAGAAATTCCGCGTTCAAGACGGATGAGGTCGACTACCATGTTGCCGCCGACCTGACAGGACAGGCAAACCATATTGGCGTCACCATTGAGGCCGATATCATAAAGCAGAAGCTGCCGGAAAACAATGGTGGGTACATTGCACTGAAGTTCGGTCGAACCGACAAGTTGGTGTATGAGAATTTGACAACCGACAACCCGATAGATCTTACTAGATGGCAGGTGGTCAACTGTTACGCAGGCCGAGTTGGCTTGATAAACTCGGGCGGTGAGTCGAAAGGCGCCTCGGATCTTGCGGAGGTTGTGCGAACAGCTGTGATTAATAAGCGGGCTGGCGGGCAGGGTCTGATAGTTGGCCGAAAGGCGTTTCAGCGTCCACGGGGCGAGGGAGTCGCACTGATCAAGGCCATACAAGATGTATACCTTGACGACTCGATCACGGTTGCCTAAAGGGCTGTGAGAACTCGTCTGGCACGGATATTGTCGACTTTCCTCTAGAGGTTCAGCTTGTCTCCGAGGATCATACCGGGCAGGGGTTTTGGATAGAACATTGTCGATTTAGGTGGTAGGGGGTTTCTGCCAAAAGCGGCGATCCGGATCTGATTGATCGTAAGCGGTCTGGTTACGAGTCCCACCTTCGTCGGGTCCGAGAATACCTTGTCGCGAAGCTTCTCTATGTCTGTAATGTACTGGGTCGATTTAGCTTCCAGGAGTTTGGCGATCGTTTGAGATAGGATTGCATCATTTAGTTTGGGGTCTTCGTGTAGCGGCATCACTTTGAAGACTCGGTGTCGCAGAACGAGGAGTAACGCGTCGGCAACGTTATCATTCGAGAGGTTCGGGTGTTCGTAGGGCTCGACTCTGAATCGCCCCGCAAGCCTTTCTAGGACATCCTCCTCATTCAGTCTTGTCTTGAAGCATCTGTGTATTGGCCGAATTTCAGCCTGGAGCGGATCAAGGTCGGTGACGAAGCACAGCAACCTGACAGTGCTCTCGGGTGGTGAGCCAGAAAGAAGTCTCGTTGCGCGTGCGATCCTGTGGTGCCCGTCGGCGATAATGAGCTGCGAAGTCTCAACTTTTGATCTGATTCGGTTCAGCTGCTCTTTCTCCACTATGTGCCAGACCTGGTGAGTGACGCCTGAGCCGTCGACCACGGATGCAAGACTTGGGCCTCTTGGAATTTCTTGGGCCTTCAGCTTGCTCTGTGCTGAAATCGCCCAGATCGGTCCGGTGCCTGGTCTGGCGATGACGGTGTCCATGTCAGTCGCCATGACGGGAGATTTGGGTCCGATTGTCTGCTCGTGGACAAGAATGTGATTTGGACTGTATTCCGAGTCTTCGGTCGCGTCGAATTCGAGGGCATCGGCGGTTTGGCCCACAATTTCCAGCATTCCGAAGATCCCCTCAAGACGTTGGAGGCGCCCTTTGCGGTCTTCGAATGACATCTGATATAGGTAGTATCCGAGCTCTTCATCCCGAATGAGCTCGCCAATCCGGAGTGCCGCAGGAGGTAGGATGATCTTGTCCGGACCCACGCGTGCGGTATCGTAGCGGTATGAAGCTAGAGGGTTGAATCTATGCAAGGATCTGTGCTTCCAGGTAGAGTTGAATCTTTAAAGAAGTTAGCAGGATCCGGTGTTTCAAAATATCAAGTGGAGCAGCTTTGAGTTGGGTTTTGGATTTAGACGGAGTTGTATGGCGGGGAAATAAGGTTATTCAGGGGTCGGTGGAAGCAGTTGAGCGCCTTTATAAATTGGGTGAGTCTGTCTACTTTGTGACCAACAACTCCATGCTCACACCGTCTGAGTATGTCAGCAAGATGAGCTCGTTTGGAATTGCCATCGAACAAAAGCAGATGTTCACCTCAGCAATGGCGGCGGCCTCTATGCTCGATCAATCGGCGAAGGTCTACGTGATCGGAGGAGGCAACGGCATTAGAGAGGCTGTCGAGAAGCGTGGAATAAGGGTTGTTGAAGACTCAGCTTCAGCGAATGCTGTGGTTCTTGGTTGGAATCCTGGGATCACGTTTGAAATGATAACAAATGCTATGCGAGCAATCAGGTCCGGTGCTCGATATATTGCGACCAATGCTGACCCGACTTATCCGAATCCCGAAGGGCTACTCCCGGGCACCGGGTGTTTTGCAGCTGCGGTCGCGGTAGCATCAGGTGTCGAACCCGTCTACGCCGGCAAGCCACATTCTCCCATAGCCTCTATGATCAGGCCGCTTCTTTCCGGCAACGATTTCATGATAGGGGATCGTATTAGTACTGACGGCAGGTTCGCAAAGATCCTAGGTGCACATTTTGGGCTAGTGCTCACTGGTGTCAACGAGTCGTATTCTGACTCAGATATCGTTCAATCCACCGTTGCAGCGGATCTTGGGTCTTTGGTGCGAATTTACGAAGAGCACGGCTACCTGCCTGTTGGAAACTTCAGCGGTTGAGAATCGCGTCAGAGTTCACGGAAGGTTCATTGTGAAGACTAGGGAGATATTTTTTGCACAGCGGCCCGTTGGGATGCCAACGCAGGCTGATTTTGGGCTTCGTGAGATCGAGCTCGATAGCGCAGCTGATGGAGAAGTCCTTTTAAAGACGCTATGGCTATCGGTGGATCCATACATGCGCGGCAGGATGAGCGGCATCAAGTCATATATCGCTCCGTTTCAGATCAATGGGCCCATCAATGGCGGCGGGATCGGCCAGGTGGTTTCGTCGACCGGTTCGGTTCTTGAGCCGGGAGACTTCGTGGTGGGCAATTTTCGATGGAGGGAGTACGACGTAATTCAGGAGAGTCATCTGAAAAAGGTGGATCCAGATCAAGCCCCGCTCTCTGCCCACCTCGGGGTACTTGGAATGCCAGGCCTTACGGCGTTCGTAGGTATGAGAAGGATTGGTGATTTAAGGCCATCTGACAAGGTGTTTGTTTCTGCTGCAGCTGGGGCAGTGGGTTCAGTGGCAGGTCAGATTGCCAAGATTTCTGGTGCGACGGTGATCGGTTCTGCCGGATCAGATGAAAAGGTCCGCTCGCTATTGGCGAAGGGATTCGACGCCGCCTTCAATTACAAGGACCAGCCGGTTTTGCAGGCGTTGAAAGAGCTGGCTCCCGACGGATTGGATCTTTACTTTGACAATGTTGGGGGAGAGCACCTCGAAGGTGCGATCTCCAACATGGCCAACTTTGGGCGAATAGTAATGTGCGGCGCGATCTCTCAGTACAACCTGACCTTGCCCCCAGCCGGCCCGTCGAATCTCTCTCTGGTGGTTTCCAAGAGACTAACTCTAAGGGGTTTCATAGTTTCGGATCACAACGACATGCAGGAGTCATTCCTGGCGGAGGCAACGAGTTGGCTAAGGCATGGAAAGCTTAGCTACGACGAAACCGTGAGAGAAGGGCTTGAAGCAGCTCCAGATGCCTTCATCGAGATGCTTGAGGGAGCGAACCTGGGAAAGATGCTTGTCAGAGTGGGGGAGATCTAGGATTGGATGATTGTGGGATTTATTTACTCTTTTCAGCTGAACCCCGCGCACTCTCCATCTCAGCTCCCGGCGGTGGTGAACCGTATCTAAGAAGAATCTCACCCTCGGCTCATGTAATTCCTTTTGCGGGATGTAAATAATGGATCAGTCGAATTAGCTGGAGATTGCCATGTCGTATAGGTCAGTATTGCCAGCCAAGCTGGTGTGGCTGGTGGCGGGGGTCATGGCAATGTTGAGTGTTTCCGTCGTGCTGAGCGGTTACGGGGTGGAGAGGGGTGGGTCGGTTGCTGTTATTTCGCAGAGTGTCGATATCTTACCTACCCCGGTGACTTCAACGACTCAGCCTCGATCCGCGAATTCAAGTCGGGGTGCATCCGGCACGCTGGATTTAGGCAAGCTGATCGAGATCGCCTCCTCCTCTCCGGTTCTCAACTACTCGGAAAGCTCAAGACGACTCACGGAGGTGAGTTCCGCAGGCAGCACAGCTCGGGAGGATTCCAATTCGTCCGACGCAACTCCGCCCCCTGTGATTAGTGCAGTGAAAACGGAGGAGCAGAGTGTCAAACTGCCTGCTTCGGGCACTGCAGAGGGATCGGATGCGGCGAATAGCGCTAGCACAAATTCATCGGAACAGACTTTGGCTAAGCCGGATTCGCCCTCGGCGTCGACTACAACTACGTCTACGACTTCGACCACGTTGGCCAAGAGTGACGGGGGTGACTCCAAGGGCGGTGGAGACAACTGAGCGTCTTGCTTGGTGTGGAGTTTGGCACCGAGCCAGAGCTGGCAGGACTGGGGAAAGTTTTGATTTATCGGGTCAATCGCGCTGTTTCCGGGTGATGCGCGAGGCTGGCAAATGCTGAATCTCCGTCGTTTCCATATCCGGACGCTTTCGACTGTGACCCGATTGATGTTGATCTATGCCGTCATTTCCGCCGCCGCACTGGGGCTGGTCCTGACTCAGGTGATCAGGACGTATGCTTCTCATGCCAAAAGTGTCATAATCTCCGACCTGGGCGAAGAAGTGCCAGGCTTTGCGAATGCGGCAAATCTTCGTCCGGCAAACGAAGACATTTACTCATTTGCCCGTTCATATCTATCTTCGCACGTCGTTTCGAATCAGCACATCCTGTTCATCGATATCTTCGGTCACACGGTGCTTGGTTCAATCGGCTCGTCAGGAGTCATCAGTTTGGATCGGGTGTCGGGGTTTTTGGCGAATCCTCCCAGGACTACGACCTTTGTGACGAGCACCTTGAAGTCGACTCCATATCTCGTCATGGGTTCCCCGATAATTGAAAATGGCAATGTGCTGGGATCATTGGTGGGCGTGACCAGTCTTTCAGAACTCCAGAGACAGGAGGGGCAAGTAATGCTCCTCGCCGGGACGGAAGCTCTGGTAGCCCTGATCTTCTCAATTGCAGCTGGCTATTTTCTCCTTCGACGTGTCATGCATGCTGTGGGAAAGGTCACAGAGACGGCCGTGGAGATCTCGAGGGGAGATCTCGATAGACGTATCGATTTGCGAGGACAGTCCGATGAGGTAGGCCGACTGGCCCTGGCTTTTGACGAGATGATCTCCAGAATCAGCAATACCATGGATTCCCAGCGTCGGTTGTTGGCAGATGTGTCCCACCAGCTGAAGACACCCTTGACCGTGATAAGAGGAAATCTGGAACTTGTCAGCAGGAGCAAGGATCTCGACAAAGCGGAGCTTGACGAGGTCATTGGGGTTGTGATTTCCGAGACCGACTATATGAAGGCGATGCTTGAAGGTCTGCTGATGCTGGAGCGGATGAGTGAGGGCGGCTCTCTCGACGAGCAAGTCGTTGACCTTCGGAGTTTCATATCCGATGTATTTACCAGTGCTCTCACGCTGGGCAAAAGGGACTGGCATCTTGGCGATGTTCCGGATCTGCTGGTCAGCATCGATGGACCGAAGGTTCGAGGTGCGTTGCTGAATCTTTTGGACAATGCCGAGAAAGCTACCACCGAGGGAGAGTTCGTGTCGCTCTTCGTGGTGAGCCACAACGGATATTTGGACATGTCCGTGGCCGATTCCGGGTCAGGAATCGGGTCCGAATATCTGGACAGGATCTTTGAAAGGTTTGAGCGCGGTACAAGCCGCGATCAACGGGGCGCTGGCCTTGGCCTTGCGATCGTTCAAGCAGTGGCCAAGGCGCATGGAGGAACGGTGAAGGTCGATACCGTAATTGGCAGCGGAAGCACCTTTACTATGAGATTTCCGAGTTCCAGGGTAGTGACGAGGGAGTAGCTTGGAGGAAACGTGAACATAGTAATCGTGGAAGACGACGTCAAGATAGCGAGCTTTCTGGCCAAAGGTCTCAAGGC
>JAJZIP010000145.1 GCA_021810525.1 Actinomycetes bacterium | reverse complement strand
TGCGGTGAACGATCCCTTGGAGAACAACGCTGCTCGGAGTGCCACACCTTCATGCGACGAGTAGGAAGCGGAGGGCACTGTCCCTCGTGTGACGAACCAATCGCCATCATAGATCTAATTGATGATGAGGTGACTAGTGCGAGAAAGTGAATCGAGATTACTTTAACTTATTACTACCCCAAACGTATGGATAGCAACTAGGGTCTACAACAGCCCCTTCCAGCAAATACACTGACGGCTTCCGGTGATGAGCCCCCATTGGGAGCCCGTGACGTGTTCGTTTGTTCTTACGTTTGGCGTATAGGGACCTTCAGGCCCGCCTCCCTCCACAGGCGGTGAACCTTCTTCAAGTTCACTTGGTAGCCAGCCTCTAGTACTGCCCGGTAGGCCTTTCTGTAGCCCTGACGGGGATTGGCTAGGGCGAACTTACGCAAGATATCGATGATCTTGGCGTCGACGTTCTCTTTGGGCTTTGGGACCTGCCTCTGAGTAGATCTTGGTTGACCGGTGAGCTTGCAGGCTCTTCGTTCGCAAGACCTGCGAACCGCTGGCGCAGCAACTTCACAGCGCTGCGCCTGCGATCTGAGGGTTAAAAGTTTCCCTGAAGCCTTCTTCCTTTAGCATGGCTTTGTCGAGAGTGAGATCAGCCACCATGATCTTGAGCCTTCGGTTCTCTGCTTCGAGTTCCTTGAGTCGCTTGGCATCATTGGCTTTCATTCCGCCATAAGTGTTCTTCCATCTATGCCAGGTGGTCTCGGTGAGACATGCGCTCCGAGCTACCTCAGCGATGGTTTTGCCCTCGTTCAACATCTGATCGCCCTCTGCGAGTTTTGCGATGACTTGATCTGGTGTGTGCTTCTTGCCCTTCATGTGATTTCCTCCCGTATCTATTTTGGTCGGTCCTCTCACATTAGAGGTGGATCAGATAGGGTTCACCGCTCCAGTAGCGTCCTACTCGTCAAGCAAAACAGCCATTTGAATCCGGAAAGCCATTATGGTAGGTCTTTAGGTTCTTTACAAGACTAAGAGGGGCTAGATTGCAGATGGCTAACACTTCAAGAGGGAACTTCCGAGAAGTTAGCGACGGGGTTTTCGTGCATAAGCATGCCGTCTTGAATGTGGGGGAGTTTAGTGCTGGGAAAGGTACCGTCATTAATTCACATGCGCGATTAATTGGAACCTCGGTGAAGATGGGCCGCGAATGTTGGATTGATGAGTACGCCTCGATCGGAGGAGGGAGCGCATTTGATCCAATGGCTTCCCTGGAAGCGGGAGACTGGCTTCACATGGGGAACTACAGTCAAATCAACATCGCAAGAGGAGTAAGAGTCGGCCATGAAGTTGGCGTTGGCATCGGAACAAGAATATTTACGCACGGCTCGTACCTGAGCGAATGGGAGGGGTTTCCAGTTTCGTTTGCCTCAGTGAGCATCGGTACTCGAGTTTGGTTACCAAACGCTCAAGTAAATCCCGGTGTCTCGATCGGCGATGACGTTGTAGTCGCCGCAAATTCGCTAGTGAATTCGGACTTGCCCAACGGCTGTCTGGCTGCTGGAATACCCGCGAAAATTATTAGGGATAAAGTGTACCCAGCAGTCTTGGACCGTGAGAAAAAGATGCATTTACTCAATCGGCTCATTAAGGAAATTAGGGAGACCGCTGGGGTGGACGTTTATCCGTCAGAGGATTTTGACGGTTTGGAGTGCGGGGATACTAGGTTTCTATTTGGCAATCGTGTCATAACTGGGCTGGTCAGCGAAGCCTCAGAAGCGGTGCGTAATCAACTTCGCAGACATGGAATTCGATTTCGATTTGAGCCTTGGGATGGGGAGTACCGCCAATGGACCTGATCTTGCGCCAATCAAGAGTCCTAGCACTTGGTGCTCATCCTGATGACGTGGAATTCGGATGCTTTGGTGCGCTTGCGGTTGCAGCTGAGGCAGTCATCGCAATACTCTCACGTGGAGAGAAGGGAGGGGACCCTGAAGAACGCGTCTTTGAAGCACACGAGAGTGCGAAACTCGTGGGAGCGCACCTGAAGGTTCTCGATCACCCAGATACTCGCTTCGTAATTCCGGACCTCGTGTCTAGCCTTGAACAAGTCATTTTCGATACGAAGCCTTCTGTTGTGCTCACTATGTTGGATGATGATCTCCACCAGGACCACAAAGCAGTTGCAGTGGCGACGCAAATTGCCCTACGAAGTTTTGATGGTCCAATCTTGGCTTATGGAACGCCGAGCAGCATCGATAAATTTATTCCAAATGTGATTCTTGGACTATCGAAGTCAGAAATGAACACCAAACTGCGGGCGATTAAACTCCACCGATCTCAGGAGGCACGTCAATACATGCAGTCGCATTTTGTCGAGTCAATAGCTCGGTACTGGGCCGCGATGTCCCGCACAGGGGGCGAATACGGGGAGCCATTTCGACTCATCCGGTGGTATTCGATAGCCGGAAGTGCAGACTGAATGATGCTCCTTGTCATCGAATACTAGCCTGAATTGAGGTTACGTGGTTGATCGGCACCCACTTGTAAGCGTGATTGTTCCAACATTCAACAATCAACTGACAATTGCTGCCTGCCTTGAGTCCGTTCATTCACAAACTTACGATCACCTTGAGGTCATTGTAATTGATAATTTCTCGACAGACTTTACGTTCGCAATTGCATCACGGCACGGAGACAAGATCATTCTTCACGGGAATGAACGATGCGAACAAGCTAATTATGGAGTAAGCATTGCGAACGGTGAATTCATACTTAGAATGGACGCGGACTTGGTACTGGATTCTTCGGTAATTGAGGAGTGCGTAGAGACCGTTTTGAGTGGCTACGACGCAGTTGAAGTTCACAATTCTCCTGATCCAACGATTAGTTGGATTGCGAGAGCACGTCGCTTCGAATACGATCTTTTGCGTGGAGATCCCAAGAGGATATCTGCAAGATTTGTCAGACGCGATTTGTACTTGGCGATCGGTGGATTGGATCCTTCCCTGATAGCGGGCGAGGACTACGATTTTCAGAACCGGCTTAATCGTTACGGAGCGAAGGTAGGCTTTATCAAGGCGCAGGCAATTTCGGTAAATGAGCCAACGTCGGTTGTTCGCATGATCAGGAAACACTTTCGATATGGAAGGCAGTCTGTGAGTTTTCGTATCGTCACAGATAGAAGCAACGCTGGTCAATTGGATATGAACTCGATTTTGCAAAAACTGTATCTGCAAAAATGGAACAAATATGTTGAGCATCCTGCTAACGCATTCTTGTTCCTCGTGTACTTTGCCATTAAGGTGACAGCGGGTGGTTCAGGGTATTTGTATGAAAGACTCGTTAGAAGGATGAGTTGATTAGACATCCTCAGAGAGCATGGTTTGTGTTGGCCATTCCTGTGGGTAGATTCTCCGTTTCCCGGAGTTATGGAGAGGCATTGCACCCCGTGGGCGATTTTGAGTTGTCGGACTTGATGTTAATTTTGTTACTAGGGTCGAGGCAACTGAAGTCGGAATCTTCCGACATTCGATTGTTTCATGGACCAGAAGTTATGAAGGAGTTCAGAGACCGTTTGGTTGGGATCAGTGTCCGATTACTTCAATATAGATTCGCTTATGATTCCTAGAGTGGTCGAAATTGGATATCTGGCTGCCACTAATGTAGTCACTACAGATATTTGAGGATGCATTAAATACACATGACTACGAGCAGAATGGCCGTTATACTCAGTAGTGCCGTAGTTGGCATTGATTTGGCAATAGTTGGTATTCTTATAATACTAAAGCCGTCATCGCAAGAGTATTTCGCTAAGTCTCCTCTATTGTTGGGACTTTGGATGTTGCTACTGCTTTGGTGTATCGTTGAAGCCATCAGACTGTTGCAGATTCATCGGAGATCTGTATTTACGTCACATATAGCTTCTGACAGCACCAGAGTAACGGGCGTTCCTTCATCTCGGTTTGACTCCAAGATAATCAAATGGCTGTTAACAATTGTAGTTGTAGTGTTAGCTTGCGTGTCCTTCAAGTCACTATTTAGTTCGTCACCTTTGAACTATGCTGACTGGAATAATTTGGGATCGCAACGATATCTAGCCTCTGCATTCCCATACCAGTCAGCTTGGAGCTTCGGGGCATTTGGACAGTTTAGCGCTTCAGCTCTGCGACTCGTATTACCCACTAGTGTTGTCGCAGCATTCGCTAAGTTGGGAATGACGTTCACGTTAAGCGAGCGTATGGTTTATATTATTCCCTTCATTGTTTTCAGTATATTTGGGGTTCGGCGGTTAGTAAGCCGCGCCACAGATGATATTTTGTTACAAAGCACGGCTTCATTGCTGTACACTGTGAATTTCGTGACTGTTAACTGGTATGCGGGCGGATGGTTTCCTATACTTTTGGCGTATTCCTTAGTACCATGGCAGTTGAATGAGTATCTCGAGTGGCGAATTCATAGGGATTGGAAGCCAGTAATAGTATCTGCATTAATCATGGGAGTGATCGTTTCACTTGATCCGCGCCTTGCGATAATTACGGTTATTCCACTTGGATTGTTTATGATCATTGATGCAATCAGGGTTAGATATCGTGAGTTTCCGTTGATTTTGTTCAAACAGCCATATTGCGTATATTTAGTTCAAGGCAGTGTCGCACTGCTGTTCGTAATCCTAATCATTAGTCCAGTTATTGGATTGCAGTATAAGTTTGCCGGTAGTGCACTGGTATTGCCGAATGGCTATTACAGTGTTTCGAATTTAACTCGTTTTTCGTTCTATAATATTGTGGATACTCTTAATTTCTTCGATCCATGGTGGCCTCGTTTTGATTTTTTCTTTACTGCTACCCAATCAGCTGTTCCCGTTGTTACTCTGGTTCTGTCCTTCCTGCTGTTGCTAGGCATTCTTAGGCGTCAACTCAATTTGCAATCGCGCATGTTCAGATGGGTAGGAGTTAGCTGTCTTACTCTTGGGGTTGCCTTTGTCTCTGGGGCGAATTTTCCCATCCCGCAGCTTAACACCTTTTTATGGATCAATGTTCCGGGATTTGATCTGTTTCGCAATCCTGAGCTTTGGAATCCGTTGATTGCAATTGGGGTGATACTATTAAGTGTTGGTGTTGCGTCAGATATTAAGGGTGCAACAGGGCGTATTAGCTCTTTTCAATGGCGATGGGTTCGAGCCAGTGTTCTTCGTAGGGCTTTGCCGATTGTGTTCTCAATTATTGTTTTGATGCAAGTTATTGTGATAGTACGTGGAGCCAATCAATATTCTGCTTTGAATCTTAATTCTTCGTCGTTCGCTACTGCTCGGAGTCGATCATTGCAGTCGTTTGAGTCTGATCATTCTGGATATTTATTGTGGCTTCCAGTTGCGCCGGTTGAGACAACGGATGCATCCGTTAGTAGTCGTGATCTTGGTTTGATTGCTACGGCTCCGAAATCGGGAGTTACAAACCTTAGTGCAATCCAGTACGATACCAGCAATACGTTGTTGAGTAACAATAGTCTTTCATGGTTGTCATTGCCGGTGGTGGATCTGAATAGTTTGTTCCGGCGACGGGATATAGGGTATTTGGGAGTAGATACTTCTGTTACGGCTTGGAGTAGTCCGTCGCTATTGCCTCAGCGTAGAGTAGTTATTGGTAGGCTGAATGAGCTCCATCTTCCTGTCGTCTATGTAGGTAAGAACATCGTTATATATAGGGTCGGGAGTTCTTCGCTTCTTGATTCAAGTGCTGCGTTGAAGTCTCAGTCCCGGCGGTTCGTTAAAACAACACGATTAGTAGGTGCTCGCGATTTCGGTGCTGTGGGTAATGTTGACAATTATGCTAGCTTGAACGCTCGGAAAGCTGGTCTTTATAGGAGGGTTGTTCGGTGCGCCATTACTGGTTTAACTCGGTGCTTGGAGATCGGTATTCGTGTCGGGGGCGCGGCCGTTGTCTCGCGAAGTCCGCTGTCGGAGATTATTAGCGGGGAAGTGGTGTCGGTTCGTGTGCTATCGAAAGGGGGAGACCGACTTTCGTCGGGTGATGGGGCGAAAGAGGAAATTGTCTTTCGTTGTAATGGCGCGACATACGCGAGGAATTTCGCAACTCCCTCTCGGGGTTTTAGGATTGATCATTCATGATTGCAATATATCGGTGGTACGGCGTGTTTTGATCCTGGTGTTGAAGTGGTGTTGCTTTCCCCGGGTGCAGTAGGTATTGCTTCGAAGAGGGTATCGTCGTCGGTTGTTTTAGTTGATGCTACTGTTTTGGTTAGCAATCCTGTGGGGGGTGCGTTGTCTGCAGATAATACCTATAACGGTGGTCATGGTCAAAGTTGGTATGCACCTTACTATCAGTCGAAAAAACTTGGGTCGTTAGTTGGGACGCAGCAAGATGAGTGGTCAGTATGGTTGCCGCAGTCAAGATCTATTCGGGCGATTGATTTGTGGACTAATTTTAGTCCGTTATGGATTATGTCTTGTGCAAATGGTGAGAAGGTTACACATACTATTCTCGATGGTTGGGCAAATGGGTTTGTAGTTGGACCGGGTTCTGGCTCTAGTTGCATCGTAAGATTTATTCCGCAGCATTTTTTCAATGCCGCGACTATTGTGGCAGGTTTTGTTGTAATTGCAGGGATTTTGGTAACCGGGTTATTGTCACTGCGTCGTCGTCGTCGTCGTCGTCGTTGGCGCCGCTCTGTAGATAGTTTATAAGGGGTGATGTCATTAAGGGAAGTACGTGCAAGAGGTTTGCCATCGTGCTTCGAGATTAAGTCGTGAGGTTGTTCGTCAATGTTCCCAGTGGGTCCGGTTCACTTCGTTCGTGGGAGGACCATGTTCCTTCGACATCTCTCGTCCCCATGTTGCTTGGGATCGGAAGTAGTTTTCGTATGTGTTGTCTTCGGTGTTTGCTTTTTTTAGTTGAGACTCATTCTCTTCGATCGTCACGTTGAAGGCCAGGAACTGGTGGGGATTCAGTTATCCGGGAGGCTTTGTGCTTAATGTGCGGTTGTAACAATGGTGTTATTTGTTGGTCGGGAGTTGAGCAACGGCGAATGGGGTAAAGACTTTACCGTCCACGAGGTCATCGCGTAATCTCGAATTAAACGACTCGTACCTTTCGTTCTGCGAGGTTGATCCGAGTTCGGTGGAGTAAAGAGTGACGCTCATCTCTTTGGCCCATTTCGACAGAGCATGCGAGATGAACTCTAGTCCTGTCAATGGCCATCTCAACCTGCATGTTCACGGGCACCTAAGTTGCATGGTGCCGCACACCAGTTGTGCACGGATGAAGGCGTCAATTGAGCGATCCACGAGCGTTGCTAGGTATCCTTGAGTGACGTATCGGACGGGGCTGTAACAGCGCTAACAGGTTTTTCTAACCTGAACTTACCCCACTATCCCGACTGACCCCTACCGCTAGCTGGGGTGTTGGTCTAACCTGGGGTCAGTTTTACTGTCACACGCTCAACTTGGTTCCAATCAGCTCAAAGGCTCGTCGCTGCAAGGGGGTAGGGGTTGTCGTTTTGGTGAAGGTCACATCACAACCCTTCACCCGGCACGTCAGCTCTTCGAGGGTGTCGAGTTCGCTCAAAAGGGTACGAAAGCTCATCACCTCTTGACCGTTTCGATTGACCTTGCTCGCAGCTTTGGCCTTGGCAGAGGTAGAGACCACCTTCTTGGCAACGGGTGAGCTTGGTTTTGGTGGCTCCTCATCACGGAAGGTCAACTCGCTCAGGCGTTCCTTTGCGATATGGAGCAGGTGAGCACTTAACATGCACGCAAAGACATGAGCGCGAACTCGATCCTCAAGGTAGTGACGAATTGGCCTGACGTTGATGTCGATGCTCTTCATGGAGCGAAAGACCCTCTCTAAGTTGGCGAGGTTCTTGTAGTAGCCAACCACGTCAC
>JAJZIP010000144.1 GCA_021810525.1 Actinomycetes bacterium | reverse complement strand
GGCTACTGGCTAGATGGAGCTGACGGCGGAGTATTCACCTTTGGTGACGCCGGATTTTACGGCTCGATGGCCCAGGTTCGGCTCGCGGCCCAGATCGTGGGCATAGCCCCAACACCTGATGTACACGGCTACTGGCTTGTTGGAGCTGACGGCGGAGTATTCACCTTTGGTGACGCCGGATTTTACGGCTCGATGTATCAATATCGCCACACTGCCGCAATAACGTGCATAGCGCGCGTAGGATTTGCAGCGGCAGCCTAGGGTCGAAGTGATTGCGTGCCTTGGTAAAGATAGGGCACGCAATCGATGAAATCGGTGTCAACCTCTTTGCCAGGTGGTGCCTTGAAGGTCACCACCTGGTTCGTGAGAGACGTGAAATCATCCGCGACATCGGAGTTTTTGTAGAACCTCTCCCTTTTCGGATGACAAGTCCAAATGACGTTATGACAAATCCGCTGTGTTCCAGCCGGAGATGGGCTCCTGACCATGGTGGGCGGTCAATGTGATTGTCGGCCTCTGTCGAACCGAGGGTGAAATCGAGTTTCACGGCGTCTCCGTTGTTTTTGACAAGCCTCGACAATCTCTCCAGGTCCCCTTTTCGGAACAGTACCGTAGGTCCTGCATCAACGGTACTACGGTTGGAACTGATGTTGAACTCCGTTGTGTGGACTGCGATCCCTCCGGCACGCAGACATGCCATCTGCTTCAAGACGAACTCGATACCTTCTTCGATGGTGCCAAGGTGCTCGAGGGCACATGAGGACCACGTGAAGTCGAAGTCCTTAAGGTCAGCTGGAATCTCTCTCATGTCAACGGTTTGGAAGGTCACCAGGCTCTCAAATAGCTGTTGGTCGCAAAGGCCCAGTTCATTCAAGGAGTTCAGATTTCCGGCGAACTGGTTCGATCCGCTCCATCCTGCCGATATGGCGGCATCGGTCGACTGGTCAGTGGCCACCACGTGGCAGCCAAGCGAGGCGAACAGCGGAACCAGGGGTTCCTTTCCAACCCCGAATCCCAATCCGGTTCGGCCGGGTCTGAGCATGTCGTTTTCGTCGAGCGCATTTGCAATGAAAGCCCACTCCCAGATCTTCCGATGCACTGGCACATCCGTGCCGGTCCGCTGCTCATCCCAATACGGGCGCATCTGATCAGCCCAGTGTCTGAGGTCAGGGGAAGTAAGCGACGAGTATGAGCAGGGTTGTGATAAGGTCAGGAGTTTGAGTCCGCCTCCAGATTTCACTTTCGGTCTCCCTGGTCTCCAGATCCACTTATTTTAGCAGGAAGGTATCGAAATTTCGTTGTATTTTCGGTTCGGCTGTCAATGATGTTCCGCTCGGCCTGCTTTTCTAAAGTGGAAATTGCTGACCTCGGCTTGAAGACGTCTGATGAGCCAAGTGATACCATTACGGACCTACTCCTGATGAGCATATATTTTGAAGGCTGCCGTTGCGACTTGACCGAGAACTTTGCGAGCAAGCCCCGTCCGTTCATGTCCGCGATAGCGAGCTTGGTGCGATGCCTCGCGCAGAAGTTTGCTGGCCCTTGACGTATCTGCGGATGAAGTCAAGGGATGCTACATGCAGCAAACTGCGAGGGATACCACAGCTGATCCCCGTGAGTACCGAGTTGGTACCGGGGCCGGAGCCGCATGGAGGACGCGACTTTGAGCGAGTTTGAGGGTGTCGTGCGCATTCAAAATCGGGAATCATTCGTTTCAATTGGTGGTTAACCTTTACGTTCACGTAAACTTGAGTAAATGGAAATGAATTTGCAGACAGATTCCTTCGAGGAGGCTTGTAGATGGCGAGCGAGGTCATGACCCAGCAGGCTGTAGATGCGGTGAGGAAGAAAAGGCGCCAGCTCGACTATAAATGGATCGCACTTTCGAATACTACGCTTGCCGTGCTGTTGGCGACTATCAACACTTCAATAATGTTGATTGCATTACCCGACATCTTTCGTGGGCTGAAGATGAATCCGCTTGTTCCGAGCAACGCCGGTTACTTGCTCTGGCTGATCATGGGATTCATGGTTGTGACAGCGGTATTGGTTGTGAGTTTTGGGAGAATTGGTGACATATTTGGACGGGTCAAGGTCTTCAACCTGGGCTTCGTGATCTTCTCTTTCTTTTCGATCCTTCTCTCGGTGACCTGGATGAAGGGCACATCAGGCGCCATTTGGCTCATAAGCATGAGAATATTGCAGGGAGTTGGCGGAGCCTTCCTGTTTGCCAACTCGTCTGCTATTTTGACCGATGCATTCCCGAAGAATGAACGGGGACTAGCCCTTGGAATCAATAACGTTGCTGCAATTGCAGGCTCTTTCATAGGACTAGTGCTTGGTGGATTGCTGGGTCCTGTCGACTGGCACCTGGTTTTCGTGGTTTCCGTGCCGTTCGGTGTGGCAGGAACAATCTGGTCCTATCTCAAGCTTGAGGAGCACGGGATACGTACCCCTTCCCGAATCGACTGGTGGGGTAACCTCACCTTCGCAGTCGGATTGATCGCAGTTCTCGTGGGAATCACTTATGGGATAATGCCTTACGGACACAGCAATATGGGCTGGTCCAATCCGTCAGTTCTTGTGATGCTGACTTTAGGCATTGCCATCCTCATCGTTTTTGCCGTGATCGAAACAAGGGTGGAACAGCCAATGTTCAGGCTTTCGCTTTTCAGGATAAGGGCGTTCGCTGCGGGAAACGTGGCTAGCCTTCTTGCCTCCCTGGGGCGTGGCGGATTGATGTTCATCCTGATAATTTGGCTTCAGGGAATCTGGCTGCCTCTTCACGGCTACTCCTTCGAGAGCACGCCTCTGTGGGCCGGCCTTTACATGGTGCCATTGACTGTGGGTTTTCTGATCGCAGGTCCTTTGTCGGGAATTCTCTCGGACCGTTTTGGGGCTAGACCTTTTGCGACAGGAGGAATGGCCGCGGCGGCGATAAGTTTCATCCTCTTTACGTTCCTTCCTATCAACTTTTCATATATCTGGTTTGCGCTGCTGCTTCTGCTCAATGGAGTTGCCATGGGCATGTTCGCTTCGCCGAATAGAGCCGGGATCATGAATAGCCTTCCGCCCGACCAAAGGGGGTCGGGTGCTGGCATGGTCTCCACATTTCAGAACTCTGCCATGGTGCTATCCATTGGTGTGTTCTTCACTCTGATCATCACTGGACTCTCGGCTAGTTTGCCAGGTGCCTTGTACGCGGGATTGACAAGTCAGGGAGTTCCCGCTGCCTCAGCGAACGTTGTCTCGCATCTTCCCCCAACTGCAACGTTGTTTTCAGCGCTGCTCGGATACAATCCGATGAAATCCCTTTTAGGGCCGGCGCTTGCACACCTTTCAGCCGCCAAGGCAGGATACCTTACAGGCCGTGAGTTCTTTCCACAGTTGATCGCTTCGTCTTTTCGCAAAGGGCTTGACGCAGCTTTCTACTTTGCATTCATTGCTACAGTGGTAGCAGCTATCGCTTCCGCTCTTCGGGGTGGGAAATATCATCACGGCGATGGGGTCGAGGAGGAGCAATCGGAGAAGACGCTTTTCGGGCATGAGCTTCCTGAGGAGCCGCAGCTTGTCAGGAAGGCCGAATAATTACTCGCTATTTATTCAGGGTTTCAGCTCTGAAATGTGTGAAGGTTGAGCTTAGGGTTGGCTGAGCTTGATGAAAGGGACGAGAGTTGGTTGCCGAGATGAGTACGTCCAAGGCCGGGCCGCAGCTTGTTAGAATCGGCGCTGTTGCGGAGCAGATCGGGATATCAGAGCGTACCCTGCGCTATTACGAAGAGTACGGGCTTGTTGCACCTAGCGCGTATTCGCGAGGTGGTGCGCGCCTCTACGACGAAAAGGCGATCGATCGTGTGAGCCGGATTCGGACGCTCCAGTCTTTGATGGGCTTCAACTTAGAGGAGATCAAAGACGTCCTAAAAGCAGAGGACAATCTTGAGAGCATTCGATCGGCGTATAGGAGAGAGTCGAGGCCAAAGAAGGAGCTTTTGGAAGCTGCTGTGAGCAATCTGGAGGATCTCCGAGCCAAGGTCACCGAGAAGCAAGCCCGCCTTCAGGAGTTTCAGGACGATTTGCAGGCGAAGCTGGACAAGATTCAAGTACTCATGGATGATAGGTCGGAGGAATGAATCGGTCGCAGCCTTCGTTGGCTGAACATTGAGGTTGGCTAGCTTGGTCTGAGCGTCGCAGCGCTCTCGTTGTGGTACGACATCTGTAGTGTAAGTCCTCTGAGTTCCTTGGCGGTTGGGAGCCACTTGGATCTGGACTTGTTCAACTGTTTTAGGGGGGGTTTGATGAGTTGGCTCGATGTGAACGGAGTGAGCATTCATTTCCAGGTAGAGGGTAACGCCAACGCTCCAGTTGTTGTCTTGTTCCACGAAATTGGTGGAACGCTCGAAAGCTTCAGCGCCGTTGTTCCCTCACTGTCACCTCGCTTCAGGATATTGTCATTTGATCAGAGAGGTTCCGGACTTTCTGAAAAGGTGCGGATCTCTTTCGGTGTGGATGACCTCGTCGAAGACGTCAATCAACTCATAGCGAGGACGGTCGGCGTAGACAGAGTCTGCCACATGGTGACCGTCGCCGCTGCCGGTCTTCAGGCTCTTAGATTCTACGAGAGATTTCAGGATCGCGTCGGCTCGATTACCCTGTGCAATCCGGCGCTCGGAGTGGACCCTTCACGGGCGTCAGCACTGCTTGAAAGAGCTGATTTCGCCGAGAAGCACGGGATTAGGGCCGGTTTGGAGGTCACGCTTGATAAGTCATATCAGCCGGAGCTGCGGGACGAGAAAGTCTTTCCAGAGGTGAGGGGTCGTTATCTTGCCAATGATCCGTATGGATTTGCAGAGTCGAATCGTGTTCTTGCGCGAACTGACCTGCGCCAGCTTCTCCCAACGGTTCACTGTCCTGTGATGGTAGTTGCCGGTCGGCAAGACCAAGTTAGGCCTTATCAAGGAAGTGAGGAGGTGGCTAAACAGATTCCAGGATCTCGGTTCGAACTTGTTGAAGGGGGGCATTTCCTGCCCGTCACTGCCCCCAAAGCTCTAGGCGACCTGATTCTGGACTTTCTCGGTTCGCAGCAACTGGAATGAGCCAACAGAATCCCGGGCGGCTCGGTTCAGGGATTTTTGTTGGCTCGAAACGTCTCCGTCTTAGCCTAGAACCACCGACCCGACCTGGGAATTGGTCTCTCGAAACAGAGAAAAGTGCCCCCTGAACTGGTAGAATGAGAGTTTGAAAGAACCAAATTCTATCAAGCAAAGGAGACACTTTCTGTGAGGAGATCTTACCAGAACTTAGAGGGTATCGAGGTCTCATTTGACGATGAGACTCTGGTTGCGAATGCGGGTCTTGTCCTTGTGGCTACGCTCACGAAGAAGCTTGGGTTGGCTCGCATCATCTCGGACAAGGTAGATCTCAGGGGCCGGGTGGGCGGAGCGAATCCAGCCAGTAAGTCTCTCACGCTTGTCCATGCCATGACAGCAGGAGCCTCTCATATCGACCATGTGAATATGCTACGAGCTGGGGCTTCATCGAAGGTTCTTCCCTTCCACGTCGTGGCTCCCTCGACTCTTGGCACCTATCTGCGTTCGTTCACCTTTGGTCACCTTCGTCAACTTGATGAGGTGATTGAACAAGAGCTGGCAAAGGCGTGGGCTCTTGGTATCTCCCCTGGACACGAACCCCTGGTGATTGACATCGACTCGACGATATGTGAGGTATCAGGGTGTCAGAAGCAGGGGGCTGCCTATGGATACACCAAGAAGTTGGGCTATCACCCGCTCCTTGGCGTCAGGTCCGATACCGGTGAGGTAGTTCACCAACGGATGCGCAAAGGTTCTGCCAATACCCAGAGGGGCACCAAGCGCTTCGTCCAAGAACTCATCGCCAGGTGCCGACGTCTCGGTGCAACGGGTGGGATCACCATCCGCTTTGACTCTGGGTATCAATCAGATGCGACATTGAAAGAGCTGGAACGCCTGGGAGTCTCCTACACCATGGCGGTTCATGCCAACGCCAAGGGGATGAAAGCACTGATAGAGGCCATTGACGAGGATTCCTGGGCATCGATTGACTATACCGAGGGTGGTGAGGCCCAAGTGTCAGAGACTATCTATCAGCAAAGACGACTCGTCATACGCCGCACCAGACTCATTGGTGTCCAAGCAGAACTCTTTCCCAACTGGAGATACTTCGGGTTTGTGACCGATCTTGACGCGTCGGCCATCAAAGTTGATGAGTTTCACCGGAATCGAGCAAGGATTGAACTCTCCATCAAAGATCTCAAGGAGGGGGCAGGGATGGAGCACGTCCCCTCGGGTAAGTTCTTTGCCAATGGAGCGTGGCTGAGCCATGCGGTTATCGCGCATAACCTCATTCGCCAGGTGAACTACTTGGGAAAGATTACCCCTCGAGAGTCCATGGTGGTAGCGCGTACCTTTCGCAGTCACTTTGTAGCAATCGCAGCAAGACTCGTCAATAGATCAGGGAAGATGCTACTGCGTGCTCCAATACGCTGGCCATGGGCCAATGCCTTCCTTCGCGCACTCACCGAATTACGCGCACTCACACCAGTTCCCACATAGAACACCTCATCTGGCTACGAGCGTGAGCCAAAGACATCATCTCCGCGCCGCACAACCCAAACACCATTGTGAGTCCTTAGCCCCACACGTCCCGAGCCGGGTAAAAAACAATCGAAAACCACAGACCACGACCACTGCTGCCAGTCACAATCTCCTAATCACCGATGGTCATCCCAACCGGAGCCGATCGGTGGATCCAGGCTAAGTCCGATGGGCCGATCTAGGCTCTTAGGAATTTGCACAGCACATAACAAAACTGTTGGTTCTGTTTTAACTTAACCGCTACGATCAAATTAGTCTTGGGAATTGGCTGATTCCCTAAAGATCGGCGATCAACTAACTCCGGTTTTTCCAGCTCTAGTCATCATGCCGGGCTATTGGGCCGTTTTGTCGCATTCTGATATATTCGAGGTGGTTTTAGTGATTTGGGGAAGACCCTCATTAAGCTGTGGACAGAAAAGCTGGGTAGACGGATTGAGGGGAGGGTTGGGAGTCGGACTTGTAAAACAGGTGCCGCGTCCCTGACTTCCAATGGCCAGATCGGTTGAACCCCAAGAGGGACCCAAGAATATGCTGCACCAAGCTCACTCCGCCCCGGAGACGCACATCATCAGAAGTGCCTATCGGGTAATGGGTGAGAAGGGCGTCTATCGAGTTCCGCTTCAAGATATAGCCGACGCAGCCGGAGTCAGCAAGAGTGTGCTGCTTTATTACTTCAAGAGCAAGGAGAACCTTGTCCTCACGGTGATGCGGTGGGTGCTCAGCCAGATTGCAGAGAGGATTCGGGCCTCAGTCTCCCACACCAGCGATGCCGAGGAGAGAATCCGCGTAATGATCGACACGATCTTCAGCGATCCGCTACAGAACCGCCGCTTCTATCTCACTTACATTGGGTTGATAGACCATGCTGCAAGCTCCGACTCCTTTGGACGTCTGAGCGCTACCTTCAGATCAACAGTGAATGCGATCTATGCGGAGGTCATCAGGGGTGGCTGCGAAAGCAAGACATTCAAAGTAAGAGACGTAGTTGAAGCTGCTGCGGTCATTCGGGCAATCATCGAGGGTCTTTATATTCAGTGGTTGCAAGAGGAAGACTGGAAGCGTCTGCACGCTTGGTACAAGGAGGCTTGTCTAGCGGCGGTCTTGACCTATTTGACCGGAGAAGTTGGCTTCGGCGAGGTTCCGAAGCGAGTGCCGGCGCAGGGCCAGGCTATTTCGGAATCGGGCATGCCTGCCGCAAGCAAAAGCACGTAGTTCTTGCGTGAGATGCACCTTTTCAGCTTCGACGGCGTTGTCCGCTCTTCAACGTAGTCAGGCAGTTTGCGGGTCACTCTTGTTAGGTGTGCGAAGACTTTGAATCTTTTAGATTTGAAAGCTCTGGTCCTTGG
>JAJZIP010000143.1 GCA_021810525.1 Actinomycetes bacterium | reverse complement strand
ACGCCAGCGCCCACTTAATGAATCGGACTCGCTCCTCTTAGAACGTCCGTTCGGGTCCTGACCAAAACACCTCTCGAACTCAGAGAAGTGTTCGGCGCTCAAAGGGCGGCTCTTTTTATTGATCTTCAACACGTTCGCTCGCCCGTCATAAATCCAAGTCTTCTCAGTGGGACGACCCTTAGTGAAGAAGATGACGTTCGTCATAGTACCTTCTGTATAAGGACTAAAAGTGCCACGTGGGCAACGAAACACCGTGTGCAAATCACACTCTTCCATTAGCACTTGGAAGACCTCACCAGCCTGCTGCGCGAAGAGAACATTGTCCGGAACGACAATTGCCGTTCGTCCGCCAGCCTTCAATGTCGTCAAGACGTGCTGGACAAAGTTCAGTTGCTTGTTGCTGGTCTGAATTACAAAATCCTCCCTTTCGGGGGCCTGATTAGCTCCTCGAGTCCCGAATGGCGGATTAGTCAAGACCACATCAAAACGTTTCGCCGGAGGCACCTCGTAGATCGAATCGCCCAGAGTTATGTGAGGCTCAACCTGATGAAGAAAGAGGTTCATCAGTGCGAGTCTGCGAGGTCTAGCGACAAGTTCATTTCCAAAATAGGTCTTCGTCCGAATGCGAAGTGCGGTGTCCCGATCAAGTGCTCCACCTTCAGTCTGAGCTTTCAACCACTCATACGCAGCAATCAAGAAACCGCCAGTGCCAACGGCTGGATCATCAATCGTGAAGTCTGGGCTCACACGAGGGTCAGGCTTTATACAACGAACCATCGTTTGAATCAAGAGTCGGGGTGTGAAATACTGACCAGCACCTTTCTTACCTTCGCTCGCGGCTTTCTCAAGGAGACCTTCAAACACCGCAGCTTTGATATCGGTATCTATTGACGTCCATTCAGTCTCGTCAATCAGGCCAATTAGTTTTTGAAGATTCACCGGGTTAGCAAATCGATTTTGTGAGCCTGCGAAGATGTCTCCTAGGATCCCTTGCTCTTTGCCCAATACACGTAGGGCTTCGACATAAGAATCAAGAAGGTCCGTTCCCGATTGCTTGCGGAGATATGGCCAGTCGCAAGTCTCCGGAAGTTCTACGCCCCTTTCATCGGCCATCTTGACGAACAGGAGGTAAGTGAGCTGTTCAATGTAATCGCTGTAGTCAACACCATCGTGTCTAAGCGTATGGCAGAAACCCCAAAGTTTGTTTACAACGTCCATGGTCATGCCGCTACTACCTCCCTATTCAGTACACGGAGTAGCTCAGCAAGCTGACCATCGAAGACCCTGTTTGCACGACCCCATCCACCACGGTCCAACAAGATCGGGATGATATCGAAATCTTCCTGTTCTATCGAGAGATTCTTGACCAGATGTTGCCTGATATATTCCATCCACTTTGATTGATCGGCTGTTAGTTCTCGAGAGGCAACCACGCTGTCAATCGCTACATTCACCCTCTCTTCCGCAGTTAGTAGCGGTGATTCATCGATGGCAGCACGCTTGACCATCGAAATGATGTCTACAAGTGCCTTGTGATGCGTCACCTGAAATGCGCGCTGAAGATTTTCCGTCGTAAAGTGCTCTGGCACTTGCGCAAGAGTGCTGCGTAGGTCCCTCAATGCGTCAGCGCTCCACTCGCCCGGTCGCGAAAGAAGGATTTGCAGAGACTCGATCTCTGACAAATGCGACTCAATGAATTCAACAAACAGTTCGAGGTAGTCCTGAGGCTTATATTCGCGTCCTATGCCTACCTTAATCAACCACTCAGATTCGACCGTGTCTGTAACACCCTGGGCGACTATGAAGTGACGTTGGGATCTTGGATACTCCTTGCAAAGTTTTAGGAAATCTATGTTCCGAAGAGTCTTCATTGTCTGTCTAAAATCTCGACGCAACTCTCCGGGAAGATCCGCAGCAAAACGAGCCATATCACCATCGGGCACGAATCGAGCGAATAGATCACGTGCGACACCACTCATGTTCTTGTCGATACGCTGCAATCGCTTAACAATTCGACGTACGTTGTAGTCCCGGTCCTCGTTGCGCCAAACTTCCTCAACTATCATTTCCAAGGACTTTCCGTCACCTTCGGCAGGTTCGATTGTCATGCCCGTAGTGGAGCGGAAGTACTCAAGCAAAGATCCATCAAAGCAATCGAACACCGTGAAGTTCGTTTTCCCTGGTACTAGATCTAGTGATTTTCGTGTACCTCGACCCAGCATCTGCTCGAAAAGGATGCGCGATTTGACTGGTCGCAAGAAGACAAGGTATTCCAGATCTGGAATATCAACACCAGTAGTTAGAAGGTCGACCGTGACGGCGATTTTCGGATTGGGTCGGTTTCGAAACTCACGGATCTTCTGTAGGGGTCGGTCAACGTGACCAGTAATCTTCGCCACAAATACATCACCCCGACCGAAAACATCTCGCGCCAGCTCGACCAGTTGATCAGCATGAGAAGTGTGAGGAAGGTCGTTGGTCGCAAAAATCAGGGTCTTCGGGAACCGACCGTTGATATTCTCAAATTCTGTCGCGTAGGACTTTAGTTCCTCAAGAATCTTCCGATTTGCGTCAGGTGCAGTAATAGATCTCTCAACCTGCCCCGCCTCGAATAGACGCTCCTCCTCAAGCAAATCAAGTTGACGCGCGCCCGTGTCGGGATCAACCTCATCAACTTGTTCACCCTCTCGGAGGAAGACGCCATTCATTCGCACATCACTCTTGACTCTGACAACGTCATAATCGACCAGGTAGCCCTCACGAACTGCACGCTCGTATTCATATCGATAGACAAGATTTTCAAAATACGCCATGGTGTGCGCCGCAGGAGTTGCCGTCAGTCCAATCTTGATCGCATCAAACCAGTCGAGGGTGTTTCGCCAGACTGAAAGCTCCTTTGCGGAATAGCCCCGATGACACTCATCGGCAACAATCAGGTCGAAAGCATGAATTGGAAGGTTGAGCTTTGATGCATCCTCATCAACTGACTCGCCTTCTCCGAAATGGATTCCAGCCTCTCTGCCGAATAAATTGATACTCATTCTTTGTATTGTTGCGACGTAAACAAATGCATCCCCAAGCTTGGGATCAGTCAAAAGCAAGTTTGGCATAACGTTCGGATCGAACTTCTCATCTTCGTCAAAATCAGTCCGCTGAAAGCGTTGGGAATAGACCGGATAAATCTTGTCGAACTTCAGTCCGGGCTCTGCTTCGAAACTTGCAAATGCCCGAACGGTCTGAGCCGCTAGTGCGCGACGATCAACTAGGAAGAGTACGCGACGTGCGACTCTGGACTTCATCAATCGGTAGATCTCGTTAACTGTCATCAGAGTCTTACCGGTACCAGTTGCCATGGTCACCAACATTTTGCGCTTGCCGTCAAGTAGTGCCTGTTCAATTGAAGTATTGGCTTCAACCTGATATGGACGAACGCCATCACGGAGGGGAACAACTCTCAGCCGTGCATACTCGGTGTCACTATCTCTTTCAAGCATCTCAGCCATCGCTTTCGGAGTATGAAACGCTGAGACCTTGCGCGAACGATTCAGCTCATGACGAACGTCATGAAACCAGATTTCCTCGCCATTCGTTGAGTAGAGGAACGGAACACCAAAACGACCCTGAAATCTAATCTCTGAGGGTATGCCTTTCGCATATCGCTCGGCCTGAGGCAAAATTCCCATCGGCCCAACTGTGAGTTTCTTGGCTTCGACCACTCCAAGAAGTCGACCGTCATCTGCAAGGCAATAATCGGCCGGTCCAAGATCAGTAGGAAATTCTTCAATAGCGACTGCCTCAAGTTTGTACGATTCGGGCTTGAACCCTACAATACTCCAACCTGACGATTTCAGTCTTGGATCTATTCGTAAATGACGTGTTATGTTTTCGGATTCCATGTGATGTTCCTATTTTACGGCAACTTTAGAGGTACTGCTGAGAAAAGAGCTTGCGTATTTTGGTTGGCTTTAGGGTGACTTTAGGTGCTAAAAATGTGACGCTGCGTCACTACTTGACAAGAAACGCATAGCAAATCCCCAGGTCACGATCAATCATTACGTTTAGGTCAGACGCAGCGTCACTTTTTGACTGGTTCTGGAATGCAAAGACCCTGGTAGTTATGCATCATGATGTTTGGGTCATTGAGTCCTGATTCGCAATCAATGTGATCATCAGCGGTGTTCGTTCCCTTAGAGGTACCCATTCCCTTATGCTTCCCGGTACCTCATGCATCACCCCTAAAATGGACTCGTATATCTATTGAAATCTCTCAAACCAGTGTTCTATTACTCTGGGGAACATCTTTATCCCGAGCCCTTTTTGAAGTGCCAGGTCGCAAAGGTGATCCCCGTCTATCAGGTTGACCGTAGGAGTTGACTCGATCGCCGCATTCTGGGCTGGCTTTGTAAAACGACTTAGGGTCACAAATATGGCACGTTCGGCACCTCGTGCGGCTGCATCTCGTTGAAAGAGAGCGACTTCTTCCCTGGGCACCGGACTGGCAGTGTCGTATCGCTTCACTTGGACTGCCACCCGCGAAGAGAGGACTTCACTTATAGGTGCAAGACCTATGGCATCGACTCCATTATCGCCAGAACCGGAAACCAGGTCTAACTCCAGACCGTATTCTCGAAGGAGGAAGACCACGAACTGCTCGAATCCGCCGGGGCTAAGTCGGTGTAGGCTGTCGATTAAAACGTCTTTCCAACTCTCTTCCGTGGAGAGTTCAGCCGCGATTTCCTGCTCAATTTCGGCCTCTTCTTCTCTTATGTCTGCTTTTCGAAGCCCACGTCTCTGCTTTCGGACTTGGCTGTCCAGTGCCTTAATGAGACTTTCTGCTTCGAACTTGGGAAGTGCAAGCAATTCCTTGCCGCTCCTGGTGAGCAGATACGCACTGCGGGATGGTCGTTCTGTCAATCCCATGAGAGTTGCGTAAGATCTAGCCCATTCAATTCTGTCAATCAACACCGACTTACTGCGATTGGGATAAGTCCTTTCAACCATGTCCGGCGAAAATGACGTCTGGTCAAGCACTTGGCCAATTATCTCAGATCCGGAAGCAGATCCCCCTAGTTTTGCGAGTGCATCAAGGACTTCTGGTATCAATTGTTTATAGGTTGGTAGTTCTCCCGCTTTTGAACTCACACGATGCATTGTATCAACCAGCTACTGTGCGAATCTGATTACTGCGATAATCTCTCTTCTCGTTCAGTGACAAACAGAAATAGACTTTGATCCGTGAGTTCAGTAGTAAAGGATTCCTCTAGCGACAAACCTCGAGCCTATCGCGGACGTAAGGTGATGTTGACGGGCGAACGAAATTGTCCCTAAAGATTTTGGGCCGATCCTGAGTGTCAGAAAATGTGACGCCGCGTCACTTTTGGACTGATGATTGAGAGTAAAAACCCTGGCAGTGATGCATCATTATGTTTGTGACAGTCTGGGCCCACTTGAATTAGTAAAGAAAATTGTAACGACATACTGATCAGGGCTTTGGTCCGGGGGCGTGCGCCATAGGCAGGTAAGCCCACGGGCCAAAGCTACTTCATCAGTGAAACCCATTCGTTCAATTACCTGTATTCGTTTTCAAATTCACAGCTACGCCCCGGAGACGATTCCAATATCGTTTACCGTTGAGCGAAAATAAGCAGACTCCGTACGGGCTGAGTTGACTTCATTTTGATTCCAGCAGTCGATGTCAACACGTCTCTTAGGACTATGGAACTCTCTCTATTTCCAGTTCAGGTTCTAGCTCCAGAGTTTGCGATTTCCACCTCATTCCAACTCCGTTTTTTCATCAATCTGTCTCGTTAGGCCCTTAGACGGCTGTTTCTAGACAGATTAGTTGAAAAGGTTTCCCCTGGTCACAATGTCATTTGTGATTTCAGGAAAAAAATATCTGAAAATACCCCAAAATCCCCATTTTGGACCAGGGCTGGTGCATACGTATAGATGTCCAACAAAAGTACTGGGCTCAGTCCAGTCAAGAGAAAGGCAAGACGTTGAAAGTACCCGTTGAAGTATCTCGTTACCAATTTGTAGCGAGTACTGAACCAGTCGCAGAGAATGACTATGCGACACACCAACCAAAGATAGATGCCCAATCGGGACAACCTATATACGCCACTCAGGTGGTGGCACTGGGACCTGATGGTGCTGAAGTGATAAAAATCAGGACAGTCGGAAAGCCCCTCGGAATCGTTGCTGGCGGGTCTGTCAGGATAGTTGGCTTATGGGCCTCCACCTGGCAATCCTCTGATAAAGCAGGAATCAGCTTTCGTGCTGAACGCATCGAGCCGGTTCAGACCAAGTCCTGACGAATTACGTCTTACCCCGGAGGCTGAGACTTCCGGGGTAATTCTAAAGCCTTGATGTTTACATCAGTAGTTACTGAAAAGGAGAACCAAAAAAATGTCTCAAGACCATAACAGCGGTGGCCTCATCGATGAGGCTCTCGGATGGCTGGTAAAAGTGATTCTACGTCGATGGATTGAACTCGGAGTTCTACTAGCGATCTACTTCGGATATGAGTATCTCGACAAGCGTGTAGGTCCAATATTTTCAGTAGCGATCATTGTTGTGTTCATCTCTTCTCTCACGTCAATTGGAGTGATTCGAAGAGCAGTATTTGGCTTTCTTCTTCGTCAGAGTTGGCAACACAAGATTGAGACCGCAATCGCACTATCAGACTCGCCTCTAGCCAGTCGTACGCCACTTGTTCAAAACGTCGAACGCAAGGGTTCTTGTACCAAGTTGACTTTGCGTCTCAAGAGCGGGACAACCATTTGCGATCTCGAGCGCATTGCACCAGAGTTAGCGGTGCATCGTCGCCTTGGAGCGGTGCGGGTTGAGGTAAATCACCGAGATTTGTCAGTTGTATATCTGAAAATGATAAAGGGCTCTCCTCTTTCAGATTGTGTCGCCCCATGGCCCGGCAAGCCAGGAGAGTTTCGTTCAGCGTGGGAGGCTATTCCGATTGGCATTGATGAAGACGGCGAAACGGTATCTGTAGATTTAGCAGAACATAGCTTCTTGCTCGGTGGTGAACCGGGATCGGGCAAATCAATTATGCTGGCGAACTTTCTGGCCTACTTGGTTCAAGATCCAACTGTGCATCTTTACATCTTTGACGGAAAGCCACCGGAACTTCTCTCTTGGAAACCGCTGGCTAAGGGATTTGCAGGTACAGATATAAATGCGGCAATAGAAATGCTTGAGTCCTTGCACGTGCTGATGAAAGAGCGATACAAAATACTCGAGAATCTCACAGTCAAAAAAATAACCGCAGATCTTGAAGTTCCACTTGTAGTTGTGATCATTGACGAATTGCCGTTTTATCTCAGAAACCCTGATGCGAAAGCTGCCAAAGAGTTCTATGGCAAGCTTCAAGACCTGATAGCTCGATGCAGGGCAGCTGGCATTGTGGTGATACTAAGTGCACAAAAGCCCTCAACTGATGCGGTACCCAGCCTACTTCGTGACCTGGTGTCAGTCAGATTGGCATTTCGGTGTTCTACCAGTGATGCTTCAGACACGATACTTGGTGGCGGTTGGGCCACTCGGGGATTCTCAGCAAGTTCAATATCGCTAGGTGACCGTGGAGTTGGCTTGATACTTGGTGAATCTTCGGTACCAATCGCGTTCAGATCATTCTGGCTTGATGACGAAACCCAGTCAGAGGTCATCGATGCAGCGCTCGAGTTTCGAGACCCGTCGGTTTCGTCGGTTCCGTCATCTTCAAATCCGGCAAGTACATCGCTGAAGGGATGGAAATAATGGAGCTGGCCGCTTCCTTGATAGACGAACTGGTTTCAAAAGTCTCAGACAGTTCTAATTGGGAGGCGCTCAACCGTGCAGCGAGAACTTCCCGGTACTGTTCACGGCCAATACATCTGGCACCAGCTTCGCATTTGGTAGATGGAGATATAGCCGATGCTGTTCTGGGACTAAGGCCGGATAATTACCAAGGGCTCTATTCCAAAGCCTGCGGATCACGGCGTCATAACCTTTGCCCATCGTGTTCCCAGATTTACAAAGGTGATGCCCGCCAGTTGATCAGATCTGGACTTATTGGTGGAAAGGGAATAAGTGGGGAAGTTTCTAATCACCCTCAGATATTTGCAACCCTTACTGCACCG
>JAJZIP010000142.1 GCA_021810525.1 Actinomycetes bacterium | reverse complement strand
GTTCTACGGCTCGATGGGTGGACACAACCTGGCTCAGCCGGTGGTGGGAATGGCTGCCACTCCAGACGGCAAGGGCTATTGGGAAAATGGCAGTGACGGAGGGATATATTCATTCTGACAGCCGGTCATGCTGTATCGACTCCGGTCGCCGCATATGGAATAATCACACGAGGCGAAGACGTATGAAGTAAAGATCGGTCGCACGCCAAACCACACAATGCCATCGGAACCCAGGACTTGGACCAATACATCCATCTGACTACACCTGGGTGTAGCTAAACCGTAAGTGAATCCGACCTTTGCACGCCGGTAGCTTCTCTGATTTTCGTTTTGCCAAAGCGGGAGCGAGCTGCTGGTTTGTTAGTGCAACACGTCGCCTGATCTCAATTTCGATGAGACACCTACGAATTCGACACTGAAGGACTTTCATGACTTCACCAATTCAGTTCACCTTACGACTTGGTGGTTTGACGACCCGGTACTCGTCTCTGCAAAGACCAATAAGAACATCATCCGTTCCTTCGTGTCCCCGACGCTTCAGTTGTCCGCCAAGTGGATGGCAATGCTGAGCTCCATAGCGGTTATACCAAGAATGGGGACCCTTGCTTGCACGTCAATGGCGACTGGCACCGGATTTGAGCGGTCGAATTCAGCTCCTCAAAACCAAAAAAACGATAACAATGCTGGAAATTTTCGAAGATTACTGGGTGCCGGCTCAGCTGCGCTGAAACAAATTATGTGATTGCCTCGGCAAATCCCATTAATAAGGGACGAGGCCAGGAACCAAGATTCTGATTCTACATGGGAGCTTTTGTTGAGCCCGGCCGGTTCGGCTCCGGGAATTTCGTGAAAGAATATCTCCTCAGCACATCAGCCGTCCAACCGCAACGTTTGCAGGACCGAAGAACACCCAGTGCATTGAAGCTTCACCAGTGGAAGCATCCGCTGGTATCGGCACCATGGGGGTAGTTGATGTCAAGGGTGCTGAAAATTGTGAGATCTTGACCGGGCCTCGAAAATGCAGCGCTGGCTTCGACGAAGAGGAACGCCGTTTTGCCTGGCGCGGTGTCGGCTTTCTGGCCAAAGGAGAGCATTGGCCTATTGGCGGCACTCATGCTTGACAGGCCAGCTCCTTTGGGTTCCCTGACAATAGACACGCAACCGGACCTGTGTTGCGCAGCTGCACCCCTGACCCCGGGGTCGCCGGTCAGACCTGAGGGAGCGCTGCCAACAAGCGTTAGGTTGCAGACTTTGCATTGCGAAGCATCTGTCGCGGGCGGAGTTGTCGGCAGGGGCGACGGCAGCTTGGGCATGGTTGACGGGCTGTCTATCCGTGGAGCCAAGCCCACGGGCTTGGCTCCACGTTGAACATGGCTTGCATCCACGGTTGATCCGCAGTCCGACAGAACTACGGTCAGAGCGATAATAAACGTAGTTGACCAGCATTTGGCGATGCACCCATGCCATGCCAACAGAGTGCGCAAATGACAAATGTCTAAATTGATAGCCTTAGCGGCTGTTAGTTTCAGGATGGGCCGCGACAGGTCCAACTCCGTGCAAGCTATGCGAGTTCGAGCGGCCTCTCAGCATTCCTGGTTCTGCTTATACCACCACCATCGCCATTGCTCTGCACTTCGGCGGTGTGCATCGGCGGCCAACTCCGCCCAGCTGAAATAGGTCGGCGGCTATCTTGATCCCGGCGTGCCCAACAACGCATATAGAGAAGATCTCAGGTCGAGCGAACCATGTTGATCGAGACGCTTGCCCGGCTGAGCAGATGGATCCGCCACACAAGATCGTGGGAAGTGGCTCGCAGAAAAGAGCGATGCGTAGTGGATTCTCGAAAGCAACCATCCCGTCATCACGACCAGGTCCCCAAGTTGCACCGGCGAATCTTCAGCATCATGCTCTGCGCGTGACGCACTACCGTGTGTAGATAACCTTGAAAAGACGCATAAGAGTCAGCTAATGAGCTTACGCCTACCAGCCACTTTGAATGAATTGCTACTTCTTCTGACCTTGAATTGCGTGCTCATCCGCAAGTGCAATGGCCAGCTCACCAGCTGCATTGGGGTGAAATGGAGCGAGGCTTCGAATCCCTTGCACATAAGGCTGGGAATCGCAGAGAGCATGGCCGGCAAATGATGGGTTCACGCTTACGAACGAGGATGCCTGCGCTCCCTTTGAGAGAACGCTATTGAGAGCATCGAGCATGGAAATAAGTGATTTCTCTCTCGACGGATCTAGACCAGCTGAGCTTAGGCAATCCTTGCTTGTGTCAAAAGGGTTGTAGTACAGGTTGATTATTACCTCGGGATGCGACGGCAGAGCTGCAAGCTGCTTGGTCAGATCGTAGTAGCTTGTCGTGAAGGACGAAAGCTGCTGCTGAAAAAATGTCATTTCGGCCTTGTTGCTGCATGTCTTGCTCACCGTGCACAGTTCCACCATGGCAGACCAGTTCATGTCGTCTGCACCGACGCTAACAATCACTACCGACGCGTTTGTGGCCTTCTGAGCTTCCGCAAGTTGGGGAGGCGCGGTCACCTTGCCCAAGGGCTGCGGCCCGAGTATCCCCGAGTTGATGGTAGCGCCGGTGCACGCAAGATTCAGCACTTTCCAGCCGTTCACAGCGGCAAGATCCTCGGCAAAGCTATCAGAGCTACGTTGACATGCCTTGTCCAATGCAGTGGGGCTGCTGACAAGCGGATTGCCGAACCCCGCTGCGGTGGAATCCCCCATCACCACTGCCTCGACAGCTGGTTTCGGTTGTCCGGGCGCTGGGCCTACTGTTGCCAGAACCGACTTTCCGACCAAAGCTTCAAGAGAGTTGACCTTGCCAAGCCTTGAAGGCACGCTGTAAGCCGTCACCATCACTGCTCCTAAATTCACGGCCTCGACAGAAACCAAGCCCGTCGCAATCAAGAGCAGGGTTCGTCGCCAAGATATACGCCACCAGCCAGCAAGAGCACCAACCAAGAGAATGGAACATGCACCCGCAACTACCGTTTCCCATATGAAATAGCGCGTCCACCCCGATGCAAGCGCGCTTCCAACTAAGCCGGCCGAGATATTTGGGTGATGGCTCGCAAACACGGAAGCGAGTTGGCTACCCAGCGTGATGTGCGTCAGCACAAGTCGCGGCCGAATCGGTCCGGGAAAATGCAAGGCTGTTGGCAGCTCTTGACCGAAAATATCCAGCTGGCCGGGACCAGAGAGGCTGAACGAAGGCGCAGACGCTCCAACATGAACGGTCTGCCCAACGACGGAAACCTGCTGTGGCGGCGTAAGCAGAAGAGCTACCCCGATCGATGCCGCTGAGGTTGCCACGCCCAAGACAACCAGCAGAATAACTTCTTTGAGTCTGTTCGAAAAGAATTTAGAGCTGAATCGCTTCCCGATACCCACAAACGAACTCCCAAACCACACAAGCTTGTAAAAAAGCTTGAAATTAAATAAAGACATGCTCAAGAGTCACCCCGATACTGAAAATGACTATACGAAGGGTGGGATGGAATGTCCTTTCGGACTGCCCACCCGTCCTGACCTCTTGACCGCTAGGCCAGTGAGAAGGGTCTAGTTCCCCGTGGTGTGTCATTTGATGCGGAGCAATGGCCATGAATAGCGGAAACATGTTGATTTCTGGAACAGTCCAAAGTCCCAGACACATAAAGATGTGATTTCGCAACACAACGCGAATTGGCCGCCATCTCTACGCGTACACCACGTTTGAGCCTAGCTGCACCCGATCGGAACTTCATACAGCCTGGAGACTGCAACGTCGGCCGATGCCTGTGCAAATTGGAACCGGATGACCCCACTGAAACAATGCAAGCTCCCCAACCAAAACAGCCCAGTGTCCTGAAAAAGCCTCGACGATTGCAGCTTTAAGACCGATACTCTGCTTGATTGTCGAGTCCACCATGGTACTCACTTAGGTTAGCCTAACCTAGACATCGGTGATTTCCGCCAAGTGACTGCGGTTTTCGCAAAGCCTGACGCGGATTCCGTTCGTGACTCGATGACATGAGCATGAAGTCAACGTGCCGCTCTTTGGCCCTTGATGATTTGGTTTGACTCAGTGAATCCATGCGCGCTGAATCGCCGGAAATAGCAGAGACTTTTTAGCACAGAACCTCCCTTAGGCATTGCCTGGCATGCCACGGGAATGGAGAATTACAGCACGACTCCCACTGACTTCGAGCCAGCAACTGAGAAAGCGGCAAACCTAGCATGACCGGTGTCCGCTCTTCTGGGCGACTTATTAGGCCGTGATCAGACAGATGGCGCTGGTATGCTTCTCAATCTCCGAAGCAGACCAGCGCCCAATCGCGCGAAATTGCAGCGCAGAATTATCTTTCCAGGATCTAGTCCCTAGTTATGGTGACCAATCTCTCCAGCCCCCAAGCAATTAGGGCATAGATAAGCATGGCCACAAGGGTATAGATCTCCAAATGGGACACCCTGTAGTGGAACGAATATCCAAACAGGTTGAAGAAGGGCGACACAAACGGATAGCTAACCGAGTAAATAAAGTGTGCAAATGTGTTGGCTGGGTTGGCTCCAAGCAATGTGAATATGAACCGCAATGCGAGGATTGCCAGCAAGACACCTGCAATCCACCAAATGACTCGAGCCGCTATCGTCTGGCCCTTACCACGCCTGTGAGCCGACTCGTAAACTTCCTGAGTGGCATTACCGGCATGAGCAGTGGTCTCATGAACTTCTTGAAGTGGTTTTTCCATAGGAATCCCCCTTTCTTGAATTAATTCCACTATACACCCATATTCCAATTTGTAGTCCTCGAGGGTCGTAAATCTGGAGCCCCCCAAGCACCTTTACTATTCCCAGCGGCTCTAATAACTAATTGAAGACTGCTTGATTTACATTATATTCTTCCTTGTCACAGTGGTTTTTCCTGATTACTATTCAGCAAAGGTCGTAGCTTTAACACTCTGAAGCCGACTATTTTCCGCATTTGAAATAACTGGTATCAACAATGGGAGTTCAAAACATTGATGTACTTGGCGAATAGATAAATACGTGCATATAAAGATCTCATTTGCATATCAAGACCGTGAATTCGATGCGGTCGGCGCAGAGCGGAGAGATCGGTTTTCACTCCAGCGGTGACTTCGGCAAGAATTCAAGAATGTGGTTTCCCAGAAACCTACGTGTGGACCATCTAGCGGCCCAAGGTGGCCATATTCGACCGAATTACGGGCACACTATCGCATCTCCGTAAAGACCTTGCGCAATTCCTGACACCTCGTATACAGGCTCTGCCACTGCGATGACGGCGGTCAAGTCACTGTCAACGCAGCATCTCTGGACATCGCACACAACCGCAGCTACGATTGAAATTTGATCATGATCAAGGGGACGTCTAGCTGATGCTGCGAGCAGGTCCATCGCTCAAAATGCAGGCCCGTGTTGCGCATGTGCGCGTCTGGGGCGGATGATCGCATGATCTTCGAGGAGGACCGTCATGTTGAAGACTCTCTTGCTGCACCCGCCATCCTACGAAGGATTTGACGGAGGAGCTGGGTCGCGCTATCAGGCAAAGCGGGAGATTCGATCATTCTGGTATCCCACCTGGCTCGCCCAGCCTGCCGCTCTTGTGCAAGGAAGCAAGCTGATCGACGCACCGGCAGCAGGGCTGAAGCTCGAGGACATCCTGCCCCTCGCGAATTCTTATGAGCTGACTATCATTCATACCTCTTCACCCTCTTTTCCAGGTGATGTAAGGGTGGCCGAGGCTTTAAAGGCGGAGAATCCAAAGCTTTTCGTAGGCTTCGTCGGAGCCAAAGTTGCGGTAGACCCGGAAGGCTCCATTCACGCTTCGACCGCTATTGACTTCGTCGCCCGCGAGGAGTTCGACTTCACTATCGCCGAGGTGGCCGAGGGCAGACCTCTAGAAGAGATCGATGGGGTGACTTTCCGTGACAGGGACGGATTTGTGGTTAGCACCGCCAATCGTGCCACCTTGGAAGACATGGACCGCCTCCCCTATGTTCTCGATGTCTACGAGAGAGACCTGCGCGTCGAGGACTACTTCATCGGATACCTGAAACATCCATACGTGTCGTTGTACACTGGTCGAGGCTGCCGTTCCCAATGCACATTCTGCCTCTGGCCACAGACGGTCGGGGGTCATCGATACCGTACCCGAAGCACAGAGCATGTACTGGGAGAGATGGCGCTGGTTCCCAAGTACTTCCCCCAGGTCAAGGAGGTATTTTTCGATGATGACACCTTCACAGACGATAGGCCTAGGGCGGAAGAGATTGCCAGGGGGATGGGAAGGCTGGGGCTTACCTGGTCGTGCAATGCCAAAGCCAACGTTCCCTACCAGACTTTGAAAGTCATGCGCGATAACGGATTGCGGTTGCTTCTGGTTGGATTCGAATCAGGTGACCAGCAGATCCTTCGTAACATCAAAAAGGGTGTGACTACCGATAGAGCACGGCAATTTGCCCAAGACTGCCGGAAACTGGGAATCTCCATACATGGTACATTCGTAGTTGGCCTCCCGGGAGAGACTACGGAGACCATAGAGCGGACAATTCGCTACGCTCGCGAGATCAATCCACATACGATTCAAGTCTCCATTGCCGCCCCTTACCCTGGAACGGCCCTTTACAAGCAAGCAAAAGAAGAAGGCTGGTTATCAGACGACGGCGCATCATTAGTTGACGAATATGGAGTTCAGACAGCCGCACTCTCATATCCTCACCTCAGCCGAACCGAGATCTTTGACTCAGTTGAAACGTTCTACAAGAAGTTCTATTTCAGAGCGGGGAAGATTGCCGAGATGTCTGCAGAGATGCTGAAAAGCCCCGAGGTGATGAAAAGAAGACTTCGAGAAGGCGTGGAGTTCGTCCACTTCCTACGAAAACGGACTCAGTCTGTGTGAGCTGCAGCCAACAGCTAATGAATGCACCAGCTGTTGGCTGATGGGCTGTTTCAAAATAAGCGACACATGTTTTAGCTGAACTACGCCGAAGTATCAGAGGCCGTAAGAGATAAGGAAGCCCGGATCGAGTCAGTTTCGTAAGGGTGCTAACAGCCAGGATCGAAAAGACCTTCGCACAGTTCAGCTGACATCCGAAACCCAAAGAACCCACTAGCAAGAGTGGGCGCCGACTACCATGCGTTCCCATCACGCATCTGGCGCAAGCGTGCTCGCCTATTCCGCAGTGGTCCTGAGACCGAAAAATGCATAATTACCGCAGCAAACGAGCGAGAAACTAGGATCGGAGTTATGGGCAAGCACATCGCGGCTGTTCATCGACGAGTCTGGATCGCTCTAATGGGAGCATTTGGAGTTGCCGTGAGCCTGGCGATGGCCAACGTGCCGATAAACCAGAACCTGGAGAGTTACCAAGCCGAAAGCACTCAGCCCGCATACTACACCTTTCAGTCTCCTGGCGGAGCGGGAACAGCGGGCATGAAGGTGGTGGCCCTGACATTCGATGACGGCCCAGGCCCGTATACTCCTCAGATCCTATCGGTGCTCGAGCACTATGATGTGCCTGCAACGTTTTTCGAGATCGGCGTCAACGTTGTTGCCTATCCGCAGTATGCACGACTCCTTTCCCAGGCAGGCTATCCAGTCGAAAACCATACCTGGACGCACGCTAATCTCACCGGCTTGTCTGTGTCAGACCTGTCCAACCAGATAGACCAGACACAGAGCGAGATCAAGTCGGTAACCGGAATGACACCGAATTGTGTCCGTCCTCCCTACGATGCCTTTGACACTTTGGTACTGGACCAGATCGCCGTACGAGGCCTCACGACAATGAGCTACTCGATCGACTCATACGACTGGTCCCAGCCGGGAATTCAGGCAATAGTCCATAACGTAGTGGCAGCGGTTTTCCCAGGAGCTGTTGTCGACCTGCACGACGGCGGTGGCGATCGTTCCGAGACCGTCACTGCCCTTCCTGAAATCATTGTCCAGCTGCGGACAGAAGGATACAGCTTCGTATCAATTTGCGGCGCTCAAAGCACAAGCGCCAGCAGAGTCGGCGAGCAAAGTGCAATCTACGGCTTTGGCACTACTCCGACTCCAGGTTCGCCGATAACTTCGAACGCCCCCCTCGTCGGGATGGCCGCTACCCCAGACGGCAAGGGATACTGGCTGGTTGCCGCAGACGGCGGCGTGTTCAGTTTCGGCGATGCGAGTTTCTATGGCTCCCAGGGC
>JAJZIP010000141.1 GCA_021810525.1 Actinomycetes bacterium | reverse complement strand
ATTATCGGCTTGAGACAAATACACAGCCAACACTCCACCCGTACTGGCATACTCTCCATCTGACACCCTTCATGATCCAACCTCCTGGAGACTCTCTTAGCTATGCCGGATTGGAGAAGGTCAACTAGTCGCTGTCCGTGGAGGCAACACCATCAAGACAACCCCCTCGATCTTCGATTACAGTAGATCCATGAACCTAACGGATCTTCTCGAGAAGCTCACCCGGCTAACTGTGAGCTTCTCCCAACAGGAAACTGCCTTCGCGCAGATGATGCAGGCCTACCTACGGGCCGATCCTTTGTACGCAGAGCACTTCGAGAAGGTCTTAGCTGAATGGAGTGGCCTAACCGGCCCAATGGAAAACGTGACGCCGAAATCGATTTGTGGGCATCAGAATGAGGACATGAAACGTCGAAATATAGGTGTGGGTTATTTCAAAGACACGAGGAACTGTCGACACTGGGCGTCCTTCATAAGTACGGCGGCGCGAAGGGTGTAGCTGAGCAATGAACGAGCTGACTTCATACCAGGCTAAGTACTTCGCCTACGAGCTCCAACGAAGCTACGCCAACGATCACGTTGGGAAACTAGCCGGACTCCTCTTCGATGCCCAGGTGGAGCCAAAGCCGCACCAGATTGATGCTGCCCTTTTCGTGCTACAGAGTTCCTTCATGAAAGGCGTCATCCTCGCCGACGAGGTTGGCCTCGGTAAGACTATAGAGGCTGGACTTGTCATTGCTCAGAAGTGGGCAGAGCATCGACGCCGGATCTTGGTGATCGCACCGTCCAGTCTTCGCCAACAATGGCAACAAGAGCTCTACGAAAAGTTCCTGATCCCATCGTCCCTTCTGGACACCCAATCTAAAGATCACCTCCTGTCGAGCGGATCATCCCATGGCGGAGTGGTCTTGATCTGTTCTTATGAGTTCGTTCTCTATCACGAGGCATCGCTTCTACGGACATGGGATCTCGTGATCGCCGATGAGGCGCACCGGCTTAGGAACTACTGGAGTGGGAAGACAAAGGTGGCTGAATCCGTAGCACATGTCGTTGCGAGCTCAAGCAAGACAGTCTTACTAACAGCGACACCACTCCAAAATAAACTCGAGGAATTATATGGTCTTGTGTCGGTCTTCGATCCTGACTATTTCTACTCGTTAGATGCGTTCCGCGAGCGTTACGTCAAGAATCGAGAGTTTGCGGACTTCGACGACCTAAATGATCGCGTATGCCAGATTGCAAAGCGTACGCTTCGACGTGATGCCGAGAAATATATTCGATTTACCAGAAGACTTCCCCTCACAGTTGAGTTTGAACCCTCGCCGGAAGAGCAGAACTTATATGACCTTGTAAACTCTTACCTCCAAAGAGATGAAATCTATGCCTTTGCTCCATCACAACGTCACTTGAGCACATTGATAATACGGAAGCGCTTGGGCTCTTCAACCTACGCAGTTGCGAGTACTTTGGAAAACGTTGCTAATCGTCTGGCAAGCGAGTTAGCCGAGGGCAGACGACGTGATAACCGTGGCGTGTTCATCGCCGATGAAGATATTACCTCTGACGAGCGCGAAGTCTTTGAAGAGATCGGCCCTAGCCAGACAGACACTTTCCCTGACGAGGAGTTAGTTAAAGCTGAAGTTAATGAGCTCCGAAGCCTCGCTGCGCTTGCTCGTTCCATTACCGTCAATCAAAAGGCAGTTCGTTTAAATCATGCACTGGAACTCGGTTTTGCCAAATTGGCCAAAATCGGCGCGCCTCGCAAGGCTATCATCTTTACGGACAGTACTAAGACTCAGAACTACATCGCTCAATCTCTGCGGCAAAGTGGTCATGGCGAAGGGTTAGTACTCTTCAATGGATCTAATTCTTCACCCGAAGTCACAGAAATCTATCAATCCTGGCTCAGTAACAACGGGAGCAGTGATCTCGTCACTGGCATTTCGGCTGCGGATCGCCGCAAGGCGTTGGTCGATTATTTCCGGGATAAGGGCACAATAATGGTAGCCACGGAAGCCGCAGCCGAAGGTATAAACCTCCAGTTTTGCTCTATGGTAGTTAACTACGATTTGCCGTGGAACCCACAACGGATCGAGCAGCGGATTGGTCGATGTCATCGCTTCGGCCAGAAGCACAACGTCGTGGTAGTTAACTTTTCAAACAAGGGCAACATAGCCGAACAGCGGATTTTGCAGCTGCTTACAGACAAGTTCCACCTCTTTGAGAGTGTGTTTGGTGCCAGCGACGAGGTTCTAGGAGCAATTGAGGATGGCCTAGACTTCGAACGCGCCATTTCAGATATTTTGAATCGATGTCGAACCGCAAAGGAGATCGAGTTATCGTTCAAAGAGCTAGAGGCCCGGTTTTCTGCTGAGATCTCCAGAGAGATGGCTACCGCCAAGGCGAAAGTCTTTGAAAACCTCGATCCCCACGTTCAAGATCGCCTCAAAGCCTACGATAGTCAGTCTGGCGCAGTTCTAAACAAGTTCGAGCGGTTGCTGCTCGCCGTTACCCGATATCAACTAGGAGATCTGGCAACATTTCAAGGTGACGGCAGACAGTTTATGCTGCATAAGTCACCTGTTGATGATGTTCCCAACGGGCAATACTTCTTCAAATCCCAACCACTACCTAACGCCCACCAGTATCGGTACGCAAGTCCCCTAGCACATTGGGTTTTAGACCAAGCGAGGAAGGCGCCAACCATGTCGCGAAAACTGGAGTTCGGTTTGGGTGCATCAGAACGCGTTAGTGCCTCAATGCGAGAACTAGTAGGCACTGAAGGAATCTTGACCGTCAGGGTCGTCACATTTCGAATGAAGGCAGGAACTGAGGACCTGTCGGAGTCGTACATGCTCTCTGGCGCACTCACAGACAGTGGTCGATGGCTAGATCAGGAGTATGTCGCAGACATGATGGAGCTCGCCTGCGTTGATGTGAGCGACATCTCAGAGAGGATTGAGGAGTTACTGTTCGATTCGCACCTCAAGGTTCGAATGAGTGAACTAGAGCGTGAAGTTCAGACGAGAAACTCTCGTTACTACGATCAGCAAGAGGAGATTCTCTACCGGAATTCTTTGGATCGCAAAGCTGAGCGTGAGGCAAGGATCCGGGAGTTCCGTCAGAAGGAGAAAGAACATCGAAAGCTTGCACACACAGCTGACGATCCTATGGAGCAATTGCGACATAAGAAAGAAGCCCGTAATTGGGAACAACGAGCGGACGAAGAGGATGATAACGCAAGAGCTGAACGGATACAACTCCGTGCTGAAGCCGATAAGTACTTAATGCTGATCGAAGAATCTCTCAAAGGCACTCATGAAGTGGAGCATCTTTTCACAGTTCGATGGAGTGTAACCAACCAAAGAGAGGTCTTACCCAAATAAAGCCACCATTGTTAATACGTATGCAGATTATGAAAGCGACTTCCTGAATGAGTAATGATATTAGTGAGATTCCCGGCGCGAGCCTAAACTTCCGGACCGAGCTGGCACGGCAGCTCGGTGAGCTAGTTCCGGAAGCAATTGCCGACGGAAAGGTTGATGTTGCAAAACTGAAAGAGTTGCTAGACGATGATTACGGAGACGAGAGTGAACGTTTTGGCCTATTCTGGCCAGGCAAGAAACGAGCGCTGCGGGCGGCCCAGGAGCCAACGACGGCCACGCTAAAGCCAATGCCCTCCGAGAGCAAAGATTGGGACACGACTCAGAACGTCTATATCGAGGGTGACAATCTTGAAGTCCTCAAGATTCTCCAAAAACACTACCACAATAAGATCAAGATGATCTACATAGATCCACCATATAACACTGGAACTGATTTCATCTATCCGGATAACTATGTAGAAGGTCTGCAGACCTATCTGGAATTTACTCGTCAAGTAGATGAGCAGGGCAACAAACTGCGAAGTAATGCCGAAACCGAGGGACGATACCACAGCAACTGGCTGAATATGATCTACCCGAGATTGAAGCTAGCAAGAAACTTACTGACGGATGATGGGGTTATTTTTGCGAGTATTGGTGATCAGGAACTTCAGAATCTTCTGAAGTTGATGTCAGAGATATTCGGCGAAGCCAATGCTCTACCTCTATTTACTCGAGTGACGAAGAAATCCAGTAACAATGGTTCCACATTCTCGCCATGTACGGATTATATTGTCGGCTTCGCCCGGGCTATTGACAATCTCTCTCCATTTTCAGTGCCTCTGACTTCTGACCAAGTCAGGTCGTATAACAAAGTTGATGAACGAGGTGCCTACAAAGAGATCGGCCTCTTCCAGGCAGCCTTAAAACATGGTGGCTCGAGGTATCCCATCGAAGCACCAGACGGGAAAATGATAATTACGCCAAGAGATCTCCCTTGGAGGTGGAGTAAGCCAAAATACGACGAAGCACTCTTAAGACACCAGATTATATTCAAAAAGACGATGCAGTCGCCATTGCTCGATATTGAAAGCGGTGGCCGGGCAGAATGGAATGTCTACACGAAGTTGTATCTTAAAGATAGGGAGGATGCTGGTCTACTACCAAAGAATTTCTCGGACGATTTTCAGAACAATATTGGAACTCGTGACTTGCGCGATCTTGGCTTGCCATTCGATTTCCCAAAGCCTGTTAGCTTTATCAAATTTCTTGCGTCGATTATCAATGATAAGAATGCGATAGTTCTTGATATGTTCAGTGGATCAGGGACTGCCGCTCATGCAATCATGATGCTTAACGCGGAAGATGGTGGGTCTCGTCGACATATTCAAATTCAGCTTCCGGAACCTACAATCGAATACTCCGAGGCTCGAGCAGCTGGCTTTAAGACGATTTCACAAATCGGCCGCAAGCGAATCGATTTAGCAGGTGACAAGGTTAAGGCTGAGCTCGAGGCACAGCTCATATCTCGAGAGACTCCACTGGATATTGGGTACCGCACTTATAAACTCGTTGACACAAACTTCCCAAAGTGGAGAGTAGGAAGTGACGTCCACGCTTCTACCCTTCGACAAGAACTGCTTGGTCTAGTCAAGACCGGCAGCGGTGATAGCTCATCCGATGACCTCCTCATAGAGCTATTGCTCAAACAGGGTTATTCTTTAACCGAGCAAATTACCTCCATTAACGTCGATGGCCTCAGTGTGCGGTCCGTAGGTGACAGCTTGTTGCTCGCATACCTCGATACCCACGTTAAGCCGACTCTTCAGCAGCTTCGCGCACTCGCAGAGATTGCTCCCGTAAGGATAGTTGTTCTAGATGATGTCTTCCAAGGCGACGACGAGTTAAAGACAAATCTTCTGCAGATCTGCAAGTCTAAAGACATCGAGTTGTGGACGGCGTGATGAAGTTCCGCTTTGATGCCAATCAACAGTTCCAACATGATGCCGTCAGGGCCGTAGTCGATCTCTTCGAAGGTCAGCCGAGCAATGCCGAAAGTCTGTTGACGAAGATGCACGAACGTCCCGGTTTTGGACAAAGGATTCAGCTGTTTGCCGATGAGATCGGGGCAGTCGGAAACAATTTATTGCTCGATAGGCCGGCGATTTTACAGAATCTTCAGACTGTCCAGGATCGAAACGGTCTTGAGATCGTCGATGAGCTGGTTGGAGGTGCCCTCGACTTCGACGTCGAGATGGAGACTGGCACTGGCAAGACGTATGTCTACCTACGGACCATCTTCGAGTTGGCAAGACGATACAACTTTACAAAGTTCATTGTCCTTGTGCCTAGTGTCGCTATCAAGGAAGGCATTATCACGAGTATCCAGCTCATGAAAGATCACTTCCGGCAGCTCTACGCAATGCCATTCGACGCAACCGTCTATAGCGGTAAGTCACCGGAAGAGGTGCAGTCGTTCGCCACTTCAACGAATATTCAGATCATGATTATTACCATTGATTCGATTCGTGGCCCCAAGAATACTCGCGTGATCCACCAAAACCGTGACAAGCTCAATGGGCTTCCCCCCATCGATTATCTGAGTTCTACTCACCCCGTCATCATCATGGATGAACCGCAAAACATGGAGTCAGAACTCTCCCAGAGTGCCATAGGCGAACTCAGCCCTTTGTGCACTCTCCGCTACAGCGCTACTCATCGTCGACAACGTAACGTTGTCTACCGGCTTGATCCGGTCGATGCCCATGACATGGGGCTTGTCAAGGAGATCGTCGTTGCCGATGTCGTGCAGGAAGGTGCTGACGTCAAGCCTTATATCAAGTTGGTCGAGGTCAAACGAGATCCGTGGCAGGCGAAGCTGGAACTCGTGTGTCGAAGTGCCAAGGGAGCCCTTCAACGTAAAGTTGTGAATGTTGGTCCGCACAAGGATTTAGTAGAGGTAACTAAGAATGATGTTTATTCAAACAATTGGCGGATCAACGAAATCAGCCTGGAGCCCCCGTACATCGAGCTGACCAACCACGGAATTCTTCAACTTGGTGAAATCATAGGCGGTAGCGAGGACTACATATACCGTGAAATGATCCGGGAAACTATCAGGGAACACCTACGCAAGGAGGTGTTCCTTCAATCTCGCGGTATCAAGGTGCTCAGCCTTTTTTTCGTCGACAAGGTAGCTCACTACCTCGACTATGGCGATGATGGCATTGTAGTCAATGGAAAGTTCGCCCGCTGGTTTGATGAGTTATTCCTTGAGGAGCGCGACAAGCATCCCAAGTTCAAGGAACTCCTGCCCCAATCTCCTCGAGAGCTTCGAAGAGCTTACTTTGCTTCCATGAGGTCGAGAGGTAGGACGCAGTTCGTTGATAGTACCGAACGAGGGAGCAGTCGTGATGACGACGCCTACGACCTAATCATGAAAGACAAGGCTCGCCTCCTTGATAATAATGAACCGGTCCGCTTTATCTTTAGCCACTCAGCACTTCGAGAGGGCTGGGATAATCCGAATGTATTTCAGATCTGTGCGCTCCGTGAAATGGGGGAGGTACTAGAGCGCCGACAGACAATCGGGCGGGGCCTTCGTCTGCCGGTCAATCAGGACGGGGAACGCGTGATGGATCGGGCCGTCGCTCAACTCACCGTTGTGGCAAACGAGTCCTACCGTGAGTTCGCCAAGAATCTCCAGGAGGACTACGTCAAGGCTGGAGTCAGTATTGGCCACGTACGACGAGGCGAGTTCGCCAAGCTTCCATTCTTCGAAGACGGGCAAGAGACTCAGGTTGGTTATCGGCGTTCAGAAGCGATTTGGGAGCACCTTGAAAGCCACGGCTTTATAGATAGCCAAGGAAAAGTGTTAGGTACCTTCGCTCCAAACCGGCTTGGTTTCACACTCGGCCTGGCGGAGGAGTATCAGCTCTACGAAGCCGATATCACGAGTGTCATGACGAACTGCAAGATTGAGCACTTCGTGAAGAGTGCAAGAAAACGTAAGCCACGATCACTCAATAAGGGACTCTATGCAAGTCCAGAGTTCGAGGAGCTATGGTATCGCATCAGTCGTCGGACAACCTATCGAGTACATATAGATCGTGAAGCGATCATTCGAGAGGCAGTCAAGGCAATCAAGTGTGAACCAAAGATAGAGCCTCTAAGGATTCAAGTTACTCGTGCCGGGCTCAAGATTCTTCGTGGTGGGGCAAGGAGTAGCGAAGTTGGTGCCCGTTCAACAGCTTTGGCTGGATGCTATGACCTGCCGGATGTTGTCCTTGAACTGCAAGAAGCGACATCCTTGACTCGCAAGACGCTTGTCGACATACTTATCCAGAGCGACCGACTACATGAGTTCATCAACAATCCCAATGACTTCATCCAAATGGCAAGACGTAGTATCTTAACCGTGTTGTCAGCGTCTATCGTAGACGGTGTTCAATACGAAAAGATTGCTGGCAGTGTTTACGAGCTTCGGGAGCTCCAACGTGATGGCATCGAGGAGCGCGATCGCTTTATTGATCAGCTATACGAAGTGAAGAACCAACAGAAGACAGATTTTGACTACATTGTCTACGACTCGGACGTCGAGCGCCAGTTTGCGGAGCTTCTTGACTCTAGGGAAGATATCAAGCTATTCATGAAGCTTCCGGCTAAATTCAGGGTACCTACGCCAGTCGGCGACTACAACCCTGACTGGGCGATCCTTAAGCAAGAGGAGGGGCAAGAAAAGATCTACATGATTCGCGAGACCAAGAGCACTTCAAGCGAGAATTTGTTGCGCAGTAGTGAGGTTGCGAAGATTAAGTGCGGCGCGAAGCATTTCGCGGCAATTGGGATTGTGGACTTTGCGAAG
>JAJZIP010000009.1 GCA_021810525.1 Actinomycetes bacterium | reverse complement strand
TGGGGGGTCGCAGGACGCAGAGGGACACCGCACGCGAAATCAGCAATGACCGACCACAGCGGCCCAATGAAGCGTCAACTCCTCAAAGGATCAGCGCCATGAGCATGAACCGCTGGTTTTCGGAAATCCCCTTCTGTAAGGGAGGGGGGGAGCTCAAATCCAAGGAGATCACGATGCGGTGGAGTCGTGATACCACGTCGGGAGTGGCAGTTCCCAAGTCGTCAGAGTGAAAGGCGCCAACTGGGTCGTCAGGTTGGCCCGACTGGTCCTGACGCATAGGAGGAACGTAACACTCGCTCTTGGAGCGTCGATCATCGGAATGGTGATTTCAGCTGTTGCGCCTGTAGTAGAGAAAACGATCATCGACAGCGTGGTGATCTCTAAAAGTCAGCCGCTTGCCCCGTGGCTGGCGGTACTGGTCGTGCTAGGGCTGGCCGGCTTCGCCCTCTCCTTTGTGCGGCGCTACGCCGGCGGGAGGTTGGCATTCGACGTTCAGCATCAGATCCGCAACTCGATCTTCGAGCATTTGCAAAGACTTGATTTTGCTCGTCACGACGAACTCGCCACAGGGCAACTGGTTTCTCGAGCTAACTCTGACGTGGGTCTTGTCCAGGGTCTCCTATCTTTCACCCCGCTTCTGATCGGAAACCTGGCCATGCTCCTCTTTGCAGTTGTGGTGATGCTAGTGGTGTCTCCGGAGCTTGCGTTGGTGGAGATACTCTCAATTCCAGTCTTGGCCTTTGCCTCCCTGAGACTTAGAGCCTCGGTCTTTCCGGCGAGTTGGGATGCACAGCAGCAAGAAGGAGAGGTTGCAGTCGTCGTGGAGGAGGCTGTGACCGGGGTAAGGGTTGTAAAAGGTTTTGGAATGGAGGCGAGGGAACTCGAAAAGCTCTCTGAAAGTGCCCAGAGGCTATATCGTTCAAGGGTGAGGCTGGTCGGGCTTCAGAGCAAGCTCCAAGCATTGCTGGCCTTCATTCCGATGCTCACTCAAGCGGGAGTGCTTGGTCTCGGCGGCTACTTAGCCCTGCATCACCATCTCAGCATCGGCTCGCTGCTGCTGTTTTCCTCCTACGTCGTGCAGATTGGTTCACCGGTGAGACAGCTCTCGACACTGCTTTCGTTCTCGCAGCAGGCACGAGCTGGAGCCGAGAGAATATTCGACCTTCTCGATTCGAATCCGATAGTGCAGGAGGCTACGAATGCAGTGCCGCTCAGAGCCTCTGGAGGCAAGATTGAATTCCAGCACGTGAGCTTTGGCTACACAAAGGAGCACCGGGTTCTCAACGACTTTTCGCTCACGGTGCAGGCCGGCGAGACCGTGGCGCTGGTCGGCCTTTCCGGCTCCGGAAAATCCACACTGGCGCTCTTGGTGCCACGGTTCTATGACGTCTCGTCTGGCCGGATCCTAATCGATGGTCAGGAGATCTCAGGTGTGACAGTTGATTCTCTGCGAAGCCAGGCTGGGGTGGTGTTCGAAGAGAGCTTCCTCTTCTCTGATACGATCAGAGCCAATATCGCCTATGGCAAGCCGGATGCGACTCTTGAGATGGTCGAGAATGCCGCCAAGATGGCTGGAGCTCACAGGTTCATCTCTGAGTTCGAAAAAGGATACGAGACAGTCGTGGGCGAGCGGGGACTGACTCTCTCCGGAGGCCAGCGGCAGAGGGTCGCACTTGCTAGAGCTCTCATCACCAACCCCTCCATTCTGCTCCTTGACGACGCCACTTCAGCAGTGGACGCGGTCACCGAGTCGGAGATAAACCAGGCTCTATCGCTGTTCAAGGCCAACAAGACCGTCATTCTGATTGCCCACAGGCGCTCGAGCCTTGCACTCGCTGATCGGATCGTCCTGATCGACAAGGGCTGCGTTGTCGCAGAGGGAGCTCATGAAGATCTCATGCTAGCCTCCCCTTTATATAGGGCTCTCTTTGATGGCGAGGCGGAATCCCTGAACGAGAACGTTCCAGAACCGCCGGGTACGGCCCAGCCTTCCGCGGTACCCAATAGTGGGGTCACGGTGTCGAGTCCAGCCGTCCAGCGGATATCCATGCCTCGTGGTGGAGGCGGAGGTGGTAAGGGAATGATGGGGATCGCTCTCACGGCCACTCCAGATTTGCTGGCGGCGCTTGACAAGCTGCCGGTTGCAAATGACGAACATGGGGTGGATCTTGACGACCAGGCGAAATTTCGAAACCGGTTTTCGCTTCGAGAGCTTGCAAGACCGTTTCGCTTTGCGTTTACTGTTGGCTTTCTTCTGGTGGCCATCGACACCGGTCTCACGGTTATTGGGCCTGTCTTCACCAAAACAGGAATCGACTCCGGGGTTCTGGCGGGTTCGAAGGCGGTTATCATGCTCGCGTTTGGAGCCTTTCTTCTGTCTGCCGTAGCAGACTTGTTTGTGATGTGGGGCGAGAATTACCTCACAGGACGCACTGCTGAACGCCTGTTGCTCGCCCTTAGAGTTCGGATCTTCTCGCATCTGCAAAGGCTTGGAATGGACTTCTACGAGTCTGAGATGGGTGGTCGGATAATGACCAGGATGACCACGGATGTCGATGCACTTTCGAACCTGCTCCAGACGGGGCTGATCAACGCTCTTGTAAGCATCTTGAGCTTCGTCGGCGTCGCGATAGCACTCGTGGTGATGAGTCCGAAGCTGACTCTATACGCCTTTGCCGTCATTCCTCCTCTTGCTTTGGCGACGATCTGGTATCAGAGGGCCTCCAGCGCCGCCTACTCGATTGCCAGAGAGCGCATCGCCGAAGTGAACGCGAATCTTCAGGAGGGACTTTCAGGTGTGCGCATAGCACAAGCTTTCAGGAGGCAGGCTAAGAACAGCAGTGACTTTTCAAAGGTCTCGAGCAATTACCGAGATGCGAGAATCAATGCCCAGAAGCTGGTTGCCATCTACTTCCCTTTCATCCTTCTTCTCAGTGACCTTGCTTCAGCGACGATACTTGGAGCAGGGAGCGGTCTGGTTCGGTCCCACGAGATAAAGGTCGGTGTGCTGATCGCATTCACCCTCTATGTTGATCAGCTCTTTTCGCCTCTTCAACAGTTGTCGCAGACGTTTGACCAGTGGCAGCAGGCCAGGGTTTCGATGAATCAGATTTCCAAACTTATGGGGAGAGAAATATCAACTCCACAGGTTGGCACACCTTCACAGTTGGACCCGATCAAAGGAGAGATCGTATTCGATGCCGTTCGCTTTGCCTATCCAGGTTCGTCGGATGATGCGCTAAGCGGACTCGATCTGAGAATTCACAGCGGAGAGACCATTGCCCTTGTTGGCACAACCGGGGCTGGAAAGTCCACGGTTCTAAAGCTGATCGAGAGGTTTTACGATCCAACTTCCGGCAAGATCACGGTCGACGGTGTCGATCTTCGAAATCTGGACCTCGGTGCATATAGACGTAGATTGGGCTTCGTTCCCCAGGAGCCGTTCCTCTTCACGGGAACAGTTGCCGAAAACATCGCATATACCAACCCCCAGGCTACATTGAAGGAGATCGAAGAATCAGGTCGAGCGGTTGGTGCCCACGATTTCATATCCACCCTGTCCGGGGGGTACGACTTTTTCGTTGCCGAACGTGGTAGAGCACTTTCGGGCGGTCAGCGTCAGCTTATCGCTCTGGCCAGGGCCCATCTTGCCGATCCCTCCATTCTCCTGCTCGACGAGGCTACTGCGAATCTTGATCTGGCCACAGAGGCAAAGGTGAATGCAGCCCTTGGAATTTTGGCAAGGGGCCGCACCACAGTCATCGTTGCCCATAGATTGCCAACCGCGGCAAGAGCGGATCGTGTCGTAGTCATTGAGGGCGGGTTGATCGTTGAAGAGGGTTCTCACCATCAGCTTATAAATGAAGAGGGGATCTATGCTTCTATGTGGAGGTCCTTCGAGGATCTCCACGGTGTGGCATAGCAGCTCCGGTGGTTATTCGTACTCAACTATCACGGGTTGGGGCTGTAGCGCCATCACAGCGGCGGGATCCTCTAAGGGGGAATCCTGTCTGTAGAAGAGTTTGAAGCCCAGTGGGAAATTTGGGTCTTGAGCCAGCAGCTTATAGCTGCTTGTCTTGGCCTTCCAGCTTCCGAATCCATCCATATTGAAGACAATTGCGAGATCCGTTTGGGGCACGACTTCAGTTTTGTTCTGGATCATCGAGGCTTTGAACTGATGTATTAGAAGAAGCTTCTGGGGGAGGTGGTTTGAGATTGTCAGCTGTTCCAGCCAGTTCGAGACCTGGTTGATCTGGTCAGCGGTTGTGCTGCCAATGACCTGTCCGGGGACCTGTGTGGAGCTTACCTGCCACTCAGGATCAAGGGCGAGGGCGACGTCAGGTTGGGATAGAAAAGGGGTCAGCGTCTGTGCATCCGCCAGGAAGTTTCCTCGGCCTGGCTGGATGTCAAGTATTAGCAGGCCATGGTGTTTCCGTATGACATCTAGGTACTGCTGGATAGTCTGATTCGTCAGTCTGGCTGAGTATGTTCCGTTAGGCTGTGGAGATCCTTGGGCTATGAATGTGATTAGTTCGTAGGCGGGGATAACTGGAGTTGTCGGCTGCTGGTATGGTGCAATCTGAGCGATCAGCTTGGGCCACATTGCTTCCGGAGAGTTCTGGCCCAATACCCCGAGTCCGCCACCTCCTGGTGCACCGTAGAAGGCCACGATCCTTCTTCCTGGATACAAGGTATAGCCGCCACCCGGTTCAGTCGGGGTCGGAATTGTCGTTGTTGTAGAGGTTGTTGTCACAGGCACTGTGGTGGGTGTTGGAATGGGTGTGTGGATGCCACTGGGTGGATTGTGGGGGAGTTTCAGGGTTCCTGGCTTGGCGTGGCCAGCGCTGCGGCCTGCGGCAAGAGTTAGGTGAAGAGCTAGTCCCATGGTTAGTAATCCAACTGCTGTGATTAGTCCAGGCCGTATTGTTCTTAGACTTGTTGTGCTTGGAAAGCTCAATGGTGGTTTTGTCCTCTTACCTGTTCGGTTCAATCTAACAGGTAATTTTTCTCGCTTTCTGTTTTGGGCATCTGTTTATTGATTTTTGCGATGATCAGAGCAGATCTCATAATTTTGCTCATCCTCTGCCACTGTCGATTTGCAAAAATTTCGTATCTACCGTATAGCTATTCGAACATATGTTCGATAAATTAGTCATATGGATATCGCCGCTGAAAAATCGATCAGTCATCTCTCGGGATTCGTATCTCCTCAGCTTTTGGCTAGTGAGAGGTATGTGGAACTGGGTGGCTCTCTGGCCCAGATATTTCCCTTGGGCAGAATTCAGTTGGGGTCCGTTGTCTTGTTTGAAGGTGAATCGAACTCGGGGGCGACATCAGCGGTTTTTGAGTTCCTATCTTCCGGCGGCATTCGAAGGAACTGGAGCGCCTTGGTGGGTTTCGAGAATCTGGGTTTTCTTGCTGCTTTTGAGAAGGGTGTGGATCTTGGGAAAGTTGTATCCGTTCCTGATCCGGGGAGAGATCTAGCTCAGGTTGTCGCAGTGCTTACAGAGGCTTTCCGGGTCGTTACTATTGCAAATCCAAGGTTCATCTCTTCCTCCCAGGCTCGCAACCTCACATCCAGGGTCAGGGTGAACAAGTCGATCATTGCTATTGTCCAGCAGGGTTGTGATATCACAGGCACACGTGGTAGAGGGTTGTGGCCCGGCTCTTATGACTATTCGATCAGCTCTTCAATATCTGGCTTTACCGGTTTGGACAGGGGCAGCGGTTTCATAAGGGAACGTCGGCTATCTCTTTCGCTGGGCAGTAGACGGAGTGGGGCGACGAGGAGCATAGCAGTCTCCATTTAAAGGTGTTTTATGTCTAAGAAGATTCCCCAAGTAAAGCTTCGTCGCCCCAGGTATTCGTTGTTCGACTCCATTGAGCATCAGGTAGCTCCAAGAGTGCTTCTGGTCGATTTTTTCTACTGGCCTTTCATATCTGCTGGATCAGGGGAGATCGACCCCTTGGCTGTAGTGGCGGGAAATGGAGTAGTGACTGATGTATCGCCAAAGGCTTTCAGAGCTGGAATCAGAGCGGGAGACAGGGTAAGAGCAGCTACATCTGCCGTAACCGGCTTGAAGGTGATCTCTGTCGATGCTATCGATCAGAGCGGCTTGTTCGCCAAGATAGCCAATGTCCTGGAGCGGTTCTCTCCTTTGATCGAGATTGTTGACCTCGGAGTTTGTGCCACTAATGCCAGGGGTCCTTCCAGATATTTTGGAGGCGAGGAGAGACTTGCCTCAGAGGTTAGGAAGGCGATGGAGGACCAGATTGTAGAGGTTTTTCCCCCGGCCGGGGAACTGCTAAATCGTGCAGCTGATCTCTTTGTCGAAGGATCGATCTTTTCTTTCGGTGTCTCCATAGCTGATGGTATCTTTACGGCCAAGATAGCGGCCAGGAACTCGCTTCTGATTCCTTCGGGGATAAGTGGATCTTTTCTGGCTCCACTTCCGATCAGGGAACTACCCGACCATGAGATTGCCGACACTCTTGATCGTCTGGGGGTGCGCTCTTTGGGCGAGTTTGCAGATCTTGATTTCGATCTGGTACTGGAGAGGTTTGGATACAGAGGGGCACTCTTGCACCGGATGGCTGGAGGACTGGATACATCTTCGCTGGAGGCTGCTGAGATCAAAGAGGACCTCACCCAAAAGATCGAATTGCCGGAGCCTTTGGAGGTTGCTTCATCAGTCATCTTTGTATGCAAGGCAAGGGTGGAGGAGATGTTGGGCCATCTTTTGGAAAGCGGATACCTCTGTCAGATCATGCGAGTTCGTCTTATGAGCGAAAATGGAGAGGAGTCTGTGAGGGATTGGGGTGTGAAGGATGGATTGTCGGCTCAGCTCCTTTTGGAGCGCATCAGGTGGCAGCTCGAATCATGGTCTACAGATCCGAGGCTTGCTCCCTCGGCTGGTGTAGAGACTGTTGAGCTACAGCCGCAAAGGGTCGTATCAGCCCTGAGAGTCCAGCTTGATCTTGACGGCAGCGAAAGGTCATCTGTGGTCAAGGTTTCCCAGGCACTTTCAAGAGTCGACGCAATTGTCGGCAAGAGGTCGTCTATCGCAAAGATAAAGGCATCTAGGACACCAAAGGAAAGTGTTGAAATGGTGCCATGGCAGCTCCATCTCTTCGATCTCGATGAACCGATGGATCAAAAGGCAAGAGAGAGGCCTCCTTGGCCAGGGAGGTTACTGAGTTCGTCTCCGGCTATCTGTTTTGATCGAGAGGTGGAGATCTTGCTTTTGACCAAGGAGGGTACTTTGATAAGCGTATCGGCGAATGTCTTTCTGAGCGGAGAGCCCTACTGGATGAGAGTTCAGAGTTCTGGCAAAAGGGTGAGAGTCTTGGAGTGGTCCTCCCTCTGGCCGATGCTGGAGAGGTGGTGGTATCCAGAGTATTCGACAAAAGTGGCCAGAATCCAGATAGTAACTGATGAGATGGGCGCCCTGCTAGTCAAAAGTTCAAACGGCAGATGGTTCGTAGAGGGCTTATACGACTGACCATTCTTCTTGCGAAAGTGATATCTCCACTTGATGCTGGGATCGAACTCTGAGGGCCAGACCCTTGTCTACGGTGCCATCCCAGCTCTAGAATTTGATTGGTTGTAGTGAATCGACGGTCTCGGCCTCACGCGGGTTCGGCAACGTGGCAAACAGATGGCAGCCAACCAAGAGCCGAAGGAGAGCAGATGAAGCCAGAGGAATTCGAGTATTCAACAGCCCTTGGAAGAGAGCAGCACTCAAAAGACGCTCAAACTTCCACCTTTGCCCCGCTGAGTAGAGGCCATATGCTGCTCCAGCTCGTGACCGTGAACAGTTCTGGATTTGGCGTGGCGAAAAAGTGATGCTTGGTCAGTTGCGCAAGGCCCTAAAGCGGACATTTGGCCCTGACATGGTCCTGCTTCACGCCCCGTCCGTATGGGACTTTCGTAAAGAGGTCATCCTCCAAGGCCCGCTGGCGGATGTCATTCCCTCAACGGACGAATTCGAGATGTACCCAATTGGCCTCACAAGTATCGCCAGCTATCTCGAGGCTAACAACTACAACATCAGGATCGCGAATCTCGCGCTGAGGATGCTCCGGGAGCCCGAGTTCGACGTTGCGGCCCATCTCGCTGCGTTCGACTCGGATCTGTTCGGAATAGATCTGCACTGGCTTCCCCACGCAAATGGGGCACTCGGCATCGCGGAGCTGGTCAAGAAAATGCATCCTGAGGCAAAAGTCCTGTTAGGCGGCCTATCTGCTAGCTACTTTCATGAAGAGTTGATAGAAAATCCCTCAGTTGACTTCGTGATAAGGGGGGACTCCGCCGAGGAACCGTGTCGTCAGCTTCTCCAGGCCTTGAGGGAGGGAAGGCGACTTGAGACCGTTGAGAACCTCACCTGGAAGCGACCTGACGGCACTGTTGTCGTGAACCCGCTTAGCTTTATCCCAGTGGATTTGGACTGGATCGACGTACCGGCGTATGACTTTATGACCCATGCCGTTTTCAAGTACCAGACTTTGCAAGACTTCCTCCCTTACGTTGAATGGCTGAGGTATCCATCGACCATGTTGCTGAACTCTCGTGGCTGTACCTATAACTGTGCAATTTGCGGCGGTTCACGATCTGGATATGCAATGGTTGCGGGTCGGCCATCTGCCGCAATGCGTTCTGCCGAGAAGCTTGTCTCTGACGCGAAGCGGATAGCAACTTTCTCCAAAGCTCCGATATTCATGGTGCACGATCCACGTACAGGCGGTATTCCAAGAGCCCAGCGCTTTTTCGGACTTTTCAAGTCGGCAAAGATCTCCAACGAACTCGTGATAGAACTCTTCTATCCGGCCGACTCTGACTTCTTCTCCATGGTTAGGGACTCGACGAAAGCGTGGAGCCTGCAGATTACTATTGAATCTCCCGATCCCGAGATCCGCAAGATGAACGGCAAATTCCCGGTCTCCAATGAGGTTCTGGAGAAGACTCTAGAGGCAGCGCTTCTTCAAGGATGCGGCAAGCTTGACCTTTTCTTCATGGTTGGTTTGCCGGGTCAGGATGTGGCGTCAGCCCGTTCCACAATCGACTACTCCCGGTTTTTAATAGATCGTTTTGGCGCCGATCCCCGCCTTCAGTTCTACGTGGCTCCACTTGGCCCGTTCCTTGATCCTGGTAGTAGGGCTTTCGAACGGCCTGAACTCGGGTATCATCGTCGTTTTAAAACCTTGGAGGAGCATCGCGTAGCGCTGCTCGGTCCGACTTGGAGGGAGATGCTCTCATATTGGACGGACTGGATGAGCAGAGATGAGATAGTATCGGTGACTTACGAGGTGGGGGCTGCGTTGAACGATCTCAAGTATGAGGCTGGGCTTATTGACGCTGGGACCCATAGCATTGTTGCATCCCACTTCGAGATTGCCCAGGAGACCTTCTTACAGCTTGATGCCATAAAACTCTTGGATGAGCCGGAGCGCAGCGAAGCACTCCATGCACTTGCGGATAGGGTGAAGGCGGCTAACACTGCGAGTCTGGTTGGTGAAGATGAGTTGAAGTGGAAGACTTCGACTGGTTTTCGGCTCAGCTGGGTTTTGGCTCGACATGTCATGATTGCTCTGCCTCTGGAATTGGGCCGTGCGTTCGCCCGGTTTGTCGGCCTGTACGACACCTCTGTTGCAGATGTTCGGAGGCTTGACTCTTGCGATACGGTTGTGTAGAGCGTTCGCCGGAGCGCTTGTCATGGCATGTGCTTTGAGAAGGTGTTTCTAGAGTTTGTAGTGTCTTGGCTCGAATGCCACCTATTTTCCGCTGTTTTGGCACCTGCATCGTCTGTTTGACTCGGATTGGCATGATGGCTTTCGCCGCCTTTTGGGTCTCATGCTGTCTCTGAGGAGAGGAGCAGGCTTCCCACCAGTTTTGCCCCTCTTTTGGGGCTATGTCTCGGGAATGTATGTGAGGTGGGTGGAATAATATAGATAGCTATGCGAACATATGTTCGATAATATAGGAGAATGGAAGGTTACGCAGAGCTTCACTGTCACTCCAACTTCAGCTTTTTAGACGGTGCAAGCGATCCGGAAGAGCTCGTAAAGGTGGCCTCCTCGCTCGGCTTGTCTGCAGTTGCTATCACTGACCATAACGGACTTTACGCAGTTCCTCGCTTCGCCAGTGCTGCAAGATTGTGTGGATTGCCGACTATCTATGGAGCTGAACTCACTCTGGAAGGCGGCACTCCAAGGGATAAGATGATCGATCCAATCGGGGATCACGTGGTCGTGCTGGCAAAGGGGCCAAAAGGGTACAGCTCTTTGTCCAAGGTAATTTCAGCTGGACATATGGCAAATACAGAGAAGGGAAGCTTTGAGCTTTCCTACGAGGAGCTGGCCTCTGCCAACTCCGGCGATTGGGTTGTTTTGACAGGATGTCGCAAAGGTCCTATCGCCAAGGCTCTTTTCGAGCAGGGTCCAGCGGCGGCAAAAAAGAGGCTCGGGCATCTATGCGAGCTTTTTGGCAGGGACAAGGTATTCGTAGAGTGCTGGGATCATGCTGACCCGCTAGACGAGCCACGAAATGCGGAGTTTGTCCAAATCGCCACCTCTTTGGGGGTAGAGCTGGTGGCCACCAATAATGTCCACTATGCCACCAGGGACTCCGCGCAGCTTCATCAGGTGCTGATGGCCATAAGGTCCAACAAGCCCATTGATGAGATCGAGGGGTGGCTTCCTCCCTATCCAATGGCAAATCTTCGTTCTCCGAAAGAGCAGCTAAGGCGTTTCAGTAGATTTCCTACGCTGGTGCAGAATGCCCATGATCTTGGTCTCGAGTGCGCCTTTGACTTGGAGCTCATAGCTCCCAAGCTTCCAGACTTCTTGGTTCCCCAGGGTCATGACGAGATGAGCTTTTTGCGAGAACTCACCTACCGTATGGCTCCTGCCAGATATGGGCCAAGGAGCAGTCCTCGGATACAGGGTGCTTACGAGCAGCTCGACTATGAGCTTGATATCATATCCGAGCTTGGATTTGCAGGTTACTTTCTGATCGTCTGGGACATAGTTGAGTTCTGTGTGGCCAATAACATTTTTTGTCAGGGCAGGGGGTCTGCAGCCAACTCCGCCGTCTGTTATGCCATCGGCATAACAAATGTCGACCCGGTCTCTCTCAGGCTTTTGTTCGAACGGTTTCTTTCCCCGCACAGAGACGGTCCTCCGGACATTGATGTGGATATCGAGAGCGATCGACGTGAAGAGGTAATCCAGTACATATACAGACGTCACTCCCGCCTAAGAGCGAGCCAGGTTGGCACAGTAATAACTTATAGATCCAAATCCGCCGTACGTGATGTTGCCAAAGCATTCGGTCACTCCCAAGGGGTTGTGGATTCTTGGGTCTCTCAGGTTGAGAGGCATCCGGGGCTTGTCCACAGCTTGGAACTCAAAGATGCAGATGGAGGCAGAGTTGTGACTGCACCCCAGGGAGTTTTGGATATTGCTTTGCAGATAGAGAACAACCCACGACACACGGGGATCCACGTTGGAGGGATGGTCATATGTGACAGGGAGATCTCCGAGGTATGTCCCATAGAGTGGGCGAGAATGGAGAACCGGACTGTTATCCAGTGGGACAAAGACGATTGCGCCCAGGTCGGTTTGGTTAAATTTGATCTCTTGGGTCTAGGGATGCTCTCGGCATTGCATGAGATGGTCGATCTGGTCAGGGAGTTCCATGGCCGGGAAGTCGACCTAGCTCTTATACCGCAGGAGGACTGCATATACGAGATGCTCTCCAGAGCGGATACTGTCGGAGTTTTCCAGGTCGAAAGTAGGGCACAGATGGCCACCCTGCCAAGATTGAAACCGCGCTGCTTTTACGACCTGGTGGTTGAGGTGGCTCTCATACGTCCTGGGCCGATACAGGGAGGGTCGGTCCATCCGTATATCAGAAGGAGGAACGGCCTCGAAGAGATCACGTATCTTCACCCGCTCTTGGAGAACTCGCTGTCGAAGACTTTGGGCGTTCCGCTGTTTCAAGAACAGTTGATGCAGATGGCAATAGATGTAGCAGGATTTACCCCTGGGGAAGCCGATCAGCTGAGAAGTGCTATGGGGTCCAAACGCTCCAGTGAAAGGATGAATCTCCTAAAGAAGGGACTTTTTGAAGGCATGTTCCAAAGAGGCATATCGGAACCGGTAGCTGAACAGATATTTGGCAAGCTTTCAGCCTTTGCCTCCTTTGGATTCCCCGAGAGTCACTCTGCTGCTTTTGCATACCTTGTTTATTCAAGCGCTTGGTTCAAGTACTACTATCCCGCTGCTTTTTGCGCTGGGCTCATCAGGGCTCAACCTATGGGGTTTTGGTCTCCCCAAACGTTGGTTGCAGATGCCAAAAGGCATGGCGTCAGGGTTTTGACCCCTCACGTAAACCACTCCAATCATAGGACCGACTTAGAGAGAGCAGGGGATGAGATAGCTCTTCGAATAGGAATCTCTTCTATACGGGGAATCAGTGAGGCTTTGGCAGAAAGGATTGCAAAGAACGGCCCCTACAGATCTATAGAGCATTTAGCCGGATCCGTTCCCATGAATACCGCCCAGTTGGAAGCTCTGGCTACCTCAGGTGCATTAGATGGCCTTTTCGCAGATGATCTTTCTTCGGTCCCTTTAGATACCAGAAGTGCACTTTGGGCAGCTGGGCCCAGCTCCCGTTACTCCGATGGGATACTTCCTTCCATGGCCGTTGGCACTACGGCGCCGCCGCTTGGCCCTGTAAGTGAGCGCGAGAGGGTCTATATGCAGCTGTGGTCTTATGGGATCTCTCCGGGAGGGCACCCTCTTGGATTTGAAAGGGACGAGCTGGCAGCTGCTGGAGTGGTATTAGCCAAAGATCTGGTTCACTGTTCAAATGGTGAGCGAGTAAAGGTTGCGGGCGTGGTTACACATAGGCAGCGTCCGTCTACGGCAAAGGGAACAACATTTATCAACCTGGAAGATGAATCTGGACTGATCAACATCGTTTGCTCCAAGGGTCTGTGGATAAGGTACAGATCGATAGCCAGACTCTCCCCAGCTCTCATAGTCAGCGGGAGGGTGGAGACTGTGAGTGGAGTTATAAATGTCGTTGCAGAGAAGCTTGAAAAGCTGCCAGTCAAAATAAGAGCTGCCTCAAGGGATTTCCATTGAGGGTGCCCTCAAGCTAGGGATCCGCTGTGTGCGATCCAATGCCGTCGCAGTTTCTGTGATGGGGCCTCAAAAACGGCTGTCGCATATTCCATGCATCTTCAAGAAGCGACGGTTGGGATATCATGCCGCCCCATGTCGATTCCAATCTGTAACTGGAGTCGATTCCCTAATCTGGGATCACGGCAGTTGCCAACAACTCCACCTGCAACTCCGGATAGAGCAACCCTCCCACTTGCAAAAGTGTCATAGCCGGATAGTGGCGGCCAACGTGGCTCCGCCAGATCTTGCCCACGCTTCTCATATTCTCCCTATACTCTGCGGCATCCGTGACAAATACCAGCATCGACACCAAATGTTCCGGAGTGCCGCCCGCTGCTTTTAGGGCCTCCACTACATAGAAGAGAGACCTGTCGAACTGCTCGACCAGCCCTCCGGATATGACTGTGAATCCGTCAGCCTCCAAGGCCGCTTGACCACCCAGATAGACGGTTCGACCTGGAACGGCCACTATGGCGTGCGCGAAGCCCACGGGCTTTGGCAAAGACTCAGGATTGACGATGCGATGTGGCGTGGTCATCAGTGCCTCACCTCCGCCTGGTGTCGGAATCGTAAAATATTCATTAATGCCACCCCGATCAGATTTGATCTTCGCTGGGAATCCGCTCGCGCCCGTCACGGACTAAAGCCCGGTCCAGTGAGCCAAAGGGCAACACAGAAAGCTGTAGTCTTGAAGACCTAGACCATTGTTGACAGGCGCTGGACAATTCCGCCCTTCAGTTAGCTCAGACTTTCCTGGAATCATATCAAGGAATTGACTTTGGAGAAAATTGGGTGTCTTGGCTGTTCAGCATCTACGCCTCAGTGAGGAGAGGTCGCTTCGGACAGAGATGGGCGTGTTCCTGGTTTTGGGCATTCGGTGAAAGTGAGCGGAAACGCTTCGGCGGCTGCTACATGCTCGCACGCATTATATGAGTCCGAACTCCTTGGACAAATCCCTCTGCGGCATTGATAATTTCGTTCGGCGTGAAACTAACTAAAATGAAACGATGGCAAAAAGTCTTACACTTCTAACGGTTCATGCACACCCAGATGACGAGTCATCCAAAGGCTGCGCAACAGTCGCAAAGCTTCACGATCGAGGAGTTCGCAGCGTGCTGGTGACATGCACGGGAGGGGAAGAGGGTGATATAAACAATCCGGCTATGGACAGACCGGAGGTGAAGGAGAATCTCGCTCAGATCCGCAGGGAAGAACTCGACAACGCGATAAGGATCATCGGATATGACCGGCTTTACCTGCTGGGATACAGGGACTCGGGGATGCCGGGAGAGCCGAGTAACTCCAATCCGGACTCGTTCGCTCAGGCGCCTCTGGAAGAGGCTGGCGACAAGCTCATCGCGATCATTCGGAGAGAGAAGCCTCAGGTCATGGTGACATATCACGAAGATCAGGCGGGCTATCCCCATCCAGACCACCTGAAGGTCCATGACATATCTGTCTATGCATATGACCGCTCCGGAGATCCCAGTTATAGGCCCGAACTCGGCGAGGCGCATCAGATTTCCAAAATCTACTACAGCGCTTGGGCATCCGGCCGAGTCAGAGCTTTTCATGAAAAGTTCGTAGAACTCGGCATCAAATCTCCGTTTCCTGAAGACCGACTGAACCGTCTTGGCAATGATCATGAGATCACTACGCGCATAGACGTCAGGGGTTACTTCAGAATCAGGAAGGATGCGCTCTTGGCTCACGCAACTCAGATAGACCCGAAATCGAACTTCTGGTTCGGCTTGCCTGATGAAGTGTCCGAGGAGGTGTGGCCATGGGACGACTACATCCTCGCCAGGTCTGCCGTCGGAAATACGAAGCCCGAGGAAGGATTCGAAGAAGATCTCTTTGCTGGTCTAGAAGATAAATAGATGATGCTTCCTTGAATTGATTGCTTAGCTTGATAACATCGGTGATTGTTAATTCTGTGTTGACTGGAGTGTGGCAATGGCAAAGTGGCTTACTGCTGAATGGATGGATGAGTATTTGAAGATGGCTCAGTCTCAACCATTGCGTCCTGGTGCAACAGCGGCAATCCAGTTCGAGATCCTCAATGGTCCAAACGGAAACGTGTTTTACTACTGGATTGTGGAGGACGGAAAGCTCGTGGAGTGCAAGCTCGGGGAACTCGATGAGCCAGAGGTTGTTCTGAGCCAGGAGTGGAACGATGCCATGGCGATCCAAAAGTGCGAACTCGATGCTACGGCTGCATTCATGCAAGGAAAAATAAAGGTGACGGGCAACATGGGGAAACTGATGGCGCTTTTGCCAATTACTACCTCTGATGAATATCGCGATCTTCAGACAGCTGTTGCAGCTGTCACACAGTTCTAGATTCAGGCACGGCAAACGCTCGAAGGCAGTTAGCTACTGCTCTTTCTTCTCTACGTCAGTCTCCGCTGTTACGGAGCCTTCCTTTAGACCCTTTTCGAATTCGCCCTTGGCTTGTCCTACCGATCGTGCAATCTTCGGAAGTCTGCTGGCTCCAATTACCAAGACAATGATTGCTACGACGACTATGGAGTCAAGCCCAAGTATTTCTGCGAACATGGCAATTGACCTTTCCTACTTGACAGAAATTATAGGCCCTATTAAGACTCTATACGTAATTGGATCGGTGTGAGCGAGTCCCACCTTTGATCGCTCTGGCCCGGTTTCTGATCTCCCGGTAGCTGATTAGGGTGATGTTGGCTCGTGACAGCAGGTGGTCAAAGTGACGTCGCTCGCTTGCGGCTGTCTTTTGGGAAACGAAGGTGGCCCACTCAGGTGTGATTGCCCGCAGTTCCGGAGTGTCCTGTGCCGGGCGGATGCATAGCTCGGTTATGCCTTCCTCCACTGAGAAGATGGCATTTTCAATAAGATCCTGTGACGCGGGGTCAAGAGGCTCATAGGCGGAAAAGGGATCGATCACTCTATCGGGAAAGATCGCGCCCTCTTCGAACGCCAGTGTTTTGACCGGGAATCCGATTCTCTCCTCATTCAAGTAATCAGGGAGGGAAATCGGGAGATCGAATTCTATGGCAAGTTCCAAAAGGATGTCAAAGAACTCCGGTCGCATTATCAACGCGTCGAGTTCAGATGCAATGTGAGATACGTCGAACCCCCAGTAGATTGCACGTTCGATCTGTGCTCGGCATTCTCGGCGCGTCTCAGCGAGATCGGCATGGTCCCAGAGATCTTCCAGCGTTATAGGGAATCCTCCCTGCCCGTCCAAGAGCGAGGGTGCTTGGGTTAGAGGACCAAAGTGAAGGATCGGGTTTGAAGAGTTCAACGTTAGCTCGACCCCTACGTCTTCGCCGCGGTATCGAACAACCGCGTCGCGAGACCACGGCGCAGGCACAATTAGCCTTGAAGAGGTGGCAATCCCGTTCCGAAGGACGTCATAGATGCCGATGTTGCAGGAATGACAGAACCCGAGACAATCACAAGTTACGATTAGGGCTTTCGTTCCGTTGGGAAATCCCAATCGTTCAGTTAAGAGTGGGTATTGATCCATTCGGACTCTCCAGCTTGCAATGCTCGGACGATAAAAAGGTTACCCTCTCCGTCTGCTTGCAAAGTCTAAATTGCCGAAACTGCTATCGGTTGCCGGCGATCTTGAATTTTTTCATCTCGCCTGAGAAGCTGGGCGAATTCTTGCCTGACTTCTTCTCGAGGATGGCCCTGGCGACAGCAACCCCTTTGAGCCCTACTTCTCTTGTTTGGCGATCAAGTACCCAGTTCGGAATCCGCTCTTCAATCTCAACAAGTCTCATCTGTCCACTCATAATTGAATTATGAGTTATGGCAGTGACAGTTGACAAATTGAGAGTGGAACGCCTTTCCAATGAATCACCGTCGCTGTCACTCTAGGCTAGCCTAGAGTTTGGGTGGGTCGATGTCCGCGAGATCGTCGCTGATCGACCGTTCGCTTGTGCGCTCCTCGCTCCCCAGCTTCAGCTTTCGAGCCTTCTTGGAATCTGGGCCGTAGACCGGTGATCCGTAGCCTTCGTCAATGAGGGCTGCAACTTCGTTGCCGTCTATGGTCTCCTTCTCAAGGAGGGCGTTGGCCACCAGCTCGAGCCCCTTCTGGTGGACCTTGAGCAGTTGCATTGCCCTTTCCTCTTGCTCCCGCAGGATTCGGTCGATCTCTTCGTCGATGATCTTCGAAGTGTCTTCGGAGTAGTCACGGCTGTGCATCAGGTCTTCACCGAGGAATACGGTCCCCTGAGAGCCCCAGGCTCTTGGACCGATCCTGCTGCTCATTCCCCACTCCCTGACCATCTTTCTTGCTAGCTCTGTATTGCCGACTAGATCGTTGTTGGCGCCAGTCGAAAGATTCCCAAAGATGAGCCTCTCCGCCACACGGCCTCCCATCCGTACTGCTAGGGAGTCTTCGATGTACTCTTTAGGGTAGATGTGCCGCTCCTCGACCGGAAGTTGCTGCGTGACTCCCAGCGCGAAGCCGGTGGGCAGGATGGTTACCTTGTGTACAGGATCCGCGTTTGGCAGCACGTAGGCAAGGACCGCATGACCGCCTTCGTGGTATGCGACCCGCTCCTTCTCCTGATCGGAAAGAACGAGAGACTCGCGCTTCTGTCCCATCAAAACCCTATCTCTAGCTGCCTCGAAGTCTTCCATGTGGATCTCTGGTGAAGATCTCCTTACTGCGTAAAGCGCGGCTTCGTTGACGAGGTTGGCGAGATCGGCCCCACTCATACCCGGTGTTCCGCGGGCTACGATGCTCAGATCCACGTCAGCGGCGATCTTCTTGCCTCGGCAGTGGACTTTGAGGATAGGAAGCCGTTCTTCGAGGTCTGGGAGAGGAACGACGATTTGGCGATCGAATCGACCAGCTCTCAAAAGTGCCGGATCAAGAATGTCCGGCCGGTTGGTCGCCGCAAGGACGACCACCCCCTCGGAGGTGTCAAAGCCGTCCATCTCGGAAAGCATCTGGTTCAGCGTTTGCTCCCGTTCGTCATGGCCTCCTCCGAGACCGGCTCCACGTTTTCTACCTATGGAGTCGATTTCGTCGATGAATACGATCGCTGGTGCCTGCTTTCGAGCAGTCTGGAAAAGGTCTCGCACTCGAGAGGCACCCACACCGACGAACATCTCCATGAAATCTGAACCTGTCACACTCAGGAAAGGAACCCCAGCCTCGCCTGCCACCGCTCGAGCGAGGAGGGTTTTACCGGTTCCTGGCGGCCCGACAAGAAGGATTCCTTTAGGTATCCGCGCACCTATTTCACGAAATCGTTGGGCATTTTTGAGAAAATCCACTACCTCTGATATCTCGAGCTTTACCGCCGAGTATCCTGCCACGTCATCAAATGTCGTTCGGGGTCTCTCCGTCGAGTAGACCTTTGGTTTCGATTTTCCTATTGACATGATCCCCGACATCTGTCCCTGGGCTCTTCTGTTCATGTACGCGAAAAATGCGAATATCAGGATCAGCGGAAGGCCGTATTCAAGAATTATCGCGAGGAAATTCGAGGTAGGGGTATAGAAAGAGGTGTTGACTCCTTCACTGCGTAGCTGGGTAATATCGCTGGTGATGTAGGGCAGGGGACCGTTGACCGTGTAACTGGTTCCGTTGGCCAGTTTTCCCGTTATCTTTCCTGTCGCGTTGTCAATCTGAGCGGAAGTCACTTGCTTTGCGTGGGCATCCTGGAGAAATGTATCGTAGCTCAGTTGTTTGGTAGTTTGCGGAGTGAATACCGATGCATAGACGAATGCAGCAGCTAGAAGTGTCACTAGCACAAGGACGATCCAGCGCCAGCTTTGGTCCGGGCTATTCGGCAGGATTTTGTTACCCTTGTTGTTTCCTTTATCATTTCCGCTTTGACGCTTATCGGGCATTTGACGACTCATATACCACATGTTAGGCGTGCAAAGGAAATAAATGATTAATAGATTTCTCAAGTCGCGTCATTTCGTGTGCTCCCCAGAGTTTTGACATGGGCTCAACCTGTCGGAAGATGGGCTAACCTCGTTGAGGTGAACGAGTGGGAGCCGGCTCCGCGTGAGAGTCTAAAAGGGATCAATGCGCTTTCAATTGCTGTCATCGGCTTCCTCGTGGGGTATCTGTTTGCAACGATATATGTCTTGGTGGAGCTGACGGTGACAGGTGCTCCGGCAAACGCGACCGCGACCAACTCCCTTGGCGCTTTGATCGCGAACCTGTTGGGCCTTTGGACGGGGCTGCTGGCTGCAGTGATCTATGCGTCGAAGAAAAGGGGCTCAGGCTCGCTGAGATCTGATTTCGGCCTTAATCGTGTCGTTCTACAGGATGTGGTCATTGGTGTTCCGATCGGGATTCTCGGCCAGCTGGTGATCATTCCGCTTCTGTACTACCCTTTCGAGCGCATGATTCCGAACCTCTCAGAAAAGTTGAGCCAGCCGGCTCAGACAATCACCGGTCTTGGCCATGGGTTCGGCCTTTTGATTCTGGCGCTTTTCCTCGCGGTGGGAGCTCCTATAGTGGAGGAGCTCTACTTTCGCGGGCTTTTGCTGGGATCGCTCAAGTACAGGTTTTCTCGCTTTCCCGAATCGGTGTCATCGTTTCTTGCTGCGGTGATATCGGCTCTGCTATTTGGCTTGGCCCATGGGGAGCCGCTGCAGCTGTTGGGCCTCGCATTCTTCGGCCTGATCTTGGCCGCCATGAGGTTGAAGTTTGGCCGTCTCGGGCCCGGGATGTTTGCTCACGGTGCATTCAATGCCGTAACGCTAATTGCACTGATAAAGATTCACTAACGATGAGTTGGTTTTTGGACAAGGAGCAGTGACTCTCTATGTCTGATTTAATCGGGCATGATGGATTGGTGCAATCACTGAGGCAGCGTCTAAGTGGACTAAGCGCCGACCAGAAAGCGAAGATGATCGACAGGGCCTTTATAGTGTTGGCTCTCGCATTTGTCATATGGCAGCTCCATCCCTCGCTGATCCTTTCAAACTCAACGACGACGGGAGGTGACACCGGTGCTCATTTCATCGTTCCGTGGCTTGCCGAGCACCAGGTTTTCAACCACTTTCGCCTGACCGGCTGGAGCAGTGCCTGGTACGACGGCTTCCCCCTACTGGGCTTCTATTTTCCGCTTCCGTCGATTCTTGTGGCGCTCCTCAACCTCTTCATCACCTACAACGTTGCCTTCAAGTTGATCACAATACTTGGCTCTCTCATCCTCATACCGAGCCTTTACGTGCTTGGCAAGAAGTTCGAGCTTCCACGACCAATTCCGCTATGTGTCGCCCTGGTCGGCGTGGGATATCTTTTTGACACGAGTTACACCATCGATGGCGGGAACCTGGCATCAACTCTGGCTGGCGAATACTCGTTTTCCCTCTCCCTGGCGCTTGGCATCTTCGTCGTGGCTATTGCGGCAAAGCGCGGTTTGACTAGGAGAGATATGGCCCTGGGGGCCCTGATATTCGCTCTCGCGACTTTGGCTCATATACTTCCGTCATTCTGGGTCGGGTTTGCACTAATTGTCTTGATCCTTTTGAAGAGGATCTACTACAAGAGCTGGTCCGATCTACCGTTCATCGTTGGGCTTGTGGTATTGGCCGCACTGATCAGTGCCTTCTGGGCCCTACCATTTGCTTTTCGGATAGCCTATTCCACCTCGATGGGCTGGTCGAAGGTCACGACCTATGGGAGTTCGCTCTTTCCACACTCGCTGCGTCCCTGGCTGGCCATGTCCGTTCTTGGAGTCGTCGTTTCTGTCTGGAGAAAGCAGGTACTCGGAGTCCTTTTGGCAGTGATGGCTTTACTCTCGGCTGCAGCCTTTGTGTTCTTGCCCAACAGTGCCGTATACAACGCCAGGGCGCTGCCATTTTGGGTTCTGTCCCTTTATACACTTTCCGGCATCTTCCTTGGCAATTTTGGGCTCATTTTGGCCGGGGCCTATCGCAGATTTAAAGCGAGGGTCCCCAAGCCTCCGGCGGGCCCGATTACAGCCGGGGCGGAGGTTGGCGAAACGGTTCCTTTCGATGGAGACGAGTACTCGCCGCCGATTTCGTTGATCGGGCTTGATCTTGCCCAACAGGAGATCAGTGATGTTCTTGCCACGCATCAACCTGAGCCAAAGAAGAAGCCCGGTTGGTTCGGCTCCGATGGAAAAGCCATAGGAGTGAGGGGCCACTTTCTAGTCGGAGTACTGGCTTCGGTAGTCGTGTTCCTCATCTCAGCTCTAGGGCTGTTTCCGGCTCAGTCCTGGCTTCCCATAAAGCCAGCGCAGAGCTTCGTGCCTTCGTGGATCAGCTGGAACTACACCGGATATGAAGGAAAGCCCGACTACCCGGCCTATCGGGAACTCATGGCGACAATGCAAAATGTGGGAAAGCAGTATGGATGTGGCCAAGCCATGTGGGAGTACAACTCAGGGGAGAACTCTTTTGGCACTCCCATGGCGCTTATGTTGCTGCCGTATTGGACAAATGGATGCGTAGATTCCATGGAAGGCCTGTTCTTTGAGTCTTCCGCAACAACGCCGTTCCATTTCATGAACCAGTCCGAGCTGTCGGCATCTCCGTCTGAGGCCATGTCGGGCCTCCCGTACAACGGACTGAATGTCGCACTTGGTGTTCAGCACCTGCAGCTACTCGGCGTCAAGTACTTCATGGCTTTCTCACCCAGCGTGGTCACCCAGGCTAATCAGGATTCGCAGCTACAGAAGATTGCGACGGTTCCGGCGCTTCAGCCCTCGGCTGGGCTCAATTCTGTGCTTGGGTGGACCTGGAGCATCTATCTTGTGAAGAACTCTGCCAAGGTTGAACCTCTGAAAAGCTGGCCGGTGGTCTTGAGCGGGGTGAACCCCAGTCAGGCCTCGTGGGTGAACACCGTCATGACTTGGTATGACAATCCGAGCAGGTGGTCGGTCATACCCGCTCAGTCGGGTCCGGCAAGCTGGTCAAGGGTAGCGGCGGATTCGACGAATTATCCCTCTAGCCCGGTTTCTCCGACCCAGGTGAGCGGTGTCTCTCAGAAGAATTCGTCGATCTCGTTCAGCGTCTCGAAGCTAAACGCGCCCGTATTGGTCAAGATCTCCTACTTTCCCAACTGGCAGGTCAAAGGTGGCCAGGGCCCCTACAGGGTGGCCCCAAACCTTATGGTTGTCATTCCGACATCGCATCACGTGGTTGTCTATTACGGAATGACCCCGATCGACTACATTGGGTATGGATTGTCACTCATTTCAATTGTGGCGGTGGTTGTCATGATCGTGAAGCGTAAGCGATCCAAGGATTTGTTAGCATCCATCGACTAGAGTTACTCTCCGTGTGTCAATCCGGTCTGCGGGGTTGAAGTAATGCAAAGGTTCTTAGACAAATGATTTCCGCGATTTTCAAGGCTTATGATGTCAGGGGCACCGTCCCCGACCAGTTGAACAGCGATATTGCTCGAGCAATCGGCGCCGCATTCGCAGTATTTTCGAGGAGTTCGAAGATCGCGGTGGCAAGGGACATGAGGGTCTCGGGCGAGCAGCTCAGCTCAGCTTTCATGGACGGCGCAAGGAGTGTCGGAACCGGGATCATCGATCTGGGCCTGGGGTCCACGGATATGCTTTATTTTTCCACCGGCGAGCTCGACATACCCGGAGCCATGTTTACCGCTTCGCACAATCCTGCTGTCTACAACGGCATAAAGATGTGCCTCTCAGGGGCTCGGCCAATCAGTTCGGATAACGGCCTGGCGGAGATCGCTGATACAGCACAGGGCTTTCTGGACAACGGGATTCCCTCTGCAGCGAGAATGGGTTCATACGAGCAGAGGGAGATGCTGACCCGCTTTGCCGAGCACGTCCGATCTTTCATCGATTTGGATAAACTAAAGCCGCTCAAGGTCGTTGTGGATACGGCCAATGGAATGGGGGGTTTGGTCGTACCTGCCGTATTTTCGGAGCTTCCGTTTCAGCTCGAGATTCTCTTTCCTGAGCTCGACGGTAATTTTCCGAACCATCCGGCAGACCCGATTCAGCCTGAAAATCTCATCGATCTGAAACAGCATGTTGTTGCGACCGCCGCGGATGTGGGGCTCGCATTCGACGGGGATGCTGACCGGGTGTTCCTGGTTGACGACCAAGGCCAGACAATCTCGGGTTCGACTACCACCTCACTGGTGGCCAAGGCGCTGCTGGCGAAATACCCCGGCTCAAAGATCCTCTACAATCTGATCTGTTCCAAGGCGGTCCCGGAAATCATTAGCGAAAATGGAGGGATACCGATCAAGACCCGTGTGGGCCACAGCTTCATCAAGACGGTTATGGGTGAGACGGATGCTCTATTTGCGGGAGAGCATTCTGGCCACTACTACTTCAGAGATAATTTCCGCGCCGACTCAGGTCTAATAGCTGCGATGGTCATATTGGAGGTCCTGTCGACGTCGGACCGGCCTCTCTCTCAGCTGCGCACGGAGCTGGAGCGCTATAGTGCTTCAGGCGAGGTGAATACCAAGGTGCAAGACGTCAACGACGTCTTGGCCTTCATCGAGAATGCATATGAGGGCCGTGGCAAAATGGATCATATGGATGGACTGACAGTGGATTTGGGAGATTGGTGGTTCAACGTGCGTCCTTCAAACACGGAACCTCTCCTCAGACTGAATCTGGAAGCTAAGTCCGACCTGGAAGTGGCGTCAAAGGTCCAAGAGGTCCTGGCCGTTATTTCGAAAGCTGATTCTGAAAGGAAATAGTGTGACACTGGACCCCAAGCTCTTGGAGATTCTTGTCTGTCCAATCGACAAGGGTGAGCTACTGTATTTTCCGGCCGAGGACACTCTTTACAATCCCAGGCTCAAGAGACGCTACTCGGTCAAGCAGAACATTCCCATCATGCTTGTTGACGAATCCCAGGTTGTCGATGAAGAAGAGCATGTACGGTTGATGGCGCTATCCAAAAGTTCTTAGCCGTTTCGAGTTCTATCCAACTTCTAGAGATTCAGGTTTGAGGTATCAGCATGTTCAGCCAGGTATTGGACTCGTCCCGAATGTGGGAGTACACGGCGAGTCTTCCCGAACAGATAGCGCGGGCGGCGGCCAACGCGACCGCAACTCGCGGGCTTCCCCGCAAGCACGAGATCGAGAATGTCGTTGTCCTGGGCATGGGCGGATCCGGCATTGCCGGGGACGTGCTTGTAGCGGTCGCGGCACCGTTCATGTCTGTTCCTGTAGCCGTCGTAAAGGCATACACTATCCCGGCGTTCGTCGGACCGGGATCGCTTGTTTTTGCGATCTCGTTTTCAGGCAACACAGAAGAAACGGTCGATGCTGCCACGGAGGCGCTTAGGCATGGCGCCAGAGTCGTCTTCGTTACTTCAGGCGGTGAGCTTGCGCGGATAGCAAGGGACGCCGGCGAGCCCCTGATCTCGGTACCGAGCGATATCCCGCAGCCGCGAGCTGCCATCGGTGCGATGTCGGTTCCACCGCTGGTAGTGCTGGAGGAGATTGGACTTTTCCCCGGTGCGACGCACTGGATCGACCTTGCGGTGGCTCAGCTGCAGAGACGCAGGGATACACTGATTCAGCCCCGCTCCGAGATAGAGTCGATTGCGGAGCGAATCGGAAACACAATTCCTCTGGTACATTCGTCAGGGGCAATAGGCAGGGCGGCAGCTCAGCGGTGGAAGACACAGATCAACGAAAATGCAAAGCGTCCGGCGTTTTACTCCGTCTATTCTGAAAACTGCCACAACGAACTTGCAGGTTGGGAACATCTCAACGATCTCACGAGGTCTCGGATGGTGATAGTCAATCTTCGCCACGAGAGTGAACATCCTCAGGTTGTGAGGCGATTCGAAATAGCTTTTGATCTAATGGGGTCTAGGGTCAAAGATGTGATCTCCGTCAAGGGAGTCGGGGAAGGGGAGCTCTCTCAGCTTCTGGACCTTGTTCTCACCGGAGACTTCGTCTCGTTGCAGATTGCCAACAACGATGGAATCGATCCCGGTCCGATACCAGTGCTCAACGAGATGAAGAGCCGGTTGGCTGGCAGGTAAAAAGAATTGGGAAGAAGCGCCAAAATCGCAGAAGGAGGCACTGGTTGCACTACGACATAGCTGACATTTCTCTGGCCGAGTTGGGTAGGCAAAGGATTGCGTGGGCGGATGTGAATATGCCTGTACTCGCCTCGATAAGAGCCCGATTTGCCAAGGAAAAGCCTTTAGAGGGTCACACCGTGGCAGCATGCATGCACATCACCACCGAGACGGCTAATCTTTTGCGCACCCTGAAGGCGGCCGGAGCGACGGTCGTTGCCTGCGCTTCAAATCCTCTCTCGACTCAGGATGATGTCGCCGCTTCTCTCGTGAAGCACGAGGGCATTTCGGTCTTTGCGATAAGAGGTGAAGATGCCAAGAGCTATTACAGCCATATAGACGCGGCACTCGACGCACGCCCGACAATAACGATGGACGACGGATGCGATCTAGTGACTCGCCTGCACAAAGAGAGGGTGAGTCAGATTCCTGAGGTTGTAGCCGGGACTGAAGAGACCACCACCGGAGTCATCAGGCTAAAGGCAATGGAGGCTGACGGGGCGCTCGGATATCCGATAGTAGCGGTCAACGACGCCGATACCAAACACATGTTCGATAACCGCTACGGGACAGGTCAGTCAACGCTGGATGGAGTGATCAGAGCCACCAATGTTCTTCTAGCAGGCAAAGTGGTAGTCGTCGCCGGTTATGGCTATTGCGGAAAGGGCATCGCCTCCCGCGCACGTGGACTTGGAGCCCAGGTCGTCGTAACCGAGATCAACCCTCTGTGCGCGCTAGAAGCGGTTATGGACGGCTTCAGGGTGGAGTCTATGGATGAAGCAGCAGCTGAAGGAGACATCTTCATCACCGTGACCGGAAACCGCGATGTGCTCGTCAGAGAGCATTTCCTCAAAATGAAGGACGGCGCGATTCTCGCCAATTCAGGGCACTTCGACATCGAGATAGACCTCAAGGCCTTGGGTGAACTGGCCAGCGGGGAAAGAAGGCGTAAAGTGAGACCCATGGTCGAGGAGTTCCTCGTCCCTCAGGCCGGCCGAGATGCCCGGGTAATGGTGATTGCTGAGGGCAGGCTTGTCAATCTTGGAGCGGCGGAGGGTCATCCTGCGAACGTCATGGACATGAGTTTTGCGAATCAGGCGCTTGCAGCGGAGTGGGCAGTTCTGAACAGAAATTCGCTGGAGCCAAAGGTATACGACGTTCCCGACGATATAGACCAGGGCATCGCCGCATTGAAGCTCGAGACCATGGGTATCACCATTGATAGTCTCACAGAGAGGCAGAAGCAGTACCTTAGCTCCTGGCACACGGGGACTTGAACTTTTGAGATAGAGTTTTAACTAGATCTGTTGTAGGTCTGTGATTGAAAGTCGATGCCAGTCGCAGGCGAAACGATCCACGTAAGCCAACTTCTGGTTGGTGATCATGGTGCGGCTTAGAGGTAAGTCCTGCCCATCTTGTCGGCGAATGGCGCTGCATGGTGGAGAGGCGATAAAACGGGATATGAGTCTGGGATCGGCGGGTTTTGCGCCTCAGGCTCCTGTTAATGGCTCAGCAGGCGGGTGTGGGGCAAAAGATCAGGTCAGCTACAACAGAGTGAAAAAGGAAAAGGGGCGGGCTGTCAACAGCCTGCCCCTTTTGTAGTTCCGCAGCCCATTGACCAATTTTGCATATTTGTGTGATAAGTGCCGATTTCTTATGGCAGAAGTCAGCGACAAGTTGCAGAATGGAATTGAGGCAGGTTATCAATACAACATAAAGGGGGCACAGTGCAAATTGCTTTTCGCTCACGTAATGTCAGTATTGGCTCCGGGCAACGCGAAAGGATGGAAGAGCGGCTCACTCATCTCGCCAGGTTCCTAGATGGTATGGAGAAGGCGGAGATTGCGTTGTACGAGGAAAAGAATCCCAGAATTGCCGAAAGAGAGGTCTGTGAGGTTTCCATGCACGATGGTCACGGCCACGTGGTAAGGGCCAAAGGATCAGGCTTTGAGGTCATGGAAGCCTTTGACAGAGTGATTGAAAAGCTTGAGCACCGTCTAGAGAAATTGAAGGGAAAATTGATTTGTCGCTCTCAGCCACACCACCGGGCTGAGAACGGAAAGGCTGTCGACGGCAGCCTTGCACGCCGTAGTCCAGTCAAGACGAAGACCTTCAAAATAGAGTCGATGACTCCGGCAGAGGCCATCTTGCACATGGAACTGCTATCTCACAGCTTTTACTTTTTCACGAACGAAGATACCGGCAGTCCAGCAGTAGTCTACGAGCGTTCCGACGGATCAATAGGACTCATAGACTCAGAGGTGTCCGTCTGATTCACGACGTCAATGTCATCATCGTTGTATTGGCTCGGCACGTAGAGGCGGATTCTCTAGGTACGATGGAAGAGCCATGAGTGTATTTACAAGGCTTTTGAGAGCCGGAGAAGGTAAGAAAGTCCGTCGCCTTGCCGAGATAGTTCCATTGATAAATGACTTGGAGCCCGAGATGCAGGCTCTGAGCGACGAAGAGTTGCGTGCCAAAACAGATGAGTTCAAGGCCAGGCTCGCCGACGGAGAGACCCTGGATGACCTGTTGGTCGAGGCCTTTGCCGTCGTTCGAGAGGCTTCGGTGAGGGTCATTGGTCAGCGCCAATTCGACGTCCAGTTGATGGGTGGAATGGCGCTCCACTTTGGCTGGATCGCCGAGATGAAGACCGGTGAAGGTAAGACGCTTGTCTCCACCCTCCCTGTTTATTTGAACGCTCTGGAGGGCAAAGGGGTCCACGTTGTCACCGTCAACGATTACTTGGCGCATCGCGATGCGACGAACATGGGGAGAATCTATAGTTTCCTGGGTTTGACGACTGGCCTGGTTCTCCCCACCGTTGAGGCATATTGGACGCGCCAGGAGGCGTACAACGCTGACGTCACCTACGGGACCAACACCGAGTTTGGCTTCGACTACCTGCGAGATAATATGGCCAGGTCGTTGGGGGAGATGGTCCAGAGAGGCCACCATTACGCCATCGTTGACGAGGTCGACTCGATTCTGATCGATGAGGCGAGAACACCCCTGATTATTTCGGGTCCGTCAGACGAATCAGCCCAGCTCTACTACCAGTTTGCTTCCATAGTGAGAACGCTTGTTGCTGAAGATGATTATGAAGTCGATGAAGAGAAGAAAATTGTCGTACCCACAGAGGAGGGTATCGAAAAGGTTGAAAAGCAGCTTGGCCTGGACAACCTTTACGACCTTGGCTCGGTCAATCTCTTGCACCAGCTGACCCAGGCTCTTCGGGCCAAAGAACTTTACAAGAGAGACAAGGATTACATCGTTGACAAGGGCGAGGTGAAGATTGTTGACGAATTTACCGGTCGAATCCTCGAAGGGCGCAGATGGTCTGAAGGCCTGCACCAGGCGGTGGAGGCTAAGGAGCGGGTAAGGATCAAAGAGGAGAACCACACCTGGGCTACCGTTACTTTGCAGAATTATTTCAGGATGTACTCCAAGTTGGCCGGCATGACCGGAACCGCGGAAACTGAGGCATCCGAGTTCGCAAGCACCTATAACCTTCCTGTGGTTCCGATTCCTACCAACAAAGAGATGATCCGAAAGAACTACTCTGATGTCGTATACAAGACGGAGCTTGCCAAGTTCAAGGCCGTCGTTGACGACATCGAGGAGAGAAACGCCGCAGGGCAGCCCGTTCTTGTCGGCACGGCATCCGTTGCGAAGTCTGAGGTGTTGTCCCAGCTTCTGTCACAGAGGGGAATCGTCCACAATGTCCTGAATGCGAAGCAGCACTTCAGGGAGGCCGAGATTGTCGCTCAGGCTGGACGTCTGCGAGCAGTCACGGTAGCGACGAATATGGCGGGCCGAGGTGTAGACATCCTTCTCGGAGGCAATCCCGAAGGGCTGGCGATCCAGGACCTGATCTCACGAGAAATCGACCCTACGGATCGTGAGAACGAGTCGGTGATCTCTGAGACTCTTGTGCGGTTTCAGGAGCAGTGTGGGGCTGAAGGTGACAGGATAAGAGAGCTGGGAGGGCTCTACGTTCTGGGATCGGAGCGGCACGAAAGCAGGAGAATCGACAATCAGCTTCGAGGCAGGTCGGGGCGCCAGGGAGATCCAGGAGAGAGCAGATTCTACCTGTCCCTAGAGGACGAGCTCATGCGCCTTTTCGCCACTGGAGCGGTCTCATATATTCTCGACCGGACCTTCCCTGACGATACCCCGCTCGAGCACAAGATGGTCTCGAAGGCCATCGAGCGAGCCCAGTTGACCGTAGAGGGCAAGAACGCTGAGATCCGAAAGGAAGTCTTGAAATACGACGAGGTCCTGGACGCACAGCGCAAAGTCATCTACAGACTGCGCAGGTCAGTTCTCGAGGGCGAAGACCTAAGGGGCAGGACCATTGAGATCATCGAGAAGACGCTCGACGGGTTAGTGGAGAAGTACCTGGTCTCTGATTTCCAGGAGCAGTGGGAGCTTTCCGGTCTTGTGACCGAGGTCAGTCAGTATTTCCCGACGACCTTCACGGTCGAAGAACTCTCTGAAGCTGTCTCAAAGGAGCAGGTGTATGAGAGCCTGAGGCAAGAGGTCGAGACGCTCTACGAGAAGCGCGAGCAGGAGATTGCCGGTGGAGTGGAGGTCGCACGCGCTTTGGAGCGTGACGTCATGCTTGCAGTTATTGATCAGCGTTGGCGAGAGCACCTAACTGAGATGGATGCCCTAAGGGAGGGTATAAATCTCCGTGCCATGGGACAACAGGACCCCCTTGTTGCCTGGCAGCGTGAGGGTTATGAGATGTTCTCACATCTAATAGAAGTCATAGATGATGACTACTTCAAGTACATATTCCACGTGGAGCTGGTGCAAGAGGAGGCTCCTAGCACTGATCTGTCGAAGGCCACGTACCTGGGCCAAAACGAGCCGGTCATGGATCTCTCGCTTTTGAGCCAGGTGCAGCCTACAGAGGAGAATTTGGTTGCGGCTGAAAGAGCCCCTTTGCAGACGGTGACTTCGTCGAGCGAGTCGGCTGCCCAAGTTCTGGACAGCGAGGCTAAAATTCTTCCGTTCACTAAAGCGAATACCGAAAAGCTTGGCAGGAACGAACCTTGTTGGTGTGGTTCTGGTCAGAAGTTCAAGAATTGCCACGGCAAGAGCGGTTCTTAGCAGGATTGCTCATGGGTTTTAGATCTAGGAAAAATTTTGAAACCTTTTGATGATGCGCTGTCTGACCTTGGAAAACGTCTGGAAAATGCAAAGACGATCCTTAGTTATGAAGCGTTGATGGCAAAGAGAGTCGAACTTGAGAAACAGGTCAGCGATGCCAATCTATGGGACAATCCAGAGCGCGCAAGGAAGGTGTCCGCGGAGTACTCTTCCGTCAACGACGATCTTACTATGATCTCCAGTCTGGCACGTGATCTCGAAGATGCCGAGACCCTCTACGATCTCGGTAAAGAAGAGGGAGACGACACTTTGGAGTCAGAGGTCGAGGAGGCGATTCAAGGATTGTCGAAGGAGTTCGACTCCCTTGAGCTCCGCCTGCTTTTCTCGGGTGAGCACGACTCCAAGGATGCAGTTTGCGAAATTCACGCGGGCGTGGGCGGCACGGATGCGCAGGACTGGGCCGAGATGATGCTCCGCATGTACCTGAGATGGGCTGAGCGCCGTGGATTCGAGGTTGAGATCGATGAGATATCACCAGGCCAGGAGGCGGGGATTCTGTCGGCAACCATGATAATTCGTGGAAGGTTTGCCTATGGCCTTCTCAGGGCAGAGAAGGGTGTTCATCGGCTAGTGAGGATCTCACCTTTCGGGGCCGCAGGTAAGCGACAGACGAGCTTTTCCTCGTTTGACGCGGTGCCATTCATGGACGAAATGATTGATGAAGTTGCCATCGACGAGAAGGATCTGAGGATAGATACCTACAGGTCTTCAGGTGCTGGCGGGCAGCATGTCAATGTCACTGACTCTGCGGTCAGGATCACGCACATTCCCAGTGGAATCGTTGTGTCATGTCAAAACGAAAGAAGCCAGCATCAGAACAAGGCTAAGGCGTTACAGATTCTGGCGGCTAAATTGGTTGAGCGACAACGACAACAACGCCGAGCCGAAATAGACGCAATTGCTGGGCCGCAATCCGAGGTGGGGTGGGGTAACCAGATTCGTTCATATGTTTTGGCTCCATATCAGCTGGTAAAAGATCTGCGCACAGGTGTGGAGACCGGAAACGTGGATGCAGTTTTAGATGGTGATTTGGACAACTTTATGGAGTCATACCTGCGCTGGGAGCGTGCACGCAGTAGCTCTTAGGGCCGGTGACAATAATAACTATGATGAGATTCTCAGATCGGCTAGTAAGAAAACTCTTCCCCTCGCTTGGAGGCGCATCGTGATCAAAGTTGACAGAGTCTGCAAGCGGTACAAAGAGGATGAGTACGCGCTCATTGACTGCTCTCTTGAAATCGATCGCGGTGAATTCGTCTTCGTGGTGGGAGCATCTGGCTCCGGGAAGTCTACCCTTCTGCGGTTGCTTTTAAGGGAGGAGCGCCCAGATTCTGGGCAGGTGTGGGTTGCGGGCAAGGAGCTCTCGTCGATGCCAGGGTGGAAGGTCCCATTTTTCAGAAGGAACATTGGTGCGATCTTCCAGGATTTCCGGCTGCTTCCGAACAAGACTGTTTTCGACAATGTCGCCTTTGCTCTTGAGGTGATTGGGAAGTCGAAGCGTCACATCTCAACGCAGGTTCCTCAAATGCTCGAACTGGTTGGACTGCATGACAAGCAGGAGAGGCTGCCCGACGAGTTGTCGGGAGGCGAGCAACAGAGAGTTGCAATAGCCAGGGCATTCATCAATCGCCCACTTATCCTTTTGGCCGATGAGCCCACGGGAAACCTAGACCCGGAAAATTCTTGGAGCGTCATGGGTCTGCTGGAGCGGATCAATAGAACAGGGACGACGGTATTGATGGCGACCCACGACGTGGGGATTGTCGATTCCATGAGACGGCGAGTGATCGAATTGGATCATGGGCAGATCAAGAGGGACCAGACCCGTGGGGTTTACGGGCTCGGACAGCAGACTAGCTAAGTTTTAAGGAGTAGTTGTGGCAATTTCACTGGAATACGTCGTCAAGGAGACCTCAGGAAACTTATGGCGTAACAGGCTGATGAGCCTTGCAGCAATTCTCACCATCTCCGTGTCGTTGGCTCTAGCGGGAGCCTCTCTGCTGCTGAAGCAAGGGGTTTCAACGGCGACCTCTCAATGGAAGGGGGGAGTGCAGCTGCTGATTTTCATGCAGCCGAATGCGACCTCAAGCCAGACCAAAGCAGTCTCCAGCCAGCTGAATTCACTGCCTGAAATAAAGAGCTATTTCTACATGGATCAGAGTAGGTCGTATCAGGAGTTCAAACAGCTCATGGCCAACTCTCCCGACCTGCTCAAAAGTGTGACTGAATCGCAGATTCCCCCGTCTTTCAGGGTGGTGCTGAAGAATCCCAACGACGCTCCGTCGGTCGGATCTCTGTTCCAGCAGCAAATTGGGGTGAAAGACGTCAACTTCAACCGTGGTGCGATCAACACCATGCTTCACGTGACCTCGATTGTTCAGTTCGTGATAGTTGCGCTCGCCGCGGTCCTGCTTGTATCGGCGTCTGTGCTGATACTGAACGTGATTCGGGTAGCGATCTTCTCCCGTAGAAGAGAGGTAGCCGTGATGAAGTTGGTCGGTGCCACGAACTGGTTCATTCGCATTCCGTTCATGCTAGAGGGAATGGTGCAGGGGCTTGTTGGTGCAATCGTGGCTGCTGCAGCTGTAATTGGAATCCAGTCGCTTTTCGAGTACGTAGTTTCACATTTTCAGGTGACTGTGCTATCAAACTTCCTGGTATCCTCCCATGACGTGTTTATGACTGAGCTGTTTGTGGTCTTCATGGGGATAATCGTGGGCACGGCCGGATCTGCATTTGCCGTCAGACGATACCTCGAGGTCTAAGCTTTGACCTTCCGTGCTCTTCTTCCGAGAAATAGTCAGTAACTTCAGAAGGTAACCGGCTGCCAGCTGAGCCCTGCGTCATGTGTCATGATGAACTTGGACGAGACAGTTCCGGCCTGCCTGGCGTCTCCTTCGACACCGAAACCCTGAGTGTTTGTTGTGAAGCCCAGGTCGTGAATCGGTGCCCCTCCAAAGCTCGCTTCGTTGATCACCGTCTGCCACGAGGATCCGCCATTGCTGCTCACATAGAGGAAGGTGGCCCCGGAAGAAGCCGAGACAGCAATGGTACTGCCGTTGGGGGATGCGATTCCGTTAAGGATTCCCCCGAGCGGTGGTTGCGATGGAGCCGTCGTGAAAGTCGATAGATCCGTGCTCTTGACGATAGTCTTCTGCTGTGTTCCAGCCCCGGCGTCTCCGCCGCAAGCCAACACGATTTGCGGGACGGACGATCCCGCTACGGGTGAGGCCACGGCAACCGAAGGGTTGGTCGGTATGCCGTTGAGGCAGTCAGGGTTCAGGTGCGACCAGGTGGTACTTCCAGTAGCTTGAAAGAATAGGTCACCCTTGTTGTCGTTTGCTGCGACGACCGTACCGTAGGGATTCGTGATTAGCCGTGGCTGCCAGCCCGCGGCTAATGTCGGCTGAGACTGTTGGATGAAGCCGTCCTGATTCGCTGGTGAGACGTAAAGAAGATCCGCCCCCGGGAGGGCAGTGTTCGGATTGCCGGCTATGAGGTAGGTTGTTTTGCCGTTTGTTTCAAGCGACGTGACTCCGTACGAGCTGGGTGCGCCTGGAAGCGTTACTTTGTGCCAGGTGGCCCCTCCATCGTGGGTGGCATAAAGGTTTGGCCCAAACAGGTACCCGTCAAGGATGTTTACAAAGCGGATTCTCGACACCGCCGTAGCGTCCGACGTGATGACCGGCCCCTGACCAAGGGGAATATTCGGAGCTGGAATCGCCAGCCACGTCTTGCCGCCGTCCTGTGTTCGTGCAATTGTGAGACAGGGCGTTCCAGTGCAGTAGGAGATGCCAAGCACGAAGCCGACACTGGGGGAGACAAAACTGGCGGATTCAGGCTCAAATCCCGATGGCAGGGGGGTGCCTGCAGGGGCTGTGACGGGAGGGACGGTGGTCGTTGAGGAGGTGGTTGTAGTCGATGTTATCGAGGTGGTGGTGGTGGTGGTCGTTGTTGAGGTCGGAGAGGCGCTCTTCGTGGATGAGGTGAGGCTATATGTGGCTGCCGCGATTATTATCACAAGAGCGATCACACCTGATGTGATCACGATCTTCTGCTGTCTTGTCATGGCATTCCTCCGTAAATTGCCTTATGTACACTCGATTGCTGGCCAAAGTATTTGTCAAGAACAGATCTCACGTCTAAGGCAAATCAGCCTCCTTGCATGACAGCTCCACATGGATTCGTTTGGCGGATCATGCTCTCGCTTGACCATAGGATAGCGTGCGTTAACCTTAGCTTTCTCTAGTTGAGAGGTGTTTTCAGCTGAACCGAAGTCTTGCTAGTCCTGATCCAGAGCGGTTTAGATCCTTTGGTTGCTGGTCAGAATGGATTAACTTGTTGGTGGTTCTCACCAAGCGATGATTTTGGGCTACTGTCGGACATGCCACCTTTTTGGTACTCCGAATCCGATGGCATCGAAGATGATTAGAAGTCCAGAAAGAGAGTTGAAGTGACATCTGAATTTCCTGTCGTTCCAATTTCCAATCCGATTTTCGATGCGCTCGCAATTGGTCAGAGTATTTGGTACGACAACGTGCGGCGGTCTCTGATCAGCTCGGGACAATTGACGAGGATGGTCAGTGAGGATGGCCTGAGGGGTGTCACCTCCAATCCGTCGATATTTGACAAGGCGATTGCGGGATCGATCGACTATGAAGAGGCACTGGCGGATATCAGGCAGCGGCGGAACCTTGACGCAAGGCTGGCATACGAAGAGCTTGCTTTCGCCGATATCTCCGCCGCCGCAGATATTCTTCACACGGTCTACGATGCGAGTTCACGGCAGGATGGTTATGTGAGCATCGAAGTTCCACCCTATTTGGCTCACGACGCATCGGGAACTGTGAAGGAGGCGGCTCGAATCTGGGAGGCTATTGACCGCCCAAACCTCATGGTCAAAGTCCCAGCTACAGCGGAAGGAATCGTTGCTTTCAGAGCGCTGATTCGTCGAGGGATCAATGTTAACGTGACCCTACTTTTCTCTGTTCAGATCTATGAAGAGGTCGCAAAAGCGTACATCGGAGGTCTCTCAGACCGGCTCGCCGATGGCGGCAGCCCCGAAGGCGTGGCCTCGGTGGCCAGCTTTTTCATTAGCAGGATTGATTCGGCGATTGACCCGCTTGTCAGCAGCGCTCTCGCCGGAAGGATTGGTATTGCCAGTGCCAAAGTGGCCTATCGCCGATACAAAGAAGTGTTCTCGGGAACTGGCTGGCAGAGGCTTGTGGATGCCGGGGCTTTGCCACAAAGGCTGTTGTGGGCCTCGACGAGTGCGAAGAATCCGGCCTATCCAGACCTTTTATATGTAGAGTCTTTGATCGGTCCTGACACAGTCAACACGATTCCGCCGGCAACCTACGAGAGCTTCAAGGCAAAAGGGCGTGTGGCGCCAACCCTGGAGGAGTCGGTCGACGAGGCCGAGGGGCTGTTGGTCCGCCTGTCCGGAGAGGGTATTTCGCTCGAAAATATAACCGGCAAGCTTCTTGATGACGGGCTTGAAGCCTTCGAGGAATCGTTCAGGAAGCTTCTCAAATCCATAGAGAACGCAATCGGAGACAAGATACCCTCCACCTTTGCACTGCAAGCGCGACTCCCGGAGGAGTTGAGTCAGAAGATCCAGGAGATCACCGATGAATGGCGGGAGTCATCCAAGGTTGAAAGGATGTGGCTCCATGATCGGCGAATCTGGAGCAGCACCGACGAAGACAAGTGGCTAGGGTGGCTTGCCACGCCGATGGACCAGCGTGCACATCCATACCACTTTCGCCAGATTGTGAAAATGGTAGGTGGTAGCCGCTTTCAAGATGCGGTGGTCCTTGGGATGGGAGGCTCGAGCCTCTGTCCAGAAGCGCTCTCTATGACGTTCAACCCTGTGAAAGGCTTCCCTCGCCTGAGCATCCTCGACTCCACCGATCCCGTGCAGATCAAGACGCTTGAAGAACGGCTGGATCTGCACAGGACCTTGTTTTTCGTCTCTTCAAAATCAGGGACCACACTTGAACCGAATATATACGCTGACTATTTCTACGATCGAACGAAGGCTGCCGTCGGGGAGGACGAGGTTGGCAAGCGCTTCATCGCGATCACGGATCCGGACTCGCCTCTCGAACATCGCGCCAAGGCTGAGAAGTGGAGGGGCGTCTACCATGGCGTCCCAGCCATCGGCGGGAGGTACTCGGCGCTCAGCGATTTTGGGATGGTTCCCGGCGCTGCATCGGGATTTGACGTCTTTGAGCTCCTTGATCGAGCGGAAGCCATGTCTCACGCCTGCGCTGCATGCGTCCCGCTAGGAGACAACCCTGGTTTTATGCTTGGTGCCATCATTGGAGCATGTGCGACCTCAGGGCGGGACAAGCTGACGATCGAAATCTCGAACTCGATCTCTGACCTTGCTGCCTGGTTGAGTCAGCTGTTGGCGGAGTCTACGGGCAAGGATGGGAAGGGAGTGATCCCAGTCGACGGAGAGCCGCTCGGTTCCCCCGAGAGCTACGGAAATGATCGGTTGTTCGTCCAGATCAGGCTTCTATCAGAGATCAATGAGGAGGTGGATCGAAAGATTGATGCCTTGGGCAAGGCTGGTCACCCTGTCTGCAGAATTGACCTGAATGACACCTATGACCTCGGCAGGGAGTTCTACCGGTGGGAGTTTGCCACTGCAGTCGCAGGGTCGATAATCGGGATCGATCCATTCGACCAGCCCGACGTCGAAGATGCCAAGGTGATCACACGGGAGCTGACAAAGAAGTATGAGGAGTCGGGATCTCTCCCTCCGCTCGAGCCGCTGGCGAAAAAGGGAAACTTCACCCTCTATTCAGATCCAGTGAATGTCGAATTCCTAAGGGGGCAGACGGCGGGCGGGGGAGTAAGAGAGTACCTGGCGGCACATTTCGGCCGTATCAATCCCGACGACTATGTTGCTTTTCTCGCCTATATACCCATGCAGCCAGCCAACGAGTCGAGACTGAGGCAAATCAGGACTCTGGTGCGGGATCGGTTGAAGGTCGCCACCTGTGTGGGTTTCGGACCACGCTTTCAGCACTCGACAGGGCAGGCGTACAAGGGCGGGCCAAATACGGGAGTGTTTCTGCAGATTACATGCGATGACGCTGTAGACATTGCGGTTCCTGGGCACAACTACACCTTTGGTCTGGTTAAAGAGGCGCAGGCTCGAGGTGACCTGGATGTGCTGGCAAGGAAGGACCGTCGCGTGTTGAGAGTACACATTTCTTCTGGACTGGACAAAGGTCTCGACGATCTCGTAGGAATGTTTGTGGATTTTCTGGGGAATTGAAGTTGGCTACAACTTCATGGCTCTTTTTTCTGAGAACAGGAAGGACTGAATCATGCAACTCGGAATGGTTGGGCTTGGCAGGATGGGAGCGAATCTAGTTAAGCGCTGCATGGCTGCTGGGCATAGGTGCGTAGTTTACGACGTCAGCCCATCTGCAGTCGATTTACTGGCGAAGGATGGGGCTATCGGCGCGTCCACGCTAGAGGAGTTTGTCGACAAGCTCGAAACTCCGAGGAATATCTGGGTCATGGTTCCAGCGGGAGAGGTAACGGAAAATACCGTAAAAGAGCTGGCAGCACTCCTTGAGAGTGACGACGCGATTATTGACGGTGGAAACTCTTACTATCGCGACGACTTGAGAAGATCGGTCGAACTCAAAGACCTGGGAATTCACTACTTAGATGTCGGTACCAGCGGCGGTGTTTGGGGGTTGGAGCGGGGGTACTGTCTGATGGTTGGAGGTGACAAAGAAGTCGTAGGCAGGATGGATCCAATCTTTAGAGCTATTGCTCCTGGCCCGGAAGCTGCCCCGCGCACCCCTGGACGCACTGGCGACTTCTTGCCGGTTGAGTACGGTTACCTGCACTGCGGTCCGGTCGGTGCTGGCCATTTTGTGAAAATGGTGCACAACGGGATCGAGTATGGCCTGATGGAGGCTTACGCCGAGGGGTTGAATGTGTTGAAGCGCGCGAACGTCGGTGCGACAAAACAGGAGTCTGATGCCGAGACCGCTCCTCTTGAACATCCGGAGTTCTATCTGTACGACTTCGATCTTGCCCAGGTCGCAGAGGTTTGGAGACGGGGAAGCGTGATCTCCTCGTGGTTGCTGGACTTGACGGCTCAAGCCTTGGCGGAATCTCCTGAGCTCGATGAGTATTCCGGGCGGGTGTCAGACTCTGGCGAAGGGCGGTGGACGTCCATAGCCGCCATTGAGGAAGGCGTGCCAGCGCCTGTTTTGACAACGGCACTTTCGTCGAGGTTCTCTTCGAGGAACCTGGATCAGTTCGCCAACAAGGTGCTTTCAGCCATGCGGAAGGAGTTTGGGGGACACGCAGAGAAGAGCGACAGTTGATCACTGAGTTCAAAGGTCCGACAGATGGAAGGTTTTCAGATGGCAGATGATCCGGTCGCTATCTTGTTCGACATCGACGGCACACTGATAT
>JAJZIP010000140.1:2048-8425 GCA_021810525.1 Actinomycetes bacterium | reverse complement strand
CTCATTCACCACTCTGCGGGTGGTGCGTTCCGAGCCGGTATAGCCCATTGCCGTCAGCTTCTCATGGATAACATCGGCTCTGACTTTGCCAGAAGACTTTTCAATCCACTCCGTTATTTTGTCCTCGAAGGGATCTGAAACCTTCACCCGTTCCCGATAAGAGGACGATACACCGCTCGACCTACCAGCGATAAGTTTGCGAACGGTCTTTCTGTCAACCCCGCAGAGCTGAGCTGTAGCTGATATCGATTTGGTCAAATCGAAGATTTCTATTACTTCCATCTTTCTTCCTTGTGACAACATAGATAAGGGCCTCCTTGGGTTTGTCGGATTTGTTGCCAACTACCGATTTAACTCCAAGGAGGTTCTCAAATTACGAAAAAACTCCCCACCTGATGTCCGTACGCTGTCCAGTTTTCATGACCGCGCATTGGGGACATCAAGTGGCCGTACTGTGGGGACTTTTTCGTGGCCACATTTGGGGATTATTTCATGTCCGCCAACACACCGGATATAGCAACGCCGATATGATTGTTGCTCAAACAACCCCAGCCCAGGGCTACACCTACACCTGGGCCCAGTACCTCGCCAACACCAGTAACCCAACCGGCATGTGCTCGCCTTCTGTAGGCACAGCAGTTGGAGCTGCAGCTGACCCAAGTGGCGGCGGATGGGCCGTCGGATCCAACGGTGAGATCTCGACGCAGGGCAACTCCCCCTGCTACGGCTCGCTAGCCGGCCAGGCCCTCAATGCCCCGATTGTCGGCATTGCAGCCACCCCAGACGGCAAGGGCTACTGGCTTGTTGCCTCTGATGGGGGAGTGTTCAGTTTCGGTGATGCAGTCTTTTATGGATCCATGGGTGGTAAGCCATTGAACAAGCCGATCGTGGGCATTGCAGCCACTCCTAACGGAGGGGGCTATTGGCTGGTTGCCTCTGATGGTGGGATCTTCACTTTTGGTGACGCGAAGTTTGACGGCTCGATGGGTGGTAAGCCTTTGAACAAGCCGATTGTGGGGATGGCGGTAGATGTTGCAACTGGTGGATATTGGGAAGTAGCTTCTGACGGCGGTATTTTCAGCTTCAACGCCCCGTTCTTTGGCTCAATGGGTGGTAAGTATTTGGCACAGCCGATTGTCGGGATGGATGCACTGAGTTCGGGCCAGGGCTACAGGTTCGTCGCATCCGACGGGGGAGTGTTCGACTTTGGAGCTGCTGGGTTCTTGGGTTCTATGGGCGGCAAGCCGTTGAGTGCGCCGGTGGTCGGGATGGCGGGTAACGGGAGTGGGTACTGGTTGGTTGGGGGGGATGGGAGTGTTTATGGGTACTAGCGCTTTACAGAGATTTCGCACTGAGATGCACACGAGCGGAACAGGGAGACTGATTTGACCGAAGACTTGGACGTTCCTTCTGGCACCAGGATCTGGATCTGCCATAGTGGTAGATACTGGGCATCAGACCATGGCGACGTAAAAATCCCTCAAAGCTGGGAATTTCTGAAAACGGGAGAAGCTGGCCTCACTCGCGCTGTTCGAAAGGCTGGACCTTACTGGGAAGTGGCTGAAAAGGCGCGACAATTCACCAAGGTCATCGGCACACTCGCGCCAGCCCAAGTTATCGAGCAGGTGAGGACCGAGCGCGCGGCTCGCGCCGAAGAACTCGAGACAAAGCGCGCGGCAAGTGCGAAAACTCGGGAACGTAAGGAGCGTATAGAGGGTGAGAGACTCCGTGAAGAGGTCCTCAAGTACCTTGACTTTAAACCGGAACACGAGGAAGAAGCGTGGGATATTGCTGATTTTGTCGTTTTCTGGACAATGCGTGTTGGAGCCGGGACAGTAGGGAGATCACGGTCTTTATCTCTCGCTGAGATTGGCGAAAGAGCCGTGCGTGCCCACCTTAGACACAACATCACTGGCTATGACCAAGACCTCGATAAGCAGCGTGAATTGGGAATTCTTCATGCTGAGAGTAGGGACGATGCACTACGCAAAGCTTCCAGGGAAGTCAATGTCTGGCTGGCTGAGCGTAGGCGGCCAGCTGAGGAATGACCTATAGGTTCGTCGCATCCGATGGGGGAGTGTTCGACTTCAGTTCGGCTGCGTTCCTCGGGTCGATGGGCGGGAAGCCGTTGAGTGCACCGGTGGTTGGGATGGCGAGTGACGGTAGTGGGTACTGGTTGGTTGGTGGGGATGGGAGTGTGTTTGCCTTCTAGCGCCGACCCTATAGAGATCACATGATCACCTAGATCTGCTTTACGGTTACGCGCTTCATAGCTGCTAAGCGTTCCCGGACTGGGTGGGCAGACGGATCTGGGCTGCGGGTGTCATTCGTCCACATCAGACAGTCCATGGGGTGTCTTTTCCCATTCCGATGGTTTACGAATCAGCTGAACGAGCGCTCGCCACGCCGCAAAAGAGTGAAGCAGCCAGTAGACGGGATTGAGTAAAGCGTACCCCACCAACGACCACTGCCGACGACGACGAATGGCCATGATGCTGAGAGCTATCATGATCGAGTTGCCGAATATCAGGCTGAAAGTATTGAGAGCCGTGATGGGCCCAACAAGATGAAAATTCGGCAGCGGAAGGCCGAAGACCCCGTAGAGACCCCATGCCAATACGATTGGATTAATTAGAAAAGTGGCAGGCGTACCCCCGATGAAAAGGATGAGACTGGTGATGCCACGCCAGCCCGTCGTCTTTTTCAACTGCCTCACCGATCGAGTGTGCACGGTTGTGGTCATCATGTAGCCCTTGATCCATCGAGTCCGCTGGCGAATCCAGGCCCTCACTTCGGGGCAGGCCTCCTCCCAAGTGGTCGATTCGATGGTTCCAACTTTGTAACCTAGAGCCATAGAACGTATGCCCAGGTCAGCGTCTTCGGTGACATTATATGGATCCCATCCGCCAAGCTCACGAAGAGCCCGTACCCTAAAATGGTTTGAGGTTCCTCCCAATGGCATAGGGAGTCCAAGTTTATCGACGCCAAGCAGCAAGTAGTCGAACCAGAGAGAGTACTCAAGGGTGAACATTCTGGTAAGGAAATTCTGAGTCGAATTGAAATAGTTGAGACGGGCCTGTAGGCAGACGAACTCAGGGCCGAGTTCATCGAAGCGGTCAACAACATCGCGGAGTTGCGCCGCTTCCGGACGGTCCTCTGCATCGTAAATTACCAGTAGTTCTCCCCTGGCAAGGCTTAAGCCTACATTGCAAGCACGAGCCTTGGTTCTTGGTTTGCCATCAGGAACAACCACGATTCTCATATAATCCGGCGTCGCGGTACTCTTTGCCGCCTCGATACTCTCGATGTCATCCTCTTCGAGCAGGAGAAGCACCTGGATTTTTGATCGAGGATAGTCAAGCTTTTCGATATTTGATAGAACTTGTGGAATAACGTTCGCCTCACGGTAGCAGGGTACGAGGACGGTATACATGGGAAGGTCAGAATCGGCCACCCGACGCCGTATAATACCGTCTCCTTCGATGAGCTTTCGCAGTCTTTTTTCCTCTTCCTTGCGCACTTCTCGCGAACCCGTCAAAGCGAAAACCAGCTTGGTGGCAATAGAGGCATCAAAGTATATGTTCAATATGGTAAGAAGCACATCTAGGCCTACGAAGCGGTTCCAGTACATGAGCCCCACCATTGCGACCGCTGCTGCCGCTAGTATGAGCCATTGAACCCAGCTCGGGCCGCGGCTGGCAGAGAGATGCGGCCGGTTCACAGCCAGCTCTTCACCGGCAATATGGGCCACGGTCTTTCCAGCACCCGTCGATACCGCTTGCAATATGTCCCAGTCAGTGGTGACAAGATATGCCACGCGGCCAATGCCGAACGCTTCTTTGGCGGTGTCTAGCAGCCGGATATCGGGACTGGCGCTAGCGAAGACGAGAGTCTTTCCGTATTTGCCGTCGCTTATTCGCCATGGGACCCACCGCTCGTCAAGCATGACTGAAGGATCGAGATCACGGAATAGGGAAAAATCGGGAGGATTGGCAATTAGATCTACAAAAGGACGATTTAGGCAAGACGCCCAGTGACGATACAGCTCGAGACGCGAGCAGAACCCGTAGTTCAGAAGTACCCGGCCGATCCATCCATTTTCGATACGGTGAAGTTCCCGGATGTTATCAATGTCTTCATCTTTGAGAATGTGATCGGCAAGCAAGGAGTTCAACAATGGCTCTTCAGTAAGTTTCGTGATGGATCCGACAACCGCTTGAGGCCTTATCCTCCCATGCCGGTTACGGGTAGGGCGTTTCGAAGTGGTCATTACGGCGACCCTGCTAAGGAGTTGGGAATCAGATGATCAGGCGGGAGTTGCTGAGGCGCCGACTCCTGTTTGTAGATCACGTAGCTCCCGAATGCGGCAATTGGCAAAAAGACCGTACCGAGCACGCCTTCTCGCTGCAAGGTAGTCCAAACCACATCGGAGTGGTTGCCGACCTCAACCACCACCCATGTCGCCAGCCTTGGATGTGACAGAAGGCGTCTCCAGATAGGACCGGAAGAAGTGAAAATGACCCGGTGGAAATCGAAGCCGATAAGCGGTAGCACCGGAAGCACGGTATCGTCGAGGAGTAAATATCCCCTTGTCGCGTTGTTATGAAGCCATTGACCGACCAATCGCTGGTCCGCACCAGCGCTTGCGTCAGATTTAGCCTCGAGAACGGTCAGCGCAGTTCCAGGGATAGCTCCGCTGACTACTCCCATTGCCCATCCTCCGGAGAGAACGCCCACCATTAGAAGTGCGAGGCCCCATCGAACAGTCGTTGGGTGCAGATGAAGGAACTTCAGCTGGGTCAAACGGAGAGATTGGGCCGCAGCAACTGCAAGGAAGGGAAGCGACTCGACGCCGAATCGTGTATTGAATACTCCAGGTGGGATCATCTGAGGAAGCCGGATGAATACCTGACCCTGCCAAATGCTTACCACAACGAAGATTCCAACCCCAGCCAGACACAGCCACAGCTCTTGTCGAAGCCCGCGCCACAGAAGGAATGTCACCCCTAATCCGATAAAAGCTGCTACGACGGTCGCAGAGCCAGCGATATCTAAGATGGTCTTTCCATAGAGAGCGAAAGAAGCCGGTAGATTTCCTTTGCCGTAAATAAGACCGAGTGACCCAAGAGGAGCCACAAGAGCTTTCGAAGAGTACGGTCCGTGTTCGAAAGCGAGCGGATCGCCGAACACGGACCAGTTGAATACAACCCACCAAAATACCGTAAGGGTTGGCAACACCGCGAATGCAAACACCTGGCGGCGCATCAGCGACCCCCATCCAAAGCGTCTCCAGCTCACCCACAGGACCGCAATGCCAGCAAGAGCGGCAAAGCCCCATGCCTCATATCGTGTAAGCATGGCGGCAGCGGTAGGCAGTCCGCAAAACAAGGCCGTAAGCCCAGATGAATAGGCCCTCTCGGAGGTGCCCCATCGAATTAGTCCGGCTGTGGCAAGACATGTAGTTGCCACAGTAAAAGGCTCGGTCAAAGGAACAGCGCTTACATACGACCACGACGGATCGAAAGCCACGATCATAGCAGCGACCCAACCGCCAGCATTTCCCAATCCAGTGCGTTGGCCAATTCGATACAGTGACACCGAAGTGACTACGGCGCACCCAGCCGTTATAAACGAGCCTCCCAAGCCTGTTCTCCACCCCCACATCCACAAGGTAGAAATGGCAAGAATAAGGTGGGGAAGCGGAAGCCAGTTAGTCCCCAACTGTGATAGGCCCGGGTTGGGGGAGTCCCAGATTCGTCTGGCAATGGCCATGTGCGACAAAGAGTCACCAAAGCCGTAGATTAGATTATGCCTCCAAGCCCAGCCGACCATCGATCCCTGAATAATGAGGGTCACAGCAGCTACGCCTCTGGCTCCCAGCCACCACCTGTTGCTTGGCTTGTTTTTCTCATTGCTGGGAATCGCAATGATCGGCCCGATATCGGATCGCCCGGTTGCGCTGCCAAAGAGCAGCCCAACTAATCCGGTTATCGGAGCCCGTTTCTCTGGTGTAGACGGAAACTCTGGAGTCGCCCTTACCTCTGACATGTCTAGAACCAGGTGGTTGGATCGGGATCAGTGGACTCGTCTGGCTTTTTTTCTGCTGTCTCGGCCTTCTTGGCCGCTCTGGCCTTGCGACGCAATCGAGACATCTTCAGCGCTAGCCAACCCAGGCGAAGAACAACTGCCGCAACGACAGCTCCGACGCCGATGATTAACCACGTCGAGATGCCAAGGTTGTTGGCAGGATTTGCTGTCGCCAACTGGGGAAGCAAGGCCCCAGAACCTATAAGACGGAGCTTCCCATCGCTGGTCATTACAGCCAACTGCCCAGATCCTAGGCTAAACCACCCCCCCCCCCCCCCACCAAAAAGAGA
>JAJZIP010000140.1:0-2038 GCA_021810525.1 Actinomycetes bacterium | reverse complement strand
CCCCAAAACCTAAAAAACGGAAGTTCCCCTCGCTGGCAATTAAACCAAACCCCCAAAACCCCACCCCCACCCCCCCCCCCCCCCCCCCCGAGAGAGAGGGAGAAGAGTCAAGAGCGGATGCGAGAAGATCGGTTAGTGCCGGTTGAGCATAGGCGCCGACAAGAATCACGTCCCGTCCATTTTGGGTGAAAGACTCCAGTGCCGCGAAGGGCTGGTTGACGGAATAGCCAACCGTGGCACCACTGCTGGACACTGTGCGAAAGGGCTCAAGTTGGAGAGGGGCATGCAGTTCGTTGGCTATAGCCGACGTGGCCCCAACTACGACTTCAGTCGTATGTCCAGTTGCAACGGTGTTTGTTGGTACCAGGCTGACAGATGGCATAGAAGGGAGAATCTGTGCCAATGAGGCAACGAGTTTGCAGCCATCGATCAAAGTGGAGTCATTGACGCTGACAAGATCCACATTTATTCCCGGAGCAACGTCCTGGGGAGACCGGGCAAAGCCGGGAGGAAGCGTTTGGCCAGGTTGGGCGGCAAAGCCTGATGCTGGATTGAGAGTTACCTGGACCGGCACCAGCCCGGCGTGACAAAACCCGCCTGGTGGCGAGTAGTCGAGTCGGAAGTCGAGGGTCTGAGTCCGGTTCAATACCGATGTGGGAACATTACCATCCATGGCGAGAGTTCCACTGGTACCAAGTCGCTGGCTAGCAACAATATAACCACCCAACAAAGCAGAGAATGTTGCCACTCCTCCGGGAGGTGGTGGGGTGTAATTGGCTTGAAGACGCAGCTGAAGACTTGATATGGGAACACCGAATTGTGCCTGAGATAAAGACTGGGTGACGTCGACAGTTCCGAGTCCCTCGATTGATGTCGGGGTTCCAAGTTGTGCCAGGGTGATCTCACGAGTTCCATTCTTTGAAACCGTGACCTGGGACGGATTTACCTCCCCCGGTCCGGAGATCACGTTGGTGACTTGTTTAGCAGTGGCCAATTTCAGTTGGCCAAGTCCAATAGATTTTGCAGCAGAAACCAAACCACTCCCCTGGCCAGCGACCACTAGGACCGGTGCAGTACCTGCGGTGTCGACCCAAATCTGAGACAACGGACCAGTGTTGGTAATCTCGATGGCAACATTTCGAGTTATTGGACTAATTAACTCAGAAGGAGGAGCGCCTTCGGCAAAAGAAACGGTGGTGTTTGGGCCATACTGCTGTGCAACTGTTGCAGCCACCTGCATACTGGCAAGTGCTGCATCCTTGGCTTCTGTAGGTGAGAGAGTACCGAGAGGTGGAACCCAAACTGTGACCTGGCTGAGTGACGGAGGCCAAAAATCTGCCGGAGTGGTTGGAGATGTCACTGCACCGCTTAGCTCTCCGACCGCAGACTGGATTTGTGCTACGACGGAATTCGTCGTGGTGCATCCGTTTGGATTCAAAAAGTTGGGATCGAGATTCAGATGGACATGAACATGAATGCTGACAACGCCGTTCTGAATGTCGCCAGCAGTGAGTGGCGCTGAAATACTAGATATACCCTTTACCGTTGTGAGATTTTCCGGATAAACGGATGTAGGAGTGGTGATGGTGGCAATTCCACCGGTCACTGGTCCCCGGACCAAGATAGTGGCGACAAACTCGACTGGGGTTGTACCAGGAGGCACATATAACGTGAAGAAGGCATCACCGCTTGGAGCACTTAGTGATTGAGGCTTCCCATTCGAGAGCAGTGATAGGGTCAGTAGTCCCGGATCAGTTGTTGGCGTCGTTATATCTGATGTCGAAACAGATCGCTTGGTCGATCTTGAAGGGGTGATAGCTGACGCTTGGGTCACTGCAATAACCTGAAACGCAAGAACCGCCAATAGCGCAAAGACAACGGAGAGAGATGCGAACCACATTCGCCCTTGCGAAAGTACTCGCCTAATAGTATGATACGCCCGTAATTTTACCACTTAGCGAAAACGATAGCATATAGCTTGAATCGAGTGGCAATCTAGCCCGAACTTACGATTGATTTTCGCTGGTTTTCCATCCCC
>JAJZIP010000139.1 GCA_021810525.1 Actinomycetes bacterium | reverse complement strand
CTCTAATCGGTACCCACAGCGAATTGTACGGGTAATACTTGACTTTTGGAATCATCAAAACTCGAACAAATTTGTTCGCAACATAAATTTCTCGTGGCATTTGAACAAGCCAATGGAATTTGCACAAGTTTCGGCACACACAACCGAAAGTTCTCACACACCAACCCACATAGAGGCGAGGCGAGACAAGTCGCCCGATCGCCTATCGCTTCCAAGCATGGGTGACTCTGTAGTCGAAAATACCAACTACGATTCTTGCCAAGTTGAAAGCTACAAATCAGACAACACCAGTGCTACACCGCTTCTACCCAGTAGAAGAAAAGTGGCACCTGCGAGGATCTTAAATTAGCAGCAAACGTTCTCGTTCCCAGAATGATCGTGCGTACACCTGAACGTCAAAGTGCTATAGAAAAGACGGTACTGTCTTCGTTCGCGATAGCTTCACCATGTGAGCGAAAGGAAAACTTCCCACCTGGAGATTTATTCGTGGCCATTGACAACGTAGGGACGGCTATTTGGGAAAAAGAAGAGTCGGCCCCTAAAGACCGACCCTGACCTGCATACTCCTTGGTGGCGGGGATAGGATTTGAACCTATGACCTTCGGGTTATGAGTCAGAAGAATGACGTGTTCTGCATGGGGACTAATCCACAAAGATAGCGCTGAACTGCGATTATCCGAAGACAAATCCAGATCGATGGTAGGTTGCTTGACTCATTATTGTTTGATTCGTTTGACAAATGTTTGACGAGCAAAAGGCTTCGGGCTGAAATCTGACCCAAGCTCAATATCACACTCCAACAGCAGCTAACGCGGCACGGCACTCACTACTCTAGCTCCTTTCTATCGGATGCCACGTACCTTCTAAACATGCGATCCCCTTCGTATAACGGTAGAAAACATTAGGCCTTCATTTAATGCAACGGCAGGAAATCGACTACCAACGAAGCTGATTTACAGTTTGAAATCTAATCAAGTCCCACCAAAGTGTGGCCATGTTTAGGATCAACATTCGCCTGGAAGGTTTTAGCAAGATCAGCCAGCACCGTGAAAGTGACGGGTACGTCTTCAACGAATCCCGCTGGCTCTATGTGTCGAGTAATCATAAGTGGTAGAACTCGCCACTCCGGGAACGGCTCTGAAATCGAAAGTAGCCGTGCTGCTGCGTCCGGATTGGCAGCTACTGCCTCAACACGAAGGACAAGCTTGCCAATGTAGTCCTCGTCATAGAGAAACTTGTCTAATCGATGTCGGAGCGTACTGGGAGAGTAGGTAGATGAGACATCCTTGACTTCGCACACCCATATACGGCAGCGCGCTGGGTCAGCAACTAGAAGGTCTACTTCTCCGGGGAGGGTGAGCCCAAACTTTGCCGCCATGTTTTCATGAATATTTTTCTTGTGTGGCAATCCAAGATCGGAAGCGATCTTACTAGCTTCTCGCTCCAACTCCTTATTGGCCACTTGACGAAAGTCGTTGAAAGCATCGAGAACTGTGTTTGGAACATCTGACGGATGCCATGGAAGATGGCCATCAAGTAAATATCGAGCGTAAACCCCTTGAGTAGCCATAATACGCCACGGTATTATGAGCAAAGAGCCGTCGAACCTAACAAGGGGACGCGTTGCCAGACGGTAACGTCGTCGTTCCTGCTCCCAGTAATGTATACCCTCTTGGTGCAGTTGCGCTGGATCTAAAATGAGTCGATCGAGTGCAACGTCAATTTCTGAAGAGGTAAGTGACGACCATATTAGGGCGGCATCACGTAATTCCTCCTGTTTAACTCGTTCCAATCGGTCGTCACCGGAGACCCAAGAGACTGCAGTGCCTAACACCGCCATAAGACCGTCAATTCCCGTGCCACATTCGCTCCGCATCTTTTTGTCGGCATTTTTCAGAGATTTGGGAACGGCCAGCTTCGCTAGCGGAATAAAAATATTAGGGAAGCGAATTCGGTTGCTCTGGAATTGAACGGGCTCGTCGGATTGTGGTGACGCTTCTGCGTTCCAAAGACGAAATCTATGAGAACGATCGGCTTCCAAGTAGGCAGCGATGTCGATTCGAACAGGCGCACGATGCTGTTCCGAGTCGTCTACCTCGTCCCCTCCTCCATCAAGGTGTGGGTATGGAGCGACTTCAACAATGCCGCCGTCACCGATTCTGAGAGCAAGAGTATGCAGTCCACTGTGCGCACCTGATAACGCGAGGCCAATCTGTAATGCAGTGTGGGCGAGTTCAACCACCTCGGCGAGATCGAACTGATCTGGAAGAATAGGGCCGGTTGGTGTGTCTGCAAGAAGCAGCTCAAGTAACAGCTCAATTGGCCTCGTTCCTTCTGCGGCCTCAGGTACTGCCAGTGCCAAAGTGCGCCAATATTCTCCCCAGGGTGCTGAAAGCGCTTGCTCAAGTTCCGCTTCGACACGCGCTCGCTCACCATGAGCGTCATTAAGGTGTTCTGCAACAGCCAAAATAGCATTGTTTGACCAGTCGGCCACAGAACTCTTCAGAGCATCATTCAGTGCAGGTACAATCTGATTTCGGCAGATGTCCTCAGCTTCCGGGCCAACGAACTCTCCAGTGGCTATTTTTCGTTTGAGGATTGCGCTTGAAAACATCCGCAATGCCCGGGCCTTGCTTGCGTGATTCCGAGGAAGACTTACTCGACCCTTTGCGCGAAGATACAGACTCGATTCACTGAGCTTCAAAATCGCGACTGGCGGAGCTACCCTCCATGCAGAGAGAAATGACTCGCGAACCACAGCCCGCTCGTTAACATCTCTGAATACAACGGCTTTATCTAGGCAATGTGCCAGAGCTTCCCCGAGGATCATGTGAGCCATGTTTGGGTCTGTGACGAGTAATTCCAGCCAGTCTGGACCCAAAAGGAGTCCAACTACCGTACTGGGCGCTGCATCCACACTCATGCCAATACCAACCTGACCATTGGTTGATTCTGGGGGCCTTTCCGTAGTGAATTCCAGGTGAATAACCAGGGGTCGTTGATTAGGTAGGGCCATACCCATCGCCACCTCGGGAAAGTTTATGCAAGTCAGCAGGATTCCGTCGGCAATTCCGATCGCAAATGCAGGGTCAATCCCAAGTGAAGGAAGTGACTCGGTCAAGGGCGTGATAATGACCATAGGTGGATCGGCGGTGATCAAGAGGACTTCATTGTCAGAACTTCTGAGCGTGGCGCGTCCAGGCTCGTCCAATTTGGCAGATGGATACGCCGACACGGCAGGTAACCCGGCATTTGTTAGTACCGCTTCAACCTTCTCCCAATTGGCAGCTATTTGCCATGAGGAATTGTCTGGACGCGAATCTACGACAAGTGTAACTTCATCGGCTCCGATAGGGTTCAATACACCAAGGTTCATCCAATGTCGCCAGACATCCGACGGATCGATATATAACAGATCTGCGATTCCTGACTGGGTTGCGAGTTCGTCGAGGAACTGCCAGATTAGACCAGAACCCGCCTCTGTCTGCTCTATTTCAAGTAGGTACGAAGCGAGTTCTTCGACATGGAGATGGATAACCCCATTTCTCTTTATTTCGCTCAGCTGATATGGGCTACCATACAAAACGAGACGGCATAACGAAGCAGAAGGCTCAAGCGGTGTTCCTTTCGCGCGCAGCTGGCCGACATCCATGTTGACAAGAATGGAGTCGGCATCATCAACTGCTGTTATCAGACTGTCCCTATCAAGTCCACCAACCGTCGAGATCACGAAGGCGTGCCGACAGCCCAGTACCAGGGACATTCCGATTCCTAAATGCGATGACAAAAGCTGGTCTTCTTTTGATGTCAGATCGATTGATTGACCAGTATCGGAGAGGCTTGGACTCCCGAGAATAGCAAGCAACCTTTGAGTGGTCACCCGCTCCATTCGCCGAACACTCGCTGTGTCGCCGGCAGCCGAGGAAGCCAAGATATCTGTCGCAGCGGCAAGTGCACTTAGAACTAGAGCTGCGGGAACAGGTACGATTCCTACAGGACCTTCCGCAGCTAAGACGGGCCCCCACAATTGAGCCATTGGAGCAAGGACGATTTGGATGGATTGCGCTGGAAGGGTCATCCATCTCCAAGCTGCTGCAGCGCGCGCCGGATGCGCACAACATGACGTCCATACCTCAGAATCCGTCGGAGAACTTACGGCAACAGAAAGTTCCTCATCGCGAAGTACCGCTGGAGTCGAACTGATTCTTCGAATTACTTCATTTGGACTATCTTTGGCGAAATCATCTCCATCGGGGAAGAGCGGTCCAGTTGACCATTTCGGTAACAAAAGAGCCAGACGTAAGTCTGAGTAGCGTAGCGCAACTTCGAGCAAGTCGGTGAGTGTGAACCCGTAATGGTCCAGAACAAACGGATCGATAGCCTCTGCAGTCGAAGAAATTGTCCGGAGCAGTTGCGGTGCGTTTTGCAACGCACCAGAATGTATTCGAAAGCGCTGACGACCTAAGGGATAGCAAACTAGCAAACGAGGATCAGCAAGCCAACAGTCTTCAAGGAATCGAAGTTGCGGTGCGGCACTTCGAGCAGCAGCAAGAAGTTTCGAAAGACTAGACGGCTCAGCAACCCGAACCCCTTTGGGAGGGTGAGTCACTGCCCGAGTCCAAAGAACACTGAGTGATTGCAGGCGGTGACCACAAGTGGGCGAATCAGCGGCAGCAGACAGTAGCGTGATCAACGAGATTGCGTCGAATGACACAAAAGCACGATCAATCCGAGACCATGCGATAGCCTTCCAATCGATTCTTGACGGATCCCACTCGCCGCGTTTGGATTGGTTGCGAGCAGACTTCGCGTGTTTTCGCCTACTCACGACATCCCCAACACTGAAGTTGATCAATAATCTCCTCACACTGCTGGAAGTTGAGCTTCATGAATCCCATCGTACTCCCGTCTTGTGGCCACTTTCTGAAACATTTTTAGAACACACCGCAACTCTTGGGCCCCCTGTCATAAAACGCTACTTCAGTAATCAGATGCTCTGCGACGCAACTGAGTGCTAAAGGGAGAACTCGATCGTCTTTGGACTTGGTCAGCGCATTGATAAGGAATCTGTTAGCTGTGAAGCAGCAATTGTCCTGGTGCGTGGCCCGAGAATGCTCTTTAGACTTTTCCAGGTTTATTTAAGATGGTAACAATTTCCCTCCTTCTGAGTAGCCCAGACCTGATAAGCAACCAAAGAATTTAAGGTGTTTTTGGATTTACTCCGCTTATGACTGGACAAATCGGTTAGGTTCACACGTGCTTTTGACCTATCCCAATCGAAATCCCGACAAAAGGCCAACACATTGTTTGTATCTTGATAACAGGACACGTCCGATCCAGGCAAATATGATGTGATTTAACCATATTTGATTATCTGAGGATGCGGCCGACGGTTAGGTGCGAATCCTGTAATAGCCTTTGGGACGTAATCGGCATTTTGATATTTGAGATATTTATCTTCCTGTCATCAATTTTTGTGGATTCTCGGTGTGTTTGTAAGCGAACCAGGAAGGCGGTGCAATTAAAAACTAACCGTTCATGTGCTGAAATTACAAAGCGTATACTCTGAGTCGGATCAAATACCCTTATTTCTTACGTCGCTTCAGATTGCATGCATCCTGAGATTATGAAATAGTTAGCTAATCGCTTCAGCCCTATTTTTGTGAGAAATCTATTATGTATTTGGCCAGAAGTACATCTTCCGACCGCGTGAATAACAATAAGACTAGATTAAACATCACTTTTTTACTCTTTCCCTGGCTATGGCCCACGCCTCAATCTCTGATCGCAACCACAACATGGGACGATTCGGTCCAAGATTGATTACAGGCTTTGGCATATCCGGATACCTACGTTGATACAGACTTACGCTATTTGGCTGCGAAAGTCCAAGAATCTCTGCAACACCACGAGAATCAATCAAATCTTCGGTAGGCACAAGCGGACTCATGACTATTTAGTCTACAACTGTTGACTCTGTCACACCCACAATCTAGTATACAGGTATAGACATATGAGTGGTTCCGAGGTGCGGTAACACCCCGGAACCTTGGCAAGACCTAAGAAGGAGGCCCTACCATGGAAGAGCTTAGAGCTCAATTTCTGTCATCGCTACCCTCAAATGGACGCATGACCCTATCAATCGACGAAGTCGCAAATCTTCTTTGCATCGGTCGCAGTTCGGTATATGAAGCGGTTAGAAGAGGTCAGTTACCTTCCCGCCGACTCGGAAGACGGCTACTAATCCCGGTTCCAGCTCTCCTTGGCTGGTTGGGATTAGTCGATTCAATCGCTTCGGCTAATTGAGACAACATGCAGGGACATATCCATAAAAGGATCCGGACCGATAAATCCGGTAAACAAAGTGTCAACTGGTATGTAGTTTTAGAAATGGAACGCGCAGCAAACGGCGCCAGGCGTCAGAAATGGCACGGAAGCTACAGGACCAGGAAAGAGGCAGAGGCCGCAAGAGCCCGCCTCGTCAATGAAGTAAATACAGGCCTATACATTCCACCTACTGGCACAAGTTTCAAGGAATGGGTGGAAGATAACTGGCTCTCGACCATAAAGTCACAGCTCAAGCCAAGTACCTGGGATTCGTATTCCAGAAATATGAAACTACATGTACTTCCTGTGATTGGAGGTGTGAAACTCAGGAGCCTCACGCCATCTCATTTGGACAAGTTGTATTCAGAGCTTGCCGAGCCTGGAAACGGAAAGAAACGAGGCCTTGCACCAAAAACTATTCGATACATTCACACGACGATCCACAAGGCACTTGGCGATGCAGTTCGTGCAGGACTCGTTGCCACAAATCCGGCTGAACGGGCAAATCCGCCAAAAATAAGGGCAAATGCTATCGAATTAAACGCTTGGACAGCGGAACAATTGGGACAGTTTTTAGAGTCAGCTAGAGACGACCGGCTCTATGTTGCCTTTCGATTGGCCGCAATGACGGGAATGAGACGAGGCGAGATTCTCGGGTTGATGTGGAAAGACATTGATTTTGAACATTCTCGGCTGTCAGTTAGAAGAAACCTCGTTTCAGTCGCATACCAGGTATCTATCTCTACGCCAAAAACACACCAGGCAAGAGTAATTGACCTGGACAAGGAAACCGTGGAGCTTCTTCGTGAGCATCAAATCTCACAGAAGAACGAAGCTACATATTGGGGTGAGGGCTACGAGCGATCAGGTTACGTCTTCACCCGTGAAGATGGAAGCCATGTCCATCCAGAATCCCTAAGTGACCGGTTCGAATCGCTTGAACGAAAGTGCCCAGGACTACCCATAATTCGCTTCCATGACCTGAGGCATTCACACGCTTCGATCGCACTAGCTGCAGGAATCGCTGTCAAAGTCATTAGCGAACGCCTGGGACACGAAACACCGGCTTTCACCCTAAAGCAATATGCACATGTCTTACCAGGTATGCAGGCGGAAGCAGCTTCTGCTATCGCGGCACTGGTGTCAAGATCAAAGGAGAAGTAAATGTATTACTCACGACCAAATCATTACGGATATTTTCCTGGCCAGAGAAGGGCCTACGGTAGTCGGTACTCCCAGCCACGGATTCGGCCTCCCCGAATCTACCAGCTATACCCAAAAGGCAGACCTCCCAGGTTCTGGTTTAGAAACTCATGGAAATTCTATACACAGGATCGCTGGAGGCGGTTTTGGTAAAGATTTCACGCAAAAGTGCAATCTATTCGCCATCAAGCAATCAATCAATCAAACTCAAGCCTCGATCGGAACCATTGTAAGGGAATCTCGACCTGTGGCTTCAATCGCAATTTGCAGTAAATGCGCAAACTAAATCCAGGCAAAAGCCTAGCGTGCCAGACAGTTAGACTGGGTCCAGTCTAACTGTCTACTCAGCCATGAGCCCAACTGTCGGGCTATCACTTTCCACAGAATCTCTGACAATCCTTGCACTTTGGCCGCCCTGCTTTCCCAGGACTTCTGTGCTCCGGCTTAATCCGCATTCCTGCTGGACACCGATTTGATCATGGTACACATCTCGCTCGGCGCCATATTCAGGTACCACCGTATGATAGGCTTTCACCTTTCCCAATGTCCCACCCCCAACATTTCAGATATTCAGGCAAACCAGTAAGAGTCCGAGATTTACGATATTCGACGACCATAGTCAGAATTCGTCAACTGTTCCCGAACATCAACTGGCCCAATAATATCAGTGTCACACCATTTGATTTTGATTGTTTATGGCGGTGAGCAATGCTTCGTAAATCTGAAATTCTCTCCGATTCCAAAGAATCCGTAGCAGCCATAAGGTAACTTGAAAGTCAATGCCAAATGATCTCAAATCTCTTAAAGGTAAAAGCGTTCCTCTAGGGTGTAATGCGTACTCCCCAACGGAACTCGGCCCGCGCAGGACTAGGTATCTGGCCAGTTACAACTGGACTTAAGATATGTGCTATGTTGCCACCTACTCGGTCTCAAGACGTTCGGGGTATC
>JAJZIP010000138.1 GCA_021810525.1 Actinomycetes bacterium | reverse complement strand
GGAGTGCGCAGGCAGGCAGCAATTGAACTTGGCATCGACGAAGCGGACGTCCGTGTCATCGTTCCCCCCACCGGGGGCGGATTTGGAGGAAAACATGCTGGCGAGGTTGCCATTGAAGCTGCAAAGCTAGCGCGAAATGCCAATCGGCCCGTGAAGGTGCACTGGAACCGAGAGGAGGAGTTCCGATGGGGATACCTCCGCCCAATGGCCATAATAGACATCCGCGCTTCGTTAGACTCAAGGGGCTCTCTGAGCGGCTGGGATTTTCTTAACATCAATTCAGGGATAGCCGGCATCGCCATGCCTTACTCGATCCCCAACATGCGGCTGAGATTTCAACCAGCGGCTTCCCCAGTACCACAGGGCTCCTATCGTGCCCTTGCTGCAACCGCAAATGCGTTTGCCAGGGAGTGCCACATCGATGAGCTGGCAGAACAAAGCGGCGTCGACCCCATCGACTTCCGGCTTGCGAACCTCGATGATGAAAGGCTCTCGTCCGTGATTCGCGCTGTTGCAGAACGATTTGGCTGGAAGAAAGAACTCTCTGGGTCCGGGCGCGGCTTTGGCTTCGCGGCAGGGCTTGAAAAGGGCGGTCGGGTCGCCACAGCCGCAGAGGTCACAGTTGGCGGCGACGGCGAGGTCACGATCCGTAGAATTGTGACCGCATATGAATGTGGTGCGGTCGTGAACCGAGATACGGTGATGAATCAGATCGAAGGCGGAACGATCATGGCTCTCGGCGGTGCTTTGTTCGAAGAGGTGGATCTCGAGCACGGGCACATAGCCTCGCCCACACTCTCCCACTACCGGATACCCCGATTCAGTGACATTCCCGACATCGAGACCGTGCTCCTGGACCGACCGGACATTCCATTCGCTGGAGCCGGCGAGACGCCGCTCATAGCTGTTGCTCCTGCGATAGCCAACGCCATCAATGCAGCCTCGGGAGTGAGACTCCGATCTCTTCCGCTCATACCAAATGGAAAGCTCCCATAGCCAAGCCATCAGGTCCGTCAAGCAAACGAAACCAACAAAAGTTCATTCTTTACCAAGGCTCAAATTGACAGGCATAAAAGACTTCGGGCACGAACTTGTGCACACCGAAATTAACATCGTTCGCGCACCCCTTTAGGAAGTATCGGGCGATGCTCGGTCTTTGCGCTCAGAAACAAGGGTTGCCTTCTACCGCCGCTTCGTCACGAGATAAGAATCGACGCTCCGGTCGCCACAGCCGCAGAGCCAACTGCTATCCCCCACCCCAAAGGATCCAGTGGCGTACATCCGAAGAACTGGCTGACCACCGGGGTCTGGATGACACCAAAAAGCACCGCCCCGGAAACGACCGTAGAGCCCAAGACCAGTGGACTGTTGCGGCCAAGCACCGCAGTCTGGCCCAGCTGCGCTAACACCAGGGCTGACAGGGCCACGGTCCCAGCCCGCTTGCTGCTCCCAGTCACTCGCGCGATCGCCCATGCACCCGTGGCTCCGCCTCCCGTGGCGACCGCCCGCACGGCAATTTGGCGTACAAGCGATGACCCAAGCGAGATGTCTGGGCCTTCGTGCAAAATAGCTTCCGGCGAACGCCGGGTCGGAGGCCTTAGCGCAATGGTCATAGCTGGCATTAGATCGGTGAGCAGATTAACCAAAAGCAGCTGCCGTGCAGCAAACGGCGAGGCGCCGGAGATAGCGGTGGATGTCAACGTGAATGCAACCTCGCCGAGATTCCCGCCAATCAGAATAGCCAAGGCATCGCGCACCGACGCCCACATTGCCCTTCCTTCAATGATCGCGTCGATTATTGTCTCTATGCGATCGTCAACCACAATAACATCTGCAGCAGCCTTGGCCGCCGAGGAACAGGCAGCCCCAAGAGCGATTCCGGTGTGGGCCAAGCGAATTGCGGGAGCGTCGTTAGCTCCATCACCTGTCATTGCCACGACCCGACCCACGCGCTGATACGCACGCACGATCCGCACTTTCTGCGTAGGTGTGACTCGGGCAAAAACGGATACGCCTGAGACAACGGAGTCCAGCTCTTCGTCCGTCAGCAAGTCCAACTCCGGCCCAGTTAGAATTGCTCCACCATTTATCATGTCCAGCTCAAGAGCTATAGCCTTCGCAGTGCTCGGATGATCCCCAGTAATCATCACCACATCTACACCACCGCGGCGCAGATCTTTGACTGCTGCAGCTGCCGCAGGCCTGACGATATCGGCAAGACCCAAGAAGCCAAGAAGCTCCATCCCAGATACGCGGTCATCGTCGATCTCGTCCAACGAGGCGGCATTGCGTTCAGCTACGGCCAATACTCGCAATCCCTGCCGAGCCAAGAGTTCAACTTCGGCATTGAGACGCCGACGAACCCGACGATCAATCGGCAAGACACCGACAGGTGAGCGCCAAGTTATGCAGCGCGAAAGGATAACTTCAGGGGCGCCCTTCACTGACACCCGAACACCATCGGAAGTCTCGCCCATGACAGCGTGAAAGCCTCGAGCCGGCTCGAACGGAAGCTCACCAAGGGGCAACCAGCCATCAAGATCGTCGGCGGCGAACACCCCGACACTCTGAGCCCCTTCAACAACCGCTCGATCAGTCGCGTGCAATAGGACGTCCTCATCATCTGCCACGGGACTTGCGCGGACCGAAGCAGCTAGCACGCTGCGGAGAAGTGGACCGATGGAAGAGTCGACCGGTCTCCTCTCTTTCCCATTTGAGATGGTATGCAGAGCTATCCGCCCGCCGGTCAGCGTGCCGGTCTTGTCAAAACAAAGTACCTCCACTCGGCCCAGGGCTTCGATGGTTCTCGGATTGCGGACAATGGCACCACGGCTCGCCAATCGGCGCGCAGCAGCAAGCTGTGCCACAGTCGCAAGGACCGGCAGACCCTCCGGAACGGCCGCTACCATGAGACTGACTCCAGATATAACTGCCTGACGCGCACTTCGGCCACGCAATACACTCAAGCCAACCACGGCAGCGCCGCTCACGACCGTTACCGGCACCACAGCATTGGTCAGCCTATGCAAGCGGGCTTCCACACCACTCGGAGGGGGTGACGGGGCGTCTGCAAGGGCGCGGCCCATCTCTGTCTCCTGTCCCGTTGCCACGACGACCGCCAAGGCGCTGCCGTTTACCACAGTCGCACCCTCGTACAGCATGCATGACCTGTCTGCAGGCCCTGCTCCGGGGACTGGAGCGGACTGCTTGACTACAGGATAAGGCTCGCCGGTTAGGGCGGATTCATCAGCTTCACACGATTCAGCCTCGATGATCCGGCAGTCGGCAGGTAACACGTCCCCGGCCCCAAGCTCCACAATGTCACCTGGGACTATCCGCCGTGCTTCAACGGATACCACTGAGCCGGCCCGACGGACTCTGACCTCATTAGCCTCAACCCGCATCAGTTTGGCAATTGATGCTTCCGTCCGTACCCTCTGTAACCCTCCGATCACGGCATTCGTTCCTGCAACTCCAGCTACAAGCGCTGCGTCAGCCACCGAACCAACTGCGGCTGAAACTGCGGCACCGGCCGCCAATAGAGGGGTCAACGGATTGGCCAACTCAAGGCCGAAAGCCCGCATCAGTTTGACCACTTCCGGAAGTTCCGCCGGGTGAGGAGACTGGCGACGCTGGGCCTCTCCTGGATCAAGACCGTTCAACGAGGTTCCCAAGGCAGTCAGTACTGCATCTGCTTCAAGTGCGTGCCAGCCAGTCTGAGCCATCGGTACAGGATCCGGCCGACGTCCAGCGACAATGGCGGTGGCCAATCCCGATGCCTGGGCAGCCAAAGCCGCTACGTTGACTGGAAGCGCCGCCCGGCGTCCGGCGGTCGAAGCCGGACCCATCAGCCCCCAAACGAGACCTGCGCTGGAACCGGCTAGAGAGAATAAAGTGCTGCGCCGCGCAACGCCACGTGCAACTTCCACGGCTTCCACTACCCGGTAGACATCTGCCAGCCCCCCGGATGCCAGAATCGCAGCCCCCCACGGAACCGAGCGATTAGCAAAATCTAAGCCAATACCACAGTCCGCCACCTTGAGTCCGTCGTGCGCATCACCACCCGATACCAGTAGAACGCCGTGGCCTTCGCTCTGAAGAGTCCGCACTGAAGCGCGCAAGCGGCTACGTCCAGGAACCGTCCTCGCAGCGCCCAGTCGCGCGCCAACGCCGCGGCTTCCAGCAACAACCAGAAGGTGCCCATTTCGTTTCACAACTGTTGCCAGTCGAGGCGCCAATGGATCAAGTTCGGCCTCTATCGCTATCAAGCCAAGTAATCGACCCCGATGCGACAGGCCCAAAGTCCCAAGATGCCCCACCCCCATATTTCTCGACACGCTTCGAACACCACGCGGCAGAGATATGCCATTGTCAATCAGCGCATCCAGCCGACCAAGCAGCCATCCAGCCCTGCTAACCGAACGCAGTGGGCGCAAAGGGTCAAAGAGCCTAGAAGCCTCACGAACCACCTCATTGACATCGGCGTCGCCAAATATCTCCACATCACCGAACTCTCCTCGCCCAGTGGTTATTACTGACGCGTCGAGTACGACCGTGTCGATCCTATCCAGTCGGCGCACCGCACCCCTATCCATGACAAGAGCACCGTGCTGACTAAGCACTCGGACAAAGTGGGCCGAGAACCCTTCTCTGCCAAGACGCGCTGCCTTCGGAACGCCTGCCGCAAAAGCGCTTGCAGCCCGGCGGGGACTTCCGGTGGCTGTATATATTACCCCCGACGCGCCCAAAGATGCAACGGCCGCAAGATCTGTATAACGCTCAATCGGGCCAGACGGCAGCTGGACGGGGCGCACATCACGAGGAGATGCCGCCCTTGGTGCCCGACGGCCTTGCGTATTGAGATCGGCCTCGCGCTTCTGCCAAAGTTCGCGACGAGCCTGCAATTCTCCTAGCACATTCACCCGGTTGGCCATGTCAACGACAAGCCCTAAAGGACCTTGAACCAACCCCTGAGCCAAGGCGCTCGTCACCCCCAGCCCAAGGTCTGTTGCCGTGTGCCCAAAATGACCCTCTAGGAACCGTCGCACCCGTGGCTGGTTCTCAGCCATGGCGGTCACCACAGCTACTTCTGAAGGCAAAGGGGCCAGTCGCATCAGCTGGCCAATTACCCCCACTCCTAAACCAACAACATCCGCGCCAAGTGCAAACGCGTTGCGCAAAATGGGTTCGCTGTCGCCAGGATGCTCTGGGCGTTCGTGAGGAAACCCTCCCTCACTCAGTTCGTGAGCCTCCTCTACCCCTTCGACTACGTCGACAAGGTCGCCGATCGATGCCTCATCGGGGTCGAACGCCACCATGACACGACCAACGACAGCATTCACCTGTGCCCACTGCACCCCTTTGGCGGACTGCAGTGCACTCTCCACGTGACGGGCAACCAACTCTTTGCCTGCCTCGTTAATGCCCTTAACCTCGATCTGCGCTCGTCCTTCGCTCACCCAGGTTCGACGGTGTTGTCGATCGCCGACGAATCGATCCAGGAACCCTCCCACCGCCTTTGGCAAATCGAATGGATTCATCCGCGTTATAGCCAATTCCCGCCAAAGGGCACTAGGTTCGAAATTCCAGGAACCACCCTACGGAACAGCGAACGTCTTGGCAGCGGACCGCGCTTCCCACCATTCGATGAGTCGCTGCACAATGAGCCGAACTGCAATAGCCAAAGTCTCAACGAGCAGGGTTTCAAAAATGACGTCCATTCCCATCCTTCCGACTCACGCACTCGCTCTTGAGTACGCAAGACATCTTCACGATGGCTGAAATGGTAAATGCCTTTCGTAAACATGCGATGTACAGGATGTGTAATCTGGTTGAATTCTAAATAGCATCGATCAGCAGGCGACCAGTCTCCGATCCCAAGATCCCGCATCGTGCTGAGATTCTCCGCCTCGCTCTAGCTCCGACGGTGACGAGCAACTATCACGCCTACGCCCACCAGAGCCGCCAAGGGCGGGTCGACCGCGCCCATTACAACCGATCCCGCCAACAGGCCGAGAAATCCGAGGTTTACCAAGGGTTCAGGAATCGTCGTGTGCATCAAAGGCACAACGTAATTACCAGTTGCACCGCTCTTCTTTACACCGTTTTGCGTGTCCATCAAATGGCCCCCGCTTCTTTAGTGCCGGAATGAACGCAGTCTAGCACTTCCTGTTCAACGAGGAAATCCCGATATCTCAGCGTAACCTTACATCCTAAGGCCAATGGCTATTGGCTCATATCTTCAACTCACGCCGCCAAGATAACAAATACGGGGGCCCCCGCCACCGCTACTGCCGGGGCCTTTCCTAGTCGGCGAGTGGGAACAAGAAGAACTGGGTTCCTCCGTGCTCTTCTCCTCCGACCAGCTCCAATTCGTGGTTCCTGAAGTATTCCATTAACCTTTCGGAGGTGGCGATAGCTGAAGCTGGAACGTGCGCGAAGCTTGATCCTGTCCCACCCGCCGGCTCAACGATTTTGAGCCCAAGGGCCAGGGCCTCGCGGGTGGTCAGTCTGTCATCTTGACGGGACATCTTCCCTCCTGTCTAAAGTCTCCAAAAGACTACATTTCGTAGGGTCGACGTGCAAAGAGATGGGGAAAGCACTTTCTGACCTGTGTATATTCCCAGAACGAGTCCCGGTGGCATAGGCCCTCAACCAGCGCCCCGGGGGAGGATTCGAACCTGCGACCAACTGCTTGGAAGTCAGCTACAAAGGGTTTTAAGAAATTCCGGCAAAGCACATGTAAGCAGCTACAGAACCGTGAGCCTAGAAGCAACTATCACTCATAAACAGGTTAAGCCATAACATTTATGTGGCGAATTATGTCCTCGCCACTACTGATCAACACCCGCCGCCGCGAAGTCATCAAGCGCCTTTTGCAAAATGCGCCACTTTCCGCCATACTGTCCCGTCCGCGCACGTTTGATTCGGCCTTCCTGAAGCAGTTTCCGAACCGTGTTGGTCGAAAAGCGAAGCTGAGCTGCGGCCTCAGGAATTGTGAAAATTGAACAAGACTCCATTATGCAGCCCTCGCCTCATGCCTGCCCCAATTCCACCAATCCTCACGTTTACGCTCAATGCCTTCTTGCCTGACTTCCCACATCTCGCGCACCTCAAAGGCATCTAGTCGGGTTCGCCAGCAAATCGCAACCATCTCCCAACCCACTTCATCATCTTCAAAAAGCCAGTGGGAGACATTCAGTTCGGGGAGGTTTTCAGGATCGGCGTGATCAGCAGCCCACTTAGAACGCAACAGACGAAGCTCCCCAAAGGTCACCGACCAATCACGGAATCTTTCTGAGGAACCACCCGGCAAAGCCAAAACTATGAGCGTGCTCACGAAGCTTGAGCTTGCTGTAACGGGGGTCGCCAGCCATCTCGAAACAAGTGCGTACAAGCAACCGAGGCCACCAGTATTGGTCAGAGATAGCGTCTCTTTGAGCCATGCTCTTGAACTCATAAGCAAAGCCTGGATCTTCTGCGGCACTCTTCGTGACGTATTTGGTCATGTACTTACCAAAAAACTTGATGTTTTCAGTCGTGATCGCAAGCACATCTAGATTGCTCCCCGCCGGGAACTTCAATCAGTCTTCGCACACTGTAACATTTCATGAAATTGCTGGCGCAGATAGATTAAGTTCTATTATGTCAAGAGTTGGTCGCCGAAGCGGACAGCCAAATTCCAGTTACGTTCAGACGCAGTTGCAGTGCACAGCACTCTATTTACCGTAGTGGTAGCGTGTCTGAAGAATCACAATATCATCAGCATCTACTAAATAGACAAGCCGGTGCTCATCGCTTATGCGTCGTGACCAGCACCCTGCAAAAGCATAACCTAATGGCTCAGGCTTGCCTATGCCGTCAAATGGATGTCTGGAGATATCGTCGAGCAGCCTGTTGATCCTCTTTAGAGTCATCCTGTCTGATGAAAGCCAAAACGTATAGTCTTGCCAACCATTAGAAGTGAATACGATCCTCACTGTTCCAAATGGTATTCGTGACGATCACCTGTCAATGCCTGCTTTAAACTCTCAAGAAGTCGGATTGCGTTAACGGGAGATCGGAGCAGGTGTGCAATTTCTTCCAACTCCTCGTAGTCCTGCATAGCCATCAAGACGGCATCTCCCCTCCTTGACATGATTTCTACTGGAACACGGTCATCGTTGATCTGTTCTAATAACCGAAACAGGTTTTTCCGTGCTTCTGTTGCTGTAATTGCCATGCCAACCTCTCCTAAGTCGTACTACATAACGTACCACCTTCTATCAATAAACAAGATCCTTAGGCGAGAAATGAGGCTGAGAAATGGCCGCTAATCAAACCTCAGCCTTTCTCAGTTGTCATCTACCACCGAGGGCGGTGTGAACTGATCATTCTGAATGTGGCAGCTCGATCAGGCTTTCCGGGTATTCCGAAACTACTCGGTCACGAGCTTGCGGGAAGTCACGCCCCATCAATCGGTTTCGGAATGAGAACTCTGGAACCAAGGTACTCCGAAGCTGCCCGGTCTT
>JAJZIP010000137.1:4260-8619 GCA_021810525.1 Actinomycetes bacterium | reverse complement strand
TGATGCGATAGGTGACACTGACGACGAGCTGGCCGATATTTGGGATGACTATGCCGCCTTGCCAGTGGATGGACACAACTGGGTGGCAGAGGGGGAAGAACCGCCCCCTGTTGATTACTACGGCGAGGATGACGAGGATCCTTACTTTCTCTCACACGCAGTTGAAACTCCACAGCAGTTAGTTCCAGCGGACGAAGATTCAGCTCTAGTGAATGGTTCGCTTGATGAAGGCGAATTAGTCAGTACATCACAGTCCGTTGATAGCGAATTAGAAATCTCTAATGAAACCACCACGCAGAGTGTTACTAGCACTACTGCCTCCAATGTAGTCGACACAAATAATGGGTCAATGTTAGACTTCCTGAGCAAAGACTTAGATGATTTTGCTAGTTCGATTGACAACAAAGTTGCTGCTGTGATAAAGGCCACTTTTCTCACACCAGTCACCAAAAATGATCGGGAATATCATCGTGGGTTTTTCTATAAGTCCACCGATGATGTGTGGAAGGTTGATGAGAAGAGAAGGCAGGAATTGATAGTAGAGCTTGGCGATGTTGTCAGTCGGGAACACTTCGTTGAATTATTCAACATCACTAAAGCGATCAAGATCGAAGAGGGAGAAATCTATACTCCCAGCAAGGAGACTCTAGCCGAAGTGGAACGGATGCACAGGCTAAGGCAGATTGCCATTGAGGGTTCAGAACGCGGCAGCAGGTCTTCCGGTGACGACAATAGCAAAGGGAGTGGCAAAGGCGATTCAAAGGGTTCGTCTCGTGGGTATGGGAAAGGTTGTAAATGATTATGGAGTCAATTCGTATCGCCGATATAGACACTTACAAGGGTGCTCTATGAGAGGTAACAGACTTCTGTTTTGGGTGCATACATATTAAGTAACAAGATTTCTTACATAAAGGAGAATTTGAAATGAAAGCAACAATCAAGCTACTTACAGTAGCAGGCTTTGCAGGGCTAAGCCTTGCTGCTTGTGGAACGAGCAACAGTGCAGCAGTAAGCAGCACGAGTAACTCAACTAGTTCTGGCTCGACAACTACAACAGTGCCTCCAAATACACCTGTGGGGTTCAATACGACTAAGACCGAATTCGTGTTGCCGCATCATCTTGGACTTTTGCCCGCTAGTGAGCTGGCTCTTGCTAAGGCTGATCCTACTTATGCGGCAGGGTTGGCGAATTCGCATGAATGGACGCAGATGGGCACAGAAGTCGGTGCGGGCATGTCCGGCGGGGTGATAAAGACTCAATCAGTTTCACTTTGGTTCTATGACGGATCAGAAAGCTATACGGTAGGAGGTGTAAAGAGTTACGCTGTAAGCGCCAATACAGCGATGCTTCCCTTTGGGTCTAAGGTGCTCCACTCAACTTCTGTTCAGATCAACGACACCAAGCTCAATGATATTACTGCTCCTAAGACGACATCAACGAGTGGGCCACAGCTCATAGGTGCTGACACTTTAGAGATTCAAGCTGCTCCGGTTGGAACTTTTTCCGTGAACAGCAGTGAGTTGCCAGCTTTTTGTGTACCTGTTCCAGAAGCATATATTGCGAACAACAGAGTCGTAGCTACGGTGAATGGCATGCCAGTGATAACTGCTGGCCCTTCTACGGTTTTTGCAGGTCAAAATATCACTTCTTCTACACCTTTGCCGAAGAACGCTGTTCCGACCTTCTACGACAAAGGCACAACTTCGTGTGCTGCATTCCACTAGGTGATTTGTAGCTCGTGCATACATATAGATATGCGAATCATGAGCATTAGTCAGGACTAACGGTAGAAAGAGAAGGCAAATGGGCGCTGGTAATTTAGATGATAAGACTCGACGGGGTAATCGTCTGTGGCGTTTCGTGCCCATTTCTACTTTGGTTTTGGTCCTTTTTATGGTTCTACTCTTGTCACCAACCGCTTATGCAGCAAGCCTGAACTTAAATGGAAGTGGCCCTGGAATTCAGGGCGCTTCCATGTTTCCGAATAATGCGATGTGGGTGAATACTCCAACTGAATACAACATTGTTCCTCAAGCTGGAGGATCAGGCCATATTCCCAGTCAGGTGGTAAGCACTAAGACATCGAACGGAACAGTTATTACGCCGGTATATGGAGATGTAGCGCATCAGGGGCAACAGTGGGTATCGAGCGGATATTGGGCCACTGGCCAATATTGGGTATCGAGCGGATATTGGGCCACTGGCCAATATTGGGTATCGAGCGGATATTGGGCGACCGGGCAACAGTGGGTCAATAGCGGATATTGGGCGACCGGGCAACAGTGGGTATCGAGCGGATATTGGGCGACCGGCGGATATTGGGTCAGTGGATACTGGGCCCAGGGTAGTTACTACAAATGGTTGCCAGGTCATTGGGATTGTACTTTTTCATTTGGCATATGTTGGTACAGGTCATGGGAACCAGGAAGCTACGGACTGTTTTATTACTCGTACTGGGTCAGCGGATATTGGCAAAGTTACCAGTATTGGGTTGATACCTCACACTGGCAGAGTTATCAGTATTGGGTCAACACAAGCCATTGGCAAAGTTACCAGTATTGGGTTGATACCTCACACTGGCAGAGTTATCAGTATTGGGTCAACACAAGCCATTGGCAAAGTTACCAGTATTGGGTAAACACGAGCCACTGGCAGACCTATACCTATTACGTTTGGCAAATTGTGGGATACAACACCAGCGTCATTTCTGTGGTGACCAAGGTTATCGATAGCAATATCCACCTAAGCAATGAAACACTGCTTGGGGTTCAGCCGGAAATAAAGAACACGACGACTGGCCAGGTTGTTGACGGTTCGTTCTGTTCAACTCCGACTACACCGTTGATACCTCCGACAAGTCCGTCATTCCCTGACTATTCGGGGTCACCTTGGAAGTATGCCAACTTCTTCTCAGGTCAAAATATCTGCAACGTCAATCCTGGAATCTTGCCGACAACTACGTTCGATCAATGGGCCGTAGCGCAACAGTCAGTGCAGCTCGTTCTCATTCCTTCATGGAGTGCCACTGTGAGCTACAACAAGGTCACTACGGTCAATGGTTCGGTGACTTCATCAGTGCCAGTTACTAAAACAGAAACCATCACCGGAACGCCTTATACGAGTTCTGCAATGCCTACGAAGTATTTGGTCGGAATATCGTGTGCCGTGCAAAACGGGAAACCGTATTGTCCGACTTCGAGTGGGAACTAAACTTTAAGCGGGAAATGTATGTGGCTGTCTGGGAAGATGGTCACAACATTCGGCAGATTAGAGCGAGAACCATGCTTCAGCGACAAGATGCAAAAAGCTTGGCACTATTCCAAGCCATTCAAGCGAAACTATCGCGGTCACCGGATCGGCGATTTTACCTGCAAGATGCCAGGGATTGGGCAGATATGGTCTTCAATGAACGTCCAAACGACATATATCTTGCAGAATGGGTCAAGCTGTTAGATGATGCACTGACGTCAGATACGGGATTAACAGCCCTATATGACCTGATGCTATCTCATGAGCAGCATGCCATAGACATGAGGAGCAGCTCGCCATTTGCCGGAGTTTTGACACCTAAAGAACGCACGGAAGTGTTGGTCACATTCCAGAGAAAATGGGTAGCGTCACCCACTCCGCTCTAAAGGACGGAGCTTGTAAAAGCTCTATCCGGTGGGCTGGGTGACCAGACCGAGACATCACTAAGGAGGTGAACAGATGTCTACGTTGCACACAAGTGAGAAGACCAACCAGACACTATCGGCCATGAGAGAACGGGGAAAGCAGTGGCCGGAAGTGCAGAACGCTTTGTGGGGGGATCACTTTTGGTCGCCCTCATATGCTGTCGTACCATGTGGCAGAGCGCCGCTTGAGATAGTGAAGACGTATGTAGAGAACCAGAAACTCCCTGGACGTAAGCCAGGTAGACCGAAAAAAGGGTGAGGTCGCTTGACCCCTCCCTCACGGAAGGGCGCTTCAGTTTGTTCAAATTTGACCTTTCATCGCTCAATGGATGAATCTAGGAATGTGGGCGTGCTGGAGGTCGGTGGTAGGCAGCCCTGACCTACCAAAGCGGGGGATAGCTCTTCCACGCGTGTCGTTCAGTGATTGTAGAGTTGAAAGTTGGTGTCGAGCCAGACGATATGGAATAGACCTTTATGCGCATGATCTCTGTAACCAACAAACGGAGCCCGTCCAAAAAATCTGAATGCCCTCCACTGAATATCCTCGATATCTTTGAGTTGGGGTGGGATCGGAGCCTTTAAGGAACTTACGACGATTTTTTCCGAGCCTTTCCCGTGTCTTGGAGCATGAAGAATCTGCGACCACGTCATTTGGCTGAGTTGGTGAAGAGTCGTAAGGAGGGC
>JAJZIP010000137.1:0-4250 GCA_021810525.1 Actinomycetes bacterium | reverse complement strand
TGGTCCTTAGTACATTTGGAGAGGCGCCACTTCGGTTCGATGCACTTGAGGAAAAATACGGGATGTAGTTCAAGAACACCTGCTGATGAATCTGCATTGCTTGATGCAAGCCCAATTCGTTTGCTTTCTGGATTCAATCCACTGCTATTGATCCTACGGTTGGCCACTGCGGCCACTCATGCTTCGACAGTAATGAACGCTTTATAGAAGTTTCTCATTGAATCGTGAGAGATCACATGATCTCTAGTAGATATCGCTTCTTTCCACGGATCTTCTGTATGCGTCATGTCGGCTAGTCGCCAGGCAGAAAACTGTGCAAACTGCTCATAAACCTCATCAAGGAACTCTCTTACGTCTTCAGAGAGTCCTTGATTGATAGTTGGCAGGTAATCATCTGCATCAATTGGTCCAGAATTAAAGCGCTTGAATTTCCGATATAAATCAGGGACTACTGGACCATGTTGCCAGGCTTGGATCTCTTCACCGAAAAGTGGAATGCCAAAAATTGCCAAATGGTATGCCTGAGCATAATAAACCAGCTTTTGCATTTTCAAGTTCGTGATACCTTCGCCTAACTCGTCGTCAACTTTTGAGAGAAAATAGGCAGCCACTTGCATTGCAGTTATCATGACGGAAAGCCTCCTAGCAAACGACACATACTGAAATATACACGATAGCGACCAGGTGTGACAATCATTGGAGTTTCCCGAATAATGATTTCAGGGTATTAGCAGAGCGTTTGTCCACCAATTTTGACTGCTTGTGGCCATTAATTATGGATGGATGCGTCATTTATGCCATCATCCGATAGCGTACCGTGAAAAATGTAGCTCGATCTAAGCTGGGGAAGAAATTGCAGTTACAAGAATATCAGGCGTTTGAGTGTATTGAACTATCACTGGGAGAACATTAACGCAGATAAGATGGCGCTTTTTCCGGAAGGTACTACCTGGGATGAAGGACTGATTCCACTTCCCGAAGGTGTCAGTGTGACTTCCTTACCCACATCAAAGTGCTAATCAAGGAATGGGTGGATTAAGAGAGTTGCGCCCGCGACAAGGACACAGCAGAGGGCATTTATTCTAAAAACCCACAGGACTAAATATTTTCACAATAGGAGCTGTTGGCCCAGAAGCCTCGGTGAGTCCCCGTGGTTTCCAGCGAAGCGTGGCTTTAGCTGAGGAGCGGCTTAACAGCGAAGAGTCAACCTAAGACAAGGGGATGAATGATGGAGACAAAGGGATTAAGGACGGCGGGCGAATCGTTAGCAGTTGCCCTAGAGAACCCAGAATTTCGCAGAGAGTGGGAACGCACAGCGCTAGCACGCGCAGTAGCAATTCGAGTTGTTGAGTATCGCGCTGACGAAGGCATCTCCCAGACAGAACTCGGAAGACGGCTTGGGATGCATCAGCCAGCTATTGCCAGGCTGGAATCTGGAAGCGACAACCCAACCATCGAAACACTAATGCGGCTATCACAGAAGCTAGGGATTGATCTCGCAATAAGTATCCACTCTGGTGGGGTTGATGTAGAGCGACTTACCGAAGTGTCGGTCTAATCGTCTTTAATGGCACCACTCAGTAATTGGTTCTATTGAGACACGCCATGTTTTTCAGAATGCAAAAACCGCTGACGAGCTGCTTGCCTGGATACACCTAGTGCCACGGCAATGTGGTTCCACGACCTTCCGTGCGCTCTGGCATCCTCAACAGCTTCCCGAAGTCGTACTTCGTATGTATGTACCGTCTCTGCCGCTGCTGCAACCTCTCGAAGATCGTCTAACTTATCGACTTCAACAGTTGCCGGATCGAGCTCATCAGTAAGTTTCTCGAACCGACTCGCAGCTTCCTCAATCTCATTTTCTGTATGTCTCATCAGCATCACCTTTCACCGCATTTGATAAACATTGTTAAATCCTGGTCTATGTGGATCTCCCTCACGACGTTACCGAGGCCGTGCCAAATATCGCTCTCGGCACTCCCGTGGTTATTCGCTGGCTTAGCGATCCGCATAAAGACAAGATACGTTGGCTAACCACATCAGGTCAGCCAGTTGAACCGCACTGGTAATGTATTGGCGTCCTGAAACTTGCCGAACTCAGTTTCAGCTGTCTGGCTCCGCTTCTGAAAGTTTTGGAATCGTCCACGTTCCGTGGATTTTACAGGTCTCTATACGAATGCCCGTCACGGTGATCTTGGCGTCACTTCTATCTATACGAATACTGAAGTTAGGCTTGTCGGAATCTGGTGGAATTGGGATAGTGCCAGCTTGTGCCTGGGCACGGGTAAGATGGTCAACTGGCTCAAAGACCTTGGTGGGAAGCTCTACCAACTGATAGAACAGTGACGAATCGTTTTTCCGGAAGCAGCGAAGGATGACGATGCTATCGGTTTGATTGCGGTATTGAGAGAATAATTCGATGATCTTTTCGTATCGGTCTTGCTCTTTGCGTGTGTCCTGAATCCAGGCAGCTTCGGTTAGTTTCGAAATGTGAACATAGTTGGGTCTAAGATTCTTGGCTGACGTAGCTTTGAGACTTAGTTTGATTGTACGGCCTTCTGGGATCGACACGATGGTATCGAAAAAGCGGTTCGTCGCAGAGTCGGCTGGAATGGTTGTCCATCCGGCGGCGACACAGGCAGCGTTGAATGCTGCTTCAAATGCAACGGTCGACAGGGGCTCAACATTTAGTGCGTGGTGGGCGCGAAGTCGTGCTGAAAACGCATCGGCCCAAAACTTGGTTGTAAGCCAGGAACCCGAAGTAAGTTCTTGTTCAACGGATGTGAGGATAGCATCGACGAAACGGTCAACAACAACGATTTCTGGCTCGTCGAGACGGTCGATCTTCTGGTGGAGCCCTGAGTGGCGCGTGCTCTCGTTCATTCGAGGTTGAGCCGGTCTGTCACCAGATTTACATAGGTGGGGTTCACCTCGCAGCCAATGAACCGCCGACCATTCGTCTGGGCCACTGCGGCAGTTGTGCCGGAGCCAAGAAAGGGATCTAGCACGTAATCACCCTTATTCGAGCCAATCATAATACAGCGTTGGACCAGTTCAGGAGGGAAGGTTGCGAAATGGGCTCCAGAGTAGCCGACCGTGTTGATGTCCCAAACGTCACGCAATCGCCTACCATTCGGGCCGCGAATGGCATCAATGTCATAATGGTAACGAGTTGATTTGGAGAATAGGAAGATGTGCTCATGCGAGCGAGTCGGGCGATCACGGACCGATTCGGGTTGGCAGTTTGGCTTGTACCAGATGATGTCTGAACGCAACCACCAGCCAGCATCCTGCATAGCAAGAGCGAACCTCCACGGTACCCCGATTAGATCCTTGTCTTTGAGCCCCTCAGGTGTTGGTGGTCGAACGCTCATAGCCCGTGCTGGGTTCTTCTTGTCGGGAGCTCGCCATGCACGGTTACCGGAGGTGTAAGAATCTCCTATGTTTACCCATACGGTGCCATCGCCAACAAGCACACGTCGGACTTCGTCAAATATCGCCACAAGCGACTTGATATAAATCGGGAGCGGCTCGTTCATCCCGATCTGCCCATCTGATTCATAATCACGAAGCGACCAGTAGGGAGGAGAGGTTACGACGGTTTGAACGCTTTCATTCGGCACGTCGACTAAAGTTGCAGCAGCATCCCCAACGAGCACCAGGTTTTCACCGTTAGTGATGGCACGTTCAACAGTTTTACGTTTGTTGCGAGAGTCTCGATTTATAGCGAGAGTCACAGGCTCTCGGGGCGTTTGTTGATTTACGATACATTTTGATGCTGGCCTAGGCAGCAACCCCTGGCTGTCGATAAGGAGCATGGCATCCCCAACTTGCTTCAATGGATTCTCCCGACTTTTCATAATCCTAACCATGTAATTCCATCGAGTCAAGCATACTGCCTCCTTTTTGGAACCAACAAAACGTGTTCTAATCCCGTTCCTGGGAACAACGTAAGAACGTTCCTGCCCGTTGGTTCCAAGCCTCTTTTGACTGCCATTGTGTTATTAGCCTTCGTGGGATTTTACTTGCCTGTTTAGTTGGGCAGCGTGGACCGAGCAGAAAATCCCGTCCACTGATGCTCTTTTGCAGGGCGAGCCCTTCTTGGTCGTGGCCTGACAAAGCACCCAGGCTGGCTGTTGGTCTCTGTCGACGATTCGCCATACGGCAGTGTGCTCGCAGCCGTCGAATTCTGCCAGGATTAGGTTTCTGCTCAGCCACAGGGCTCGCAATGGGTGACCCCAAATATCGCA
>JAJZIP010000136.1 GCA_021810525.1 Actinomycetes bacterium | reverse complement strand
CAATTCAAGACATGATCGACCCAAATGGGTATACATTGGTGAATCTAGGTGGTGATCCGAGTGCCGGAGAGCCCTTTGCAAGAGGGTTTCAAAGGCTTTCGGTTCCATTTAGGACTCTCTCGGTGTCCTCTCCAGCCGCTAGGAAGGTTTATGAGCGAGATTTATTGTTGCTTCGTCCCGACATGCATGTAGCGTGGCGAGGCGACGAAGTGCCAGCAAATGCAGAGGAGATCGCAGCCCGTGCCAGCGGGTATGCGTCTTAGCTGGAGAGGGTAATTAGTCGAGAGATGCCCTGGGTATTCTTGGGGGACCGATGGAGCAGTGCCGAAAATTTCTACTTGATGTGCGGCTGCATGTTGCAGGAGCGCTCAATGGACCGAAAGAGATGCTATGAAGATCGATGCTTTTTGCCATATAATGCCTCGCAAATACTATGACCGTTTTTTTGAACTCGGTGAGACCAAAGAGGCTGCCAACCTGCGCAAGAGGGTAGCCAACATACCTTCGATGGTGGATCTGGACATCCGGTTCAAGCAGATGGATGAGTTCGGTGAATACCGCCAGATCGTCAACCTTGCGGCACCTCCGGTCGAGGATCTAGGCTCGCCAGCGCTGTCGAAGGAGATGGCAAGGCTGGCAAATGAGTCCCTGGCTGAAATGGTCTCTGACCACCCTGATCGTTTCGCGGGCTTTTTTGCCGCCGCCCCGCTAGACGATCCTGAGGCGGGCATCAAAGAGTACAACTACGCCATGGATCAGTTGGGTGCTCTCGGGGCCCAAATTTACACCCATGTGCATGGCAAGCCGATGGACCTCGAGGAGTTCGAGCCCTTTTGGGAGAACGCGGCCACAAGCGGAGGCATCATCCAGGTCCATCCAGCCAGAAACTCCAGCTGGCCCGATTACCCGACCGAGACCCGTTCGCTCTATGAGATTTGGTGGACCTTGGGCTGGGAGTACGACCTTTCGGTTTTCCAAGCCAGGCTCGTCTTTAGCGGAGTGCTGGAGCGTCACCCTGACCTGAAACTCTTGATACACCACGGTGGATCTATGATTCCCCACTTTGCGGGGCGTGTTGGGCCGGGCTGGGATCAGCTTGGAGCACGTACTCCTGAAGACCAGAAGGCCGATGTCGAGCACTATCCGCTCTCCAAGCGGCCCATCGAATACTTCAAGATGATGTACGCGGACACTGCAATGTTCGGTGCGGCCCATGCGCTTAGATGTAGCATCGACTTCTACGGAACGGACCACGTACTATTTGCTTCTGACTCGCCATTCGATCCTGAGAAAGGGCCTGGCTATATCAGAGCGACCATAGCGAATATGGAAGAGATCGGTCTTTCTGCCTCTGAGAAGGAAGCCATCTACGAAGGGAATGTGTCCCGTCTTCTGGGACTAAAGGTCAGCTGATCTGAGAGTGAAGCCCGTGGGCCGGGACCTCGGCTCACGGGCTCTTATGTAGCGCTGCACCAGGGGGTCGAGGCAAATCCGGGCGCGGTGGCCTTTGGGGAAGTTCTTTCGATAGCTGGTGGCGAGATTGTTTTGTCTGGCTTTGTACAAGCTTTTCCAGTTGAATCTATTTTCGGGAGCTTTTTCTTGGAACCTGTCGAATTGACTGTTGCGATGACTCACTACGACCAGATGTCCGATTTGGTAACCGGCAAAGTCCAGGCCGAAGGCATTCGGCTTCGCTGCTTGGATTTCAAGGTTGAGGAGATCTTCTACCGTTTTGAGCTGTTCCGTGAATGGGAGGTCTCCGAAATGTCGATGGCAACCTACATCTCACTTGCTTCTCGAGGGGACACAACCATGGTCGGATTGCCCGTATTTCCCTCGAGAGTCTTCCGGCACTCCTCTTTCTACGTGAGGTCGGGTGAGATCTCCGCTCCGGAGAAGTTGGCAGGAAAGAGGATCGGCGTACCAGAATGGGCCATGACTGCAGCTATCTATGCACGTGCGCTGCTGACCCATGAGTGGGGGGTGCCGCTCCAGGCGGTCGAATGGTTCCAGGCGGGCGTAAATCAGGCCGGAAGAAACGAAAAAGTCCCGCTTGCCTTGCCGGAGGGTGTCAGGCTCACCCAGGTTCAGGACCGCAGCTTGGATGAGATGTTGCTGAGCGGTGAGATTGACGCGATAATCAGCGCGCATGCCCCTACCAGCTTCGAGAGAAAAGACCCAAGGATTGAGAGGCTTTTTCCCGACACTTTAGAGATGGAAATGGAGTATGCAAAGCGGACCGGAGTTATTCCGATCATGCACCTCATGGTGATCAAGCGCGAGACTGCTGAGAGTTATCCATGGGTGGCTAGGAATCTATTCACCGCGTTTGATGAATCGAGGGCTAGGAGCGTTGCGCGGCTCGCCGTTGCACCCGCAGGCCCGGCTAGCAGGGTTCCGCTTTTGTGGATTGACGAGGCATTGAAAAAGACAAAAGAGGCATTCGGAGGCCTACTGTTCCCTTACGGGGTCGAAGAGAATCGCCAAACACTTGAGGCTTTCGTCAAATGGTCCTATGAGCAGGGCGTTGCGCATCGTCTGCTGAGCGTTGAAGAGCTGTTCCCTTCCCAGGTGGGAACCGGATTTAAAATCTGACGGTCGATCGGAGCTATCGAGGTGTGATCTCAATGTGTCTCGAGGCATGCAAGAACTTGGGCGGCAACTTCGAAGCGATTAGATTAAAGTGTTTTTCCCCGGTGTATGAGAGCTGCATAGAAACGTTTCGGGATCCGAAGCCAGCACGTCCATTCCCAGATCCGCTCCGCAGGCATCGCATTGGCCGTAGGTGTTGGAGTCGATCTTGCGTACTAAGGTTTGCAGTTGGGCCAGCTGAGACTCCAATTCGAGTACTCTTGCGGACAGCTTTTCCAGGTCGGAAGATGAAATGGAGGTGCCGTCAGTGTTCATGACCCCAGATTATAGCCCGTTGGGATTACGCGGTGATCCCTGTGGTTATCTGATCTTTAGGTGGTGGCTGAACAAAGTAACCCATGGGGCAGTCAGATGCCACTGAGTTATGCCAAGAATGATTCCTATGACAAGCGCTCCTCCAACCAGCACAATTCGGACAGCCCTTCCTGGTATGCGGACGGAATGAGCACCAGGTCGGCGGTTTAGTTCTGGAAGTGCGAGCGAGCCAGCTTTGAGGAAATACGCCAGAACGTGGATCGTCATGAAGCCGAACCAAACGACAAAGACGGCCCTATGAATAGTGCCCCAGAAGCTAGCGTCAGGGCTGTGCGGGCCTATGAGCACCATCTCTATTCCAGACCACATTAGAAGGGCTGTGGCGACCACGATTAACGGACCCAACATCCGGAGAAGAGGCTTTGGGGGCCCCGCCTTTGTATATCGCGGATCCCCAATGTAGTACATGACGAAGCGGTACGAGGTGCTAGCGATCTTTAGAAGTATTGGCGGCAGCAGTACCCATCCTATGAACACATGTATCGTCAACAGTTTGCCTATGAACGGTATCGTGACGCCTTCGACGGCTAGTAGCAAGAATATCAATAGGCCGGTCAGCGCTGTGAGTTTCGTGTTGGCGTGTGTCTTGCCCTTAGAAGATCCCGGTGGTGGATCTTCAAGAGCTATGAACTTTCTTGCGATCTCCCAGTTAGAAACTGACAATACCCACTCCGGCGTTCTTAAATCTTTGGGACCTTTCCATTAAAGCCCTTACCGATGAAAATTGACTGAAGGGGAGTATTCGTGCTCGAAGCCGCCTAAGGTTGTGCAAGTTTTGGTCAAATTGGCACCTCCGCGAATTGCCACAGTCATCTTGGCACTTATTGCAGAGAAGAGGTCTGGGTTTTGTTTGGTAAGATCTAGTCTTGTCTTACTTAGAGGGCCGCTAGCTCATCGGGCAGAGCAGGAGACTTTTAATCTCAAGGTGCAGGGATCGAGACCCTGGCGGCCCACCAGTTCAGAGGCACTTTCTGAAGTTTGCGCTTGACACCAGTACATAAAAAGTACATAATTATTTTGTGGCGGGACATAAAAAAGAAGTCAGACCAGGGGTGTGGAAGCTCAGGGTGTCGCTTGGCAAGGACCCGGCAACGGGCAAGTATCTCTATGTCTCGAAGACTGTTGAAGGCGGTCCGCGTATTGCCGATAAGGCGCTTGCCTCACTTGCGTCGTCTTCGCGAGAGGTCCACTCGGCGGTAACAGTTGATGGACTTTTAGAGGAATTTCTGGTCGCTTGTCGAGGAAAGCGTTTAGAGAGTTCAACAATCCAGTTTTATGAAGGTGCGGCCAAGCACGCTTCGTCGGCGTTTGGTAAAACGAGGATTGAAGCATTGAGCGCGAGGGATCTCGAAATGCTCTATCGCTCGATGACCCAAAAGGGCCTTTCGAGTGCTCGGGTAAGACATGTTCACTCGCTGATGCACCGAGCTCTCGGTCAGGCGGTCAAGTGGGGGTGGCTGGAGAAAAACGTAGCAGAGCTTGCCTCTGTGCCAACCGTGAGGCGTAAAGCGGCAGCAGCCCCAACACCTGAAGAACTGGGCCAGATTCTCGTGGCAGCATCAAAGCGCAGTCCTCAACTTGCAGCTGTTTTTGCCCTTTGTGCACTCACTGGTGCTAGACGGGGCGAGGCGTTGGCACTTCGCTGGTCAGACTACGACCCGGCTGCTAGAAAGCTCACTATCGCAAGAAGCCTTGGCTACACCCCGAAAGCTGGCATTTATGAGAAGCCAACTAAGACCCATGGGATTCGAAAGATAGGCATAGATGAAACTTTAGACGGCGTTATTTTCTCACAGATCGAGGCACTCAAAAAGAACGTCGAACTTGGTTTCGAGCTAGTTCCCGATCCCTTTTTGTTCTTCGGAGAGCCTGACGGCTTGCTTCCGTTGCATCCTGATACACCTTCGAAGTTTTTTCGCACTGTTTGCGACTCTCTAGGTTTTCCATATCACCTCCACCAATTAAGACATTTCACCGCTACGCAGTTGATAGCAGCTGGGGTAGACGTAAGAACTGTAAGTGGAAGACTTGGCCATGCTGATGCTTCCGTTACGCTCAAGGTCTATTCACATGTCCTGGAAGCTCAAGATCAGGCAGCCTCAGAGTACCTTGGTTCCAGGGTATTTATTCCGAAACCGATTGATAGGGCATGACACTTTGCGAAATATCTCGTGAGCTGCGCAACCAAGTCTGAGCTGAGTTCCCTCGGATACGCCTAAAAAAATCCGTTTGGCAACAGCTATTCGAGAAGAACCCGTGGATGCCTGGGGTGAGTTTAACGGGTCAGCTATTGACTAAATGGGACAGTAAAAGGCTTGAGCAAGTAGTCTCAGGTGCTTCAAGCCACTCCGTTGGTAAGCGAGTAGACGCGATGTTTCATACATCTGGTCGGATTAAGTCGATGGTTTTTGCTGAAATCAAGACGCCTAAGACGGATTTGATTAAGATGGAATATAGGTCGGGATGCTGGGCGATTTCTCAAGAACTCGCAGGGGTAGTTGCGCAAGCTCAGGGTACAACTCATCGATTTGTTGCCGAAGTAGGTGAGAGGTTTCAGTCTAAGAACGAGGATGGCACCGATATGCCAGGTGATTTAACATATCTTTTCCGTCTTCGCTTCTTTCCTGGTAGTGGGAGATATATCACAACTACGGGGCTCTGACGGAGGCGAGAATCAAGATAAAGTGCGTTCGTTCGAACTGTTCAGGAGGCAGATCTCTGAGTCGGAGATTCTGACCTTCGATGGGGTGCTCAGCAGAGCAAAATGGGCTTTAGAGTCGCTGGCGGATGCTCATATAGTTATTTTAATTCCTGGGTGAGACAGTCTCGTGGCTTTGCTACGACTGCCCTTGACCCCATGGATGAATCCAGGGGCCTGCGGGCTTATTTCGGTCAAAATGAACGGCTACAAAATCGTAAACGTTCGTCCAGCCCGCATTACAACTAAGACAGGTCATCCCCTGTACAGCCTTGTTTTCCCCGGTTTCAATGTGCTCTCCCTCCACCTCGTCCGATTCACATCGGGGGCAGATGGTGTCTGTGACCCGCTCTACTGGCACACGCCTTGTCGTTGCAGCTATCTCCCTTGGGCACATATTCTTCCTTCCCTATGGTGGCTCCGTATGCTTTATATGTATGCACGCGAAACCGATCCCAGGACATAAGGATGGCAAGCAAAAAGCCCCACCTGAGTGGAGCTTTTTAGTCCAAAGAGAAAGCCCTTACGAGCGAACGTTGCGGTTTTACCCGACAAGAGTGAGAAGCTGATTTTTCTGATTTGCACCTAAACCCGCCAACCTGCGAGTCTCGCTGATACCAACCTGCTCCATAACTTTCTGGGCCTTTACCTTTCCATAGCCAGGAAGGTTTTCAAGAACCGCACTTACTTTCATCTTTCCAACGAGATCCTCTTTGGGTGCTCTTTCAAGCAGTGCCACAAGAGAAACTGAGCCCTTCTTCAGCTCGGCTTTGATCTCGGCTCTTTGAGTCCGTACCGCTGCCGCTTTTTCAAGTGCAGCCAGTCTTTGCTCTGGTGATATTTGTGGTGGATTAGGCATACCTGTAATTTACTCTAGATTAAACGCTTGTGCCAGCACAATCACGCCAAAGGTAAAGCAGATACAAAAGATATAAAAGAACTAAAGACAAATAAAGCAGGGGCACTATAATGGATGCATGGTAAAGAACCCATTTACACCAACGTTCGGAGTATCTCCTCCCCTGCTTGCAGGAAGAGATGACCTGATTGAGGAATTTGCCGCCGCTCTAGACGATGGCCCCGGCGCATCAGGAAGGGCCACAATTTACACTGGCGCTCGAGGTACCGGCAAAACCGTCATGCTGAACAAAGTGCAAGACGTTGCCAAAAAGAATGGCTGGCTCGTAATATCGGAAACTGCGACACCAGGTTTCATCACCCGCCTAGCCACTATTCACCTACCGTCAATCCTAATGGACCTGATGGATCAGGGCAAGAAGCGCATATCGGGCGTGACGCTTCCTTTTGGGGCAGGAGGCGCTACTTGGGATAATCCAGCGGCTGCAAACATCCCGACAAACTTTCGTAGTCAATTGGAACTAGTGACTGACATCTTGGCCGAGTACGACACAGGCGTTCTCATCACAATCGACGAGATTCATTACCGTCAGATTGACGAGCTCCGTGAGTTTGGAGCTACCATCCAGCACGCCTTTCGTGATAGTCGAAACGTGGCTTTCGCTGCTGCTGGACTGTCTTCAGCCGTTAGCCCTGTTCTAAATGATGATGTTCTCACCTTCCTACGCAGAGCAGAACGCTACAACCTTGGCCGAGTCAGCCTTTCAGATGTAGAGCAAGCCATCAGAGAGCCGATCCAGGAAAACGGTCGAGAGATAGATGCTGCTGTATGTACCGAAGCTGCACAGGCGACAGGTGGATACCCATTCCTAATTCAGCTCATTGGTCAATACATCTGGAGACAGCACCCTAAAGAAAAAACAATCACATTAGCTGATGTTGCAGAAGGTGTTGCTGCTGCACGTAGGCGAATGGGAGCTCTTGTATACGAACCAGCATTGGCCGACATTTCAAGCATTGACCGCACATTCCTTGTGGCCATGTCGCAAGACGCTGGACCGTCAAAAATGTCCGATATATGTTCCCGCCTTGGAGTTGGCACTAATTATGCTGGGCAGTACCGTCTGAGACTGATTGAAGCGGGAATGATTGAAAGCACGACTTATGGCGAGGTTGATTTCGCACAACCGTTACTAAAGGAATACCTCAGAGAGCACGCTGCATCGTTAGCTACCCAAATAGCAGCAGACGCTCCCACTTCTCTAAAACCCAACAAAAGCGGTAAATTCCGCATCTAGATAAACGCCGTTCTATGGGTTCAATTCGGGAGTGGCTAGCAATTGGTTCTCGTCGCTTACTCCTACAATCGTCGCAACTATCTCTTGACCTCCTCCTCGCGGATGAATCCGGGGGATTCCCAAAAGCGGGTAGCTCACGCCACTTCTCTTTCAGGTAGTTGACGCTTCGCTGGGTCGCTGTGCTCAGCCCTGATGGGCTTTGCGTGCGATGTCCCTCCACGTCCTGTGACCGCGAGTCCCGCGGCAAGTATGTTATATGCTGCATTTATGTCTGCATTAGCTTCGTGTCCACATGTAATACAGGCAAAGACCGCTTGGCTCTTGCGGTTATTGGCCTGTGTGTTTCCACACTGGGAACAGGTTTGGGATGTATATCTGGGGTTTATAGGAATGATTTCCACTGGGCTTGTGGCGCTAGAAGCCTTATCCTCCAGGCGCTTTCTAAACATAGACCAGCTTTGAGACGATATGGCTCGGTTGAGCCCCCTCTTCTGGGCTACTCGCTTGCCGGGGTTTTCTATAGTCCCCTGGGCGGAGCGAACCATGTTCTTGACCTTCAGGTCCTCTACAGCGATCAGGTCGTAGTCTCGTACTAAAGAAGCAGTCGTCTTGTCGATCCAGTCTCTACGCCTATCGGTTTCTCGGGCTGAGAGCTTGGCGATTCGGAGCTTGGTTCTGGCCCTCCTATTCTAGCCCTTCTGCTGTCTGGCAAACTTACGTTGTAGTCTCCGCTTACGCTGGGTTTCGCCGGGGCCGAGAAGCTTTACCCAAACATAACAATGGGCCGCCACCAGCGGAATCAGCTCTA
>JAJZIP010000135.1 GCA_021810525.1 Actinomycetes bacterium | reverse complement strand
AGAAGTGCCATCGTCAGCATCCGGAGTCTTGACACAGATCCTCGTCGAAGAGGGCGAGACTGTTGATGTCGGCACTGTGCTCGCTGTGGTCTCTGCTGAAGGTGAGGCCCCAGCCCCAGTAGCTGAGGCGACGCCAGCCCCAGCACCAGTAGCTGAGGCGACGCCAGCCCCAGCCCCAGCACCAGTAGCTGAGGCGACGCCAGCCCCAGCCCCAGCACCAGTAGCTGAGGCGACGCCAGCCCCAGTGACTCCAGCGGAACGGGGCGAGGGTGCGCTGCTTCTTTCTCCTGTCGTCAGAAAGCTAATCTATGACAACGGTGTCAATCCTGCAGACATTGCTGGGACAGGGGCCGGTGGTCGTATAACTAGGTCTGACGTACTGTCATATCTCGACAAGAGGGCATCAGGCGTGCAGGTCCCAGCGGCGGTCCCCGAAGCTGCTCCTTCACCTCAGGCGCCGGCGTTTACATCGCCAACTCCGCAAGCGAGAGCAGTGTCTGAGGCAGCTGTTTCGGCTGTTCCGAAGTTGGTCGAGCCACCTGCATCCAGGAGCGTGGCGGTCGAGGCCTCTGTCGCCGGTGCAAGAGACGAGGTAATTCCATTTACAAACATCCGTCGTCGCACCGCCGAACACATGGTTCGGTCCAAGGCGACATCGCCTCACGCACTGGTGTCAATTGAAATCGATTTCGAAGCGGTAGAGCGTGTCAGGCGCGCTATCAGGGAGCAGTTCAGAAACGAGGAGGGTTTCTCGCTCACCTACCTACCTTTCATTGCGAGAGCGACAGTCGAAGCCATGAGGACCTTTCCTCATCTGAACGCGTCGGTGGGCGAAGACTCTCTGATAGTTCACAAGGATCTCAACCTTTCGATCGCAGTCGATCTGGACCAGGAAGGGCTGATTGCACCGGTGATACATGGAGCCGATACAAAGAGGCTTCGTGGACTTGCCCGTGATATCAGGGATCTTGCCGACCGTGCTCGTTCAAAGAGGTTGACGGCCGACGATATTGTCGGGGGTACGTTCACCATTACAAATCCTGGTCCCTTTGGAACCTTCATGACTGTCTCGATCATCAACCAGCCTCAGGTAGCTATTCTTTCCACGGATGGAGTCAAGAGGAAGCCGGTCGTCGTAACCCAAACAGACGGTTCAGAGTCGATTGCGATTCACTCCGTTGGGATAATGGCACTCTCCTTCGATCACCGAGTGATCGACGGGGCTTATGCTGCCGCCTTCCTTGCCCGCATCAAGGAGATAATCGAGACTTGGAACTGGGCGCAGGAACTTTAGGGAGCCAACGTCAAAATGTGGGCCGTCATTTGATGGCCCGCCATGATTTTCATTATTTTTCCCTTTTATTGCCATTGATTTGGTGATCGCCCCACTACAGGAGGCCAAAATGCTTCAGACTCGTTGGCTCGGGCGGGTGTCCTACAGCGACGCGCAGGCGCTTCAGCGAGCTTTGTTTGCAAATACGTCTGAGCAATATCTTCTTCTTTTGGAGCATCCCAGTGTCTATACGCTTGGTGTCAGGACCGACATTAAAAATATCCTGGTCGATCCGGCGACTGTAGGCGCGGAGATGGTCCGGGCGGATAGAGGTGGAGACGTGACGTATCACGGCCCTGGACAACTGGTTGGATATCCGATACTGAATGTTCCGGACGAGGCCGATCGCACGCCTAAGTATGTCCACAGACTTGAACGGCTGATTGTGGATGTATTGGCGGAGTTCGGGCTGAACAACGCAGGAAGACTGGATGGCTACCCAGGAGTCTGGATTGATCCAGAGGGTAGCAGTCCGAGAAAGATCTGCGCTATAGGAGTGAAGATAACTAGGAACAGGTCGATGCACGGCTTCGCATTGAATGTCAAGACGGATTTATCGATGTTCACTCACATCATTCCGTGCGGAATTCCTGACAAGCCGGTTACCTCCCTTGAAAGGGAAGGGGTCGATGTTCCGATCCAGGAGGTCGTGGAGGCATTCGCTAGGCACGGGGCCAAAGCCTTTGATGACGGGACCTTTCTGCACCAGAGTGTTGGGTATCGTCGTCAGGACAGATCCGCGCTCTCATCCAGTACGGTGCGGGATTCGATGTTACCGGAAGGCGGATCGGATGCTGACAGTCAGTCGCCGAGGAGCAACCTGTCCAAGAGGATGGATCGAGCTGGCCTGAAATCAGATGCTTTCCTTACTATCAGCACCCGCAAGCCTGACTGGCTGCGCGCCAAGGCGAACATGGGTCCCCAATACCGCGAGGTGAAGCGGACCATGCGAAGGTTCTCTCTTGCGACGGTATGTGAGGAGGCCGGATGCCCCAATATTTACGAGTGTTGGGCGGATGGCACCGCAACATTCATGATCAACGGAGAGAACTGCACTCGTGCTTGTTCATTCTGCTTGGTCAAAACTGATCATCCGGCTCCCTTGGATCCATTGGAGCCAACCAGGGTTGCCGAGGCGGTCAAGGAAATGGGCCTGGCTTTCGCAGTTGTAACGGCAGTTGCGAGAGACGATCTGACCGATGGCGGTGCAGGTGCTTTTGCCTCCACCATCAACGAGATCAGGCGGATCTCGCCCGGCACGAGGGTCGAGGTTCTGATCTCTGACTGCAAGGGTGACCCCACTAGCTTGAGCAAGGTCTTTGACGCGAGACCCGACGTGCTCAGCCACAATCTGGAGACGGTGTCCAGGCTTCAAAATGTGGTGCGGCCTTCGGCATCGTATGCCCGCTCGTTGTCGGTCCTAGCGAGAGCAAAGGATGCCGGACTTGTCACAAAGTCGAGTCTCATAGCTGGAATGGGAGAGACCAGGGATGAACTGATCGCGGCACTGAGAGACCTGGCCTCCGTTGGCTGTGACATAGTGACAATCGGCCAATATTTGAGGCCGACAGAGAGACACTTTCCAGTTGCCAGGTGGATAACTCCGGAAGAGTTCGTCCAGCTGAGCGAATTAGGTGAAGCGTTTGGGATCGGGCACGTGGAGGCTTCCCCCATGGTGCGGTCCTCCTATCATGCGAAATCGTCCTTTACCTCTATCGCTAAGTCCGTGCCGTTGCTCGGGGTGTAACATCCAAGTTTCGGATATTTCTTGGTTACTTTCTAGGCGGATCTACAATGAGTGGACTCTCTTTAGGTGTCGAGGAGTTTTCCAAGGCCTACTTTTCCAGGTTGGAGAAGGTTTTGGGGCAGATGGATTTCCTTGGTTATGATGCGCTGGTACTCTCTCTAGGCGCAGACCTCCCCTGGTTGATCGGCTATCAGGCCATGCCCTTAGAGAGGCTTACGGCTCTGGTGGTGAAAAAGCACGAACAACCGGTCTTGGTGGTGGCAGCTCTGGAGGAGCCCAGGGTGGCCAGACACGGAGATCTCTTTAGGGTCCGTTCATGGCATGAGTATGAAGATCCGTACGAGATTGTGGCAAATGCCATCAATGGCTGCGACATGGTGGGGATCTCTGACCGCACTTGGGCTGTTTCTCTGCTCAATCTGCAAAGCAAGAGCGATGCCACCTTCTCCCCAGCATCCAAAGTCACCCGCAGCTTGAGGAGCGTGAAGGACCCTGTCGAGCAAACAATGCTAAAGGAGGCTTCCTCCAGAACAGACAGGGTAGCTCAGGCGATAGTAGATGGCGTCGTGAAGTTCGTAGGTCGCAGCGAGCGGGAGATCTCAATGGAGATCTCAGAGCGTCTGTTGGCTGAGGGATTGGAGAAGGTCAATTTTTCGATCGTTGGAGCGGGGCCTCATTCCGCATCCCCCCATCATGAGCCCGGCAAGAGAGTCGTGGGCCCGAGTGAGGCGGTCGTGTGCGATTTCGGTGGAGAGTTCAGGATGGATGGATCCGCGGGATATTGCTCGGATATAACCCGCACAGTTGTGACCGGAGAGATGCCTGGGAGGTTCGTTGAACTCTACTCGATCCTCAAGACTGCTCAAAAGCGCCAGGTAGAATCGGTTCGGGCCGGAGTAACATTCGAAAGTGTCGATAATGTGGGCCGATCCTATTTGGAGGAGTTCGGCTATGACCAGTATTTCATCCATCGTACCGGGCATGGAATCGGCATTGAGGAACATGAGGAGCCCTATGTGGTCGAGGGGAACACAGATCTGATCCAAAGCGGAAATGCATTTTCAATTGAACCTGGGATCTACATTCCAAACCTATATGGTGCACGCATTGAGGACATTGTTATCGCTACCGAAACAGGGTATGAGCTGTTGAACAATGTCGACAGGTCGCTCTGCCAAGTCGAGTGAAGCCGTCTAGGCGATGAAGTATTTCGCCTGAGGGTGGTGACAGATGATCGCCGAGGTCGTCTGCTCTGGGTGCAGTTGAAACCCTTCGCTCACCTCCACGCCAATCCGGCCGGCTTCAAGGAGTCTCGCGACGGTCGCGTTGTCTTCTAGGTTCGGGCAGGCGGGATACCCCCATGAATAGCGTCCCCCTCTGTATTGTTGCCTGAACAGTCCGATCAGAGTAGGCCCGTCTTCGTCGACGAAGCCCCATTCCGTTCGAATCCTGTGATGCCAGTGTTCTGCTAGGGCTTCAGTCATCTCGACGCTCAACCCATGTAGGAGTAGGTATTTCTGATATTGGTTCTCTGCGAAGTATCTTGCGGTTACCTCGGAGACCTTGCGACCCATTGTCACGATGTGAAAGGCGGCGTAGTCTACATCGGGGGACTCGACGGGCCGGAAGAAATCTGAGATGCATAGGTAGGGCTCTTTCTTCTGTCTAGGAAAGGTGAACCTGGTAATCTCTTTTCGCCGTTCGACATCTGCGAAGACCACGAGGTCGTTTTCCAAGGAGCCGACCGGATAGTAGCCGTAGACCACTTGAGGAGTGAGTAGCTGCTCCGCCTTCGCTTTGTTGAACTGTTCACGCAGAGTTGGGCGGATCCGCTCTTTGAACTCTGCGTCAGGCTCTCCCGAATTTGGCCTGAATCCCCACTGGTTTCTGAACAATGCGGTCTCATTGAGATACTCCACAATGGAATCGAGCGAAATTCCCTTCACCACCTCTGAGCCAATGAACGGGGGAACGAAGATCCTGTTGTCAGTCGCTACTTCTGGTGATCTCATCGGTGCTTGTTCGCCCGGCTCGAACTCCCTGTCCCGTTCGGACCTTTTCTTTGGGAGTTTACGCTCAGAGATTGTCCGGCCGAAATCAGGATCTTCAAGCCCTTTCTCCTTGAGTTCGATGAGACGATCCATCGTTCGTAAACCTTCGAAGGCATCTTTGCCGTAGAAGAGCCTTCCTTTGTAGATTTGTCTCAAGTCCTTTTCCACGTAGGTCCGTGTCAGGGCGGCACCTCCCAGGATGACTGGTATGGTCTCGAGACCCCTTGCATTGAGTTCCTGAAGGTTTTCTCGCATGATCAGGGTCGATTTCACAAGCAAGCCGCTCATGCCTATAGCGTCCGCCTCCGCTTCGATCGCCTTTTGAATCATCTCACCGACTGAAACCTTGATCCCAAGATTGAATACCCGGTAGCCGTTGTTTGTAAAGATGATATCAACGAGATTCTTTCCAATATCGTGGACGTCGCCCTTTACGGTGGCGAGGACGACCGTGCCCTTGGATCCGATATCTTTCTTTTCCATGTAAGGTTCGAGATGGTTGACAGCGGTTTTCATCGTCTCTGCGCTCGATAACACGAACGGAAGCTGCATCTGACCGCTTCCGAAGAGGTCGCCAACGGTCCTCATGCCATCGAGTAAAAAGCTATTGATGATCTCAAGGGCCACGTACCCGTCGTTGAGTGCCTGGTTCAGGTCACTTTCCAGTCCAGTCCGGTTTCCATCGATGATTCTCCTAGTGAGTCGTTCCCCGATTTCAAGAGTTGAGAGATCTATAGCCTCCTGCGAGGTGATCTCAACTCCCTCGAACATCTTTATCAGCTCGTTTAGAGGGTCGTAGTCGGAGGTTCTCCGGTCGTAGATCAGGTCGAGGCATATCTTTTTTTGGTCCTCAGGAATTTTCGCCAAAGGAATGATGCGTGAAGGATGGGCAATTGCAGCATCCAGGCCAGCCTTTATGCACTCGTCCAAGAAGACCGAGTTCAGCACATGTCTTGCAGCTGGATTGAGACCGAAGGAGGTATTGGAAAGTCCAATAACGGTGAAGACACCTGGCAGTTCAGACTTTATTGCCCGGATCGCATTGATGGTTTCGATTCCATCTTTGCGCGATTCTTCCATCCCGGTAGTCAGCGGAAGGGCCAGTGGGTCAAAAATGAGGTCATGAGGTTCCAGTCCGTACCGGTTGACGGCGATCTCATAAATGCTCTTTGCCGCTCTCAACTTCCATTCCGCAGTTCGCGCTTGCCCCTCTTGATCTATGCAGGTGCATATCACTGCAGCGCCGTATTCCCGTGCCAAGGTCAGGAAAAGGTCCAGTCTTGTTCCAAGGCTGTCCCCGTCTTCAAGATTCACGGAGTTCAAGATGGGCTTCCCGCCAAGCCATTGCAGCCCAGTCTCGATTACCTGCGCTTCAGTTGAATCAAGGACTATTGGGAGCGAGGACTGGGTAGCGAATCGCGAGGCGATTTGGTTCATATCGCCGACACCGTCCGCTCCGGTGTAGTCCACACAAACATCGATAGCGTGGGAACCCTCTTTTACCTGGTCCTTTGCCATTTCAATACAGGTTTCCCAGTCCGACGAGAGCATGGCCTCCCTAAATCTCTTCGAGCCGTTGGCGTTTGTGCGCTCTCCGATGGCGAGGTATGCGTTCTCTTGTTTGAGCGACACTGAGGAGTAAAGCGAGGCTATAGAAGGTTCGAAGCCAACGGCGTGTCTAGCCGGTTCCAAATTGGCACATACGTCGACTACCTTGCGAAGGTGTTCTGGCGTCGTTCCGCAACATCCACCTACCACTCTTACGCCCAGTTCAGTGATGAAACGCGAGTGATAGGACGCGAGTTCATCTGGCGTTAGATCATAGTGCATCTTTCCATCGACCACAGATGGCAGGCCTGCATTTGGAAGGCACGAAACCGGTGTTCTTGAGTGGGCAGTCAGATGCCGGAGGTGTTCACTCATCTCAGCTGGTCCCGTTGCGCAGTTTATGCCTATCACGTCGACTTTCATTGCATCGAGAGAGGTGAGAGCTGCGCCAATCTCTGTTCCGGGCAGCATGCGGCCTGTCAGCTCGATCGTTACCTGGGTTTGAATCGGCACTTGTCTGCCGAGTTTCGCCATCGCGCGACGTGCGGCTATGATTGCGGCTTTGGCTGACAACAGATCGAAGACCGTCTCGATGAGGATTAGGTCAACGCCGCCGTCGATCAGTGCTTCAGCCTGAATCTGGTAGGAGTCTCTCAGTTGGTTGAAGGTGATCTGTCCCAGCGACGGAAATTTTGTTCCCGGGCCTACCGAGCCGGCAACGAACTTCGGTTCGGAAGCGCTGCCGTACGAACTCGCCACCTCTCTCGCCAGTCTGGCGGCTTTGAGATTGATATCATAGGTCTTGTCGGCGATTCCGTACTCGGCCAGCACGATGGGGAATGCACCAAATGTGTCTGTCTCAATTGCGTCGACACCCACCTTTAAGAATGAATCGTGGAGAGTAGTGACGACATCCGGCCGACTTAGAACGAGGGCTTCATTGCAGCCATCGAGTTCAGGTCCTCCAAAGTCGTCGGAGGATAGCCCGAGCAATTGCAGATTTGTCCCAGTAGCTCCGTCGTAAATTAGGGTCTTTTCATTAATTCGCGCTAAATAATCTTTCATTTCCGATATAAGGCTAGCCGCTGTATAGCCCTCTGAGTTTGGTTCGAGTGCAGTGTGCCACGGTGGTCGGAACTGCACTGCGTCAATTAGTCTTATCTTGCGTGAAGATCTATACCAAAAGCGGAGACGACGGAACAACTGGGCTGCTTTTCGGGGGACGAGTCAGGAAAGACGCGCCACAGATAGAACTCAATGGTGTGGTCGACGAAGCCCAGGCATTTCTCGGGCTCGCGCGTGCAGAATGCAAGCCGGGCAGCGTCCTGGACGCGCTGTTGCTGGAGCTCGAATCCGATCTGTGGATACTGATGGCCGAGGTTGCCACGAAAGGATCGAATCGCTCGAAGCTGGTCGAGGGAAAGACTTCGGTGACTCGTGAAATGGTTGCGAAGATCGAGCAGAGAATCGATGAGACAACCGAGCAGTTCAGCTTCCCGAAGGAGTTTGTCGTTCCTGGGCAAAACCGGATTTCCTCCTGTCTCGATGTTGCCCGGACGGTGATCAGGCGGGCCGAGAGACTCAGTGTGGAATTCACCCGTGAGAATCCAGTATCCCAGGTTGGACCTTATCTAAACAGGCTTTCTGATCTGGTTTGGACGCTGGCGCGATGGCAGGAAGAGGTTCACACCACTGCCAAAGCGGCACACGCTCCGAAGAAACAATAAGAGATAGGCATCCTAAGCACATCAGGAGAGAAATGAACAGGTTGCAGGTTAGCGTGCAGTCGTCGAAGGGCAGTTCCGAGGCATTTGAGATCAACCTTGTCCGGGATGGCATGGAGCCCTTGGGCGGCAGCGTTCCAAGAGAGGAGCTGGCCCAGGGAGCCGGCTTCAGCGGGAAATCCGGTCAAGTTCTGGTGGCGTTTCCGCCTGATTCAACCAAGGTCGCGCTATTCGTGGGCCTTGGAG
>JAJZIP010000134.1 GCA_021810525.1 Actinomycetes bacterium | reverse complement strand
TCTTGGACGGTTCCTCCGGTCCGATAGCCAGGAAGCTGAGAGAGATTGAGAGTCTCAGCGACAACACCTTGACCAGCGAAAGCCGCGTCTCCATGGATCAAGATCGGAAGCACTGGGAAGTCCAACCTGTCCACAATGATATCCTGCTTCGCTCGGACCATGCCCTCGACCACTGGGTCCACCGCCTCGAGGTGGGATGGATTTGACGCCAAACTGACAGTCATCTCGCGTCCAGAACGGGCGGTGAATCTTCCAACGGCACCCTTGTGATACTTGACATCACCAGAGCCCTGCACCGTAGTTGGATCAAGATTTCCTTCAAACTCTTTGAATATCTGACCGTATGACTTGCCAACGATGTTGGCAAGCAGATTTAACCTTCCCCGGTGGGCCATTCCGATCACGGCCTCTTCGAAACCAGCGCCAGCGGACTTTTGCAGAAGCTCGTCCACGAACGGTACGGCGGATTCAGCACCTTCAAGGCCAAAGCGCTTCTGACCGATGTAGCGGGTGTGCAGAAACCTCTCAAAGGCCTCCGCCGCATTGAGTCGAGAGAGGATATGACGCTTCTCATCCTCACCCAGCTCACCGGCTACACCCTCTACCTGGCTTTGTATCCACCTCTTCTGAACAGGGTCAGATATGTGCATGTACTCGTAACCGATGGTTCGGCAGTAGGCTTCTCTGAGCACTGCCATTATCTTTGACAGAGTCATCTTCTCCTTGCCGGCAAACCCGCCGGTGAAAAACGTGCGATCCAGATCCCAGACGGTTAGACCGTATGTCAAGGGATCGAGTTCCGCCTGCAATGATGGCTTCATCAGCCCCAAGGGATCAAGATCTGCCAAGAGGTGGCCGCGAACGCGGTAGTTATTTATCAGGGTGTGAACGCGGATCTGCTTGGCCGCCTTGGAGAACTCCGAGTCACCAATCTGACGATCCTCCTGCCAGACGAACGGCCGACCGATCACCCCAAGAGAGCTGAAGACATCTTCGTAGAAGTCGTGCTTCCCGACCAGTAGCTCGTACAGGTGAGCAAGAAATAGTCCAGACTCAGCACCCTGGATCACTCTGTGATCATATGTCGACGTTATGGTTACCGACTTTGATACCCCGAGTTCTGCAAGAGTATCGGGATCCACCGATCCAAGTTCCGCCGAGTACGCCAGAGAGCCTACCCCAATTATGACTCCTTGGCCGGCCATCAAACGCGGGATTGAGTGCTCTGTTCCGATTGTTCCGGGGTTGGTGAGTGACGCTGTTGCGCCGGCAAAGTCGTCCGGTGAAAGCTTGTTCGTGCGAACCTTTCTGATCAGCCCCTCATAGGCGTTCACAAATCCAGCAAAGTTCTGCGACTCAGCAGATTTGATCACGGGTACGTATAGAGTCCTGCTGCCATCAGCCTTGGCGACATCAACCGCTATCCCGAGATTTATCGAAGCCGACCGTATGACCCCTGGATTTCCTTTTCCATCGGCGTCCGGAACAAAGACTGAATTCATTGCCGGAACAGCCTTCATAGCCTGGACGATCGCGTATCCGATGAGGTGAGTGAAGCTTACCTTCCCTCCCCGGACTCTCGCGAGCTGGTTATTTATCGTCGTCCTGTTGACTTCGAGGAGCTTGGCCGGGACCGTCCGTACCGACGTCGCAGTCGGTACTCCAAGTGAGGTCTCCATATTAGCAACGATCTTCGAAGCCGCGCCGCGAAGAACCGTCGCACCTTCAACTGGCGCGTGTTGGAGAAGTGGAGCCGCCGTCCTATTCGGCGTCACCGCTCCGTTGACTGAGCCTGGCTCCGGGGCTATAGCCTCTTTTGCCGCACCCTCAACCAGCTTCGACTCAACCTCCACGGAAGCCTCCTGACTCGGTGCTGTTGTTGCCATTTGAGAGCTAGCTTCAATTACGTTCCTGTTGGCTTGTGCTATTTGCTCTGCGATCGGCTTGTAGTCGGCAAAGAACTCCTGCCAGCTGGGTGACACTGAGCCAGGATCATTTAGGAATTGCTCGTACATCTCATCTACGAGCCACGCGTTGGGACCGAAAGCCCCATAAGTTAACGACCTATTGTTCGCCATGTGCTTAGACGTAACCAATCTTTTTAAAGTATTTAGAGCCGATATAACAGGCTAGTAAGACCAAGGTTAAAAACACCTAAATTATCGTCTGTGCAGAGAATTAATACTGACGACATTCCTGCATGCAATTCCACTTTGATGCGTAAGAAACCGCTGATGCGGACACAATCCAAAGTTCTGACGGTACCATTTCTTTAGTCGCAATTTCATTTGGGATAAATTGAATATGCTGGGAGTGTTGGTGAAATTAGACGCAAGTTTCTTTGAAGTAGCTTTTTCAGCAATCGACGTCTCTGCAAAGCGGGTGACATCTCGGAGCAGCTGTACACAGTCCCAGCAACCATCCCTGCTTGGTCCACCATCGCCCATTGCAAAAGTTTGGCTAGCAGCCATCCAAGACCGATCGATCAACATCGGCTCAGTTCACTATCCGAAAGAGACTAGGGCTGGTTCCTGAAGTGTCGCAACGAAAAGAAGAACTCTGTGAGCTTAAAGCGCCGCTCCCGCGGATCCAGCCAGTTGTCCTCAACTCAGAGGTCCCCCTGAGGAGTTGGCCCAGAGTTCTGTTGGTGCACGGCACAATGGACAGATCGACCTCCTTCAAGAGGGTCGCAAGGCATCTAGCTGGATATGAAGTCATATCGTACGATCGGCGAGGCTACGGAACTTCGCTATTTAGGGCTCCTCGAGGAACTCCGCAAAAGGTGAGTTGGCAGCTGCATCTAAGAGATTTGGCAGACATCATAAAGACAAGGCCGACCGTCGTATTTGGCCACTCATACGGGGGAACTCTGACACTCCTCGCTGCGGAGCGCGGTCTCGAGAATCTCGTTGGCATCGTGACCTTTGAGCCGCCACTCTCATGGTGGCCGGGTTGGTCGAAGTGGTCGGCCCATTCGATCGAGCCCACAGAGGAGATCGACTTCGTATGGGCCCAGGCAGAGGCCAGACGTTTCATGATCGCTCAAATCGGTGAAGAAAACTGGAAACGACTTCCCAGCAAGACAAAGTACATGAGGGAGTCCGAGGGTGTAACTATGGTTTCCGAGATGAGCTCGATGGCTCATCTGCACCCTGTGCTAGACCCGACAAGGATCAAGGTACCAGCGATCATCGCAAGATCCGAAGATGCACCGGAAAGGCATGTTAGAGCCAGTCGATATCTGGTCGAGAACATCCCCAACTCGCAGCTTCGAATCATCTCGGAAACAAGCCACGGTGTCCATCTGCGGAGACCTGAGAAAGTCGGAGAGCTGGTTCGCGAGCTCATCGGATTTTGCCGAAAGTAATGTCTCGGATCCCAACCCTGGCGGACCCAAGATTGACCACATCTTGTCATCTCGACAAAAGCCCAACAACGTACTTACGCTCTGTGGGAAATAGAATCTATGACACCAGTCCCACCTAGATCTGAGAGTAATGTGACCCCGTCAAGACATTGAGAATTGTGTGATATTGGAAATAACAAGCCGCTCTCGCACGTTGACGCTTTGAAAGCGCGAGGCATTTCCGAACCAGCGCTGATCGCCACGGAGGTAACGTCATGAAGATTCTAGTTAGCGGAGCAAGCGGCCTGATCGGTTCAGCCGTGGTAGCTGAACTGGCTCTTGGTGGACACGATGTCTACACATTGGGACGAAATAATAGCAAGGATCCTAAAGCTCTCAACTGGGACATCGAGGCTAGAACAGGAAGCTTGAAAAGCATTGATGGCCTTCAGGGTGTTGTTCACCTCTCCGGTGAATCAATTGGCAACAAACGTTGGACTTACCAGCAAAAGAAGAAGATCGTCGCCAGTCGGCTCGAAGGCACACAGTTTTTGATCGATCTTCTAGCTGACGCAGATCTCAAACCCGAGGTATTGGTCGCCGCCTCAGCGATCGGAATATATGGCAGCCGCAATGACGAGACCCTCGACGAATCCTCCGAAGCGGGCAACGGCTTTCTCGCCTCCTTGGTTCTCGACTGGGAACAAGAGGCTCGACGGGCGCAGTCCATCGCCACGCGAGTTGTATTCGCACGAACAGGCGTGGTTCTCTCAACCTACGGCGGCATGCTAGCTAAGCAGCTCACCCTATTCAAATACGGCCTAGGTGCTGTCCTCGGGAGCGGGAAGCAGTATCTCAGCTGGATCCATCTTGAAGACGAAGTGCGCGCAATCGTGGCATCGCTTACGAACCCAAGCATCTCAGGGGCTGTTAATTTGGTCTCTCCCAACCCGGTAACAAATCTGGATTTTTCTAAAACACTCGCCAGAGTCTTGCACAGGCCTCTGCTTTTCAAAGTGCCGGCTGTTGCCTTGGAGTTGGCCCTCGGAAAGGAATTTGCAGATGAGATGCTGTTCGCTTCCCAGCGTGTCGCTCCGACAGTTCTCCAAAAAGCCGGGTTCGAATTCAAATTTCCGGACCTTGAAAACGCCCTATCAGACCTACTGAGATGAATTTAAAACAAATATGAGACGAACTGGAGCATTCAAAGGGTCACTGAGAACCAGATTCAAGCGCCTTGCTAAGATGTCGACCCTAACGGCCAGAATCGCTGCTACATATTTGACCTTCAAATCTAGAACCATATTCTCCAACGCTTCGCGCAAGGAAGAACTCAACCGAGAGTTCGAGATAAAGAGCGCAAATCAGGTGGTAGAAACGCTCGGTCAGATGCGAGGGGTGATGATGAAGCTCGGTCAGATGGCTGGCTATCTCGACGACGGCATACCGGAGAACGTGAAGGCCACCCTAGGAACTCTATACAACAGCGTTCCTCCAATGACGAGGGAGCTGGCTGAAAGAACCATCGAAATCGAGCTGGGAGCCCCACTGGACAGCGTTTTCGCGTCTTTTGATCTCGATCCGATCGCGGCAGCTTCGATTGGCCAGGTTCACAGGGCCATAACCAAATCAGGAAACGCAGTTGCTGTGAAGATCCAATATCCCGACGCAGCTTCGACAATGGCCGCAGATCTTGCAAACACCGATGCAATGTCTCGCATCATCGGCCTTGCCTTCCCAAACATTGACACCAAACGAGTTGTAACCGAAATAAGGGATAGAATGCTCGAAGAGCTCGACTATCAAATCGAAGCCCGAAACCAGCAGCTCTTCTATAACTACTACAGAGGCCACCCATTCATCCACATTCCGCGCATTTATCCGGAACTCTCTACAAAGCGGCTGCTCTTGAGCGAACTCGTCACAGGGAGCAGCTTTGACGAAGCATTGACGTGGCCAGCTGCCGAGCGCAATCTCGCAGCTGAAACCATCTATAGATTTGTCTTTGGCTCCCTGTACCGGATTGCGGCCTTCAATGGAGACCCGCATCCAGGCAACTACATCTTCCACAAAGCAGGCCGGGTGACCTTTCTTGATTTTGGCCTGACAAAGGTGTTTCAGCCAGCGCACCTGTTTGTCTTCGAGTCGATGATAAGAACGATACTGATAGAACCGAACCCAGATGAGTTCAGAAAGGTAATTGAATCGGCTGGGCTGATACCACCGGACTCACCGCTGGCCACATCTGAGATCGTGGAGTACTTCGAGCACTTTTACGCCTTTCTGACCTCAGAGGAGGAGGTAGAGCTTTCGTCCGAGTTTGCATCGGCGATCTTCAGACACACCTTTGACGTTTCTTCGAAAATATCGAAATACATAGACGTCCCCGAGTATTTCGTCATCATTCAAAGGATCAATCTCGGTCTTTACGCCCTGCTTGCCCGCCTCGGTGCCAAGGCAAACTGGCGCAAGATCGCGGAGGAGATCTGGACGTTCATCCAGGGACCTCCCGCCACCCCCATGGGTGAGCTGGAACAAAAGTGGCTTCGCGACACCGGTAAACGGGACTGGTAAACGCTACACGACCTCGCCAACCCCAAAACCTCGTCCCATTAGGCATCCCTGCCTCGCAGATATTTGATGGTTGCGCACCACATCGTCTCAGTGACAGAACGAGATCGCTCTGCTAGCATCGGACTCATCGCTGATTCTGCAAAACACATGCGCCACCTTTATCTGTTGCGACATGCAAAATCCCTCTGGAGCGATCTGACCCTCGAAGATTTTGAGCGGCCGCTCTCGCCCAGAGGATTGCGCGATGCCAACAAGATCGCTTCATACCTAAAGCGCACGAAACCTCACATCGAACTTGTGCTTTGCTCGTCCGCAAAGAGAACGACTCAAACCCTTGAACTTATCCGGACGGCACTCAAGACGGAGACAAAGGTCCTTATAGAAGACTCCCTCTATACCTTCGACCCTTCAAAGCTATTGCACCAACTGCGAAAGGTCCCAAACCAGATCCACTCCGTGCTGATAATAGGCCACAACCCAGGAATTCAAGGCCTTGCTCTTCAGATGACACTACCTGGTCAGCTGAGACAGCGAATTGCCCTGAAGTACCCGACCGCCGCCCTTACAATCGTAGAACTCGAGAACAATTCATGGGATCTCTCGGAGCCGGCAATATCGAAAACAAGTTTTGTCGCGCCGACTGACCTCGAATAGCTGATCCACTCCCGTGAGACATAAGACTCGTCAGTCCTTTACGAACTCCACCCGCTCAACCTTCAAATGATCCAATTTGGAATCACGCATGCCCGCAAGACTGCCAAAAGGCGGCAAAGCGTGAGCTTCAAGTAACCCCGACGCACAGTCGATGCCGGGGGCATGCTAGGCCCAACCAAGTGACGACTACAATTGGCCCCTAAATGGGAAGAAGGGGGGCGTGGTCCAAGATGTCAACGACAATGACGGCTGAAGGGATTGGGCACGGCAATCTGCGGAAGCAGCCCGCATTAAGGGCTGCGAAATGGGTCCTCATTGTGCTCGTTGTGCTTGTGGTCCTTTTCTACGGAGGAGGAGGCTGGTACTTCTCTAACAAGTTGTTCACTCTGGGTCTCTCCGGGGCAGCGAGGCGATCGCTCAAACCTAACTTCGACCTTCCTGTGGAATCAGTTACTTCCAGCTCGATCGTGCTTGACCTCTCGTCATCGACTCCATATGAAGCAACCTCCAAAGGCACTTGGGGACTTGAGTGGCCGACCGGATATGGGCAGATCACAACCATAGAGGACCTGACATCAAAAAGTGTGAAGAGGGCATTCAACCTCATGACAGGTGTTGAACCGAAACCGGGGCAGAAAGTTGCAATCGACTCCGAGGCGTTCCCGAATAACCCAAAGACCGCCTTTGGCATCAACTACCAGAGCGGCTACTACAAAGGACCCCTGGGCAACTATCCGTTTTGGTATATTCCGGGAACGAGCAGCACCTGGGCGATAACGGTACACGGAAATGCAATGACACTTTTGGACGGGATGAAAGCAGTCCCGACCCTCCACAGCATGGGTCTGCCCACCCTCATGATCACCTATCGAAATGACCCTGGTGCTCCTCAGTCAAAGTCGGACATGCTGCGATACGGCCTTACGGAATGGCAGGACCTGCAAGCTGCCGTGGGTTACGCTCTGTCACACGGCGCTCAACATCTAGTGCTGCTGGGCTATAGCATGGGCGGCGGGATAGTCACGAATTTCCTGTTGCAATCAAAGCTTGCCTCCAAGGTCAGCGCTGTGGTATTAGACGCTCCGATGGAGGACTTTTCGGCAACGGTCAATTTCGATGCATCCGAGATGAGCCTCCCACTGGTGGGTATAGCCCTGCCCCAGAGCCTCACCGACGTAGCGAAATTGATCTCCTCTTGGAGATACGGCGTAGCCTGGAGCAAGCTCGACTACCTCAACGAGGTGAAGAGGCTCCACACGCCCATTCTTCTCTTCCAGGGCCTGGCCGACCAGACTGTCCCTCCCGCAAGCTCGAGCGCATTGGCTCATGACCTACCGGACCTCGTCACCTATGTGACTACTCCGGGTGCAGGACACCTCGAGTCGTGGAACTTCAATCCGCAACGTTACGACTCCATTATGAGCTCGTTCATTCAAGCGCATCTCAGCTGATTCTTGGGCAGCGCAGGGCGCTAGAGATTCGCCTCCGCGTTCGCTTGATCTCGGCCCCAAAAGGTGCAAATGATGATATTGTTTGAGCAATTGAAAACATCGTGAGTTATGTGCAAGAGTTCAGTTGATCGTTGTTGTTCCAGGTCGAAGTTGCCAAAGGGGGGTGCGGCGGTCCTTAATTTTGTTGACATTTACAAAGACGGACCATAGTCTGTTCTGTCGACGACCCTAGTCAGCACTCAAAGCGTGATGGGTCTAGCCTGGTCATTCTTCAGACGACACCAAAATTCCACCGAACAGCCGTACCTTTTCATTTCAGGTGCCACCTGATTGCAGCCACAGAAGCTGTCACGATTATTCAATTGGCGCGATGCTGCTTTCATGCGAACCAAGCAGCACGAAGATGCGTGAACTGGACAGGCAGGAGTATCGATTTGAGATCGAACATTGGAGCCATTGAGTTGAATTACCTGATCGACGGTAAGCCAAATCTTCCATGGCTGGTCTTTTCCAACTCTGTTGCTACAGATACAAGCCTTTGGGACGCACAGGTCCCTCGGCTCGAGGACCGTTTCCAGGTTTTGCGATATGACCATAGGGGGCACGGATTGAGCGATGTCCCCGAGGGTGAATATTCGATAGACATGATCGCAGATGACCTATTCAAACTCCTGAAATCCCTAAATA
>JAJZIP010000008.1 GCA_021810525.1 Actinomycetes bacterium | reverse complement strand
CGCATGGATGAATGACGAAAAACCTCCATCAACTGATGATCATTAAGGGCATCTCCGTACGCTGAGGTATTACCTTAATTCCCTTATATGTTTTCTATCGCAATTTACCTGCGACTATACGATCGTAGTGGCCGGCTCCAAGATCGTCATTCCCAGTCAGCGGGCGGCATCTTTAACCGAACCTCACTCGCCATGGCCCAAAGGCAGGAATTTTTTCACAAATTTCCAATTTCTAGGATCTACGCCACCGAGAGTGTTGCTTTTGGAATCTTGACCACTATGGGCTGATATTTCTAGACAATTCGGCAAAAGTTCATGCAATCCGCGCTCTCTCCGAGCAAATTCATGCACGATTTAGCTCGAAACTGTTGAAAAAATAACCATATTACCATTTTGATAGCTGCAGCCAAAATTTCTTGATATAGTCCATTCCGTTCACAACTGTGTTCGTGACTCGACACATTCTCAGGAGGCCTGATGAAGCATGCTCCTTATGAGTCCCAGTCGTGGGGATCAGATGTCATGGCGGATGTTGTCCGCGGTTTGGGGTACAAGTACGTCTCTTTGAATCCCGGATCCTCATTTCGGGGGCTGCACGATTCCCTAGTCAATTACGGCGGCAACGAAGTGGAAATGATCGAATGCCCCCACGAAAAGATCGCCGTCGCTCTCGCCCATGGCTACGCGAAAGCCTCCGGAGAGCCGATGGCAGTAATTCTCCACGATCTGGTAGGGCTTCTGCAGGGAACCATGGGCGTCTACTACGCCTATATCGATCGAGTCCCAGTGATGATTATGGGAGGTTCGGGACCGTCAGTCCACGACCACAGAAGGCCCAACATCGACTGGATCCACTCGGCAAACGTGCAGGGCGAGGCGGTAAGAAATTACACGAAATGGGACCATGAACCCAGAAGCATCGCTTCTGTGCCCAGCATCATGTCCAGAGCTCATCGAGTTGCTGTGAGCGAGCCGGCTGGCCCCGTTTATATAGCACTTGACGCAGGTTTGCAAGAAGCCAAACTTGATAGCCCAATAGATATCTCAGGCCTGAGCAAGATGGCAAAGGTACCTTCCCCGGTTGGGCCGGACCCGTCGGCCCTTGAAGCACTTGCAGAGAAACTCTGCTCCTCCAAAAGGCCAGTTCTGATCGTCGGCCACGCGGGACGCGATCCACAGGCCTTCTATCAACTTGTGGAGCTTGCGGAACTGGTGGGGATCGGAGTCATAGACACCGGCATAAGGCTCTCTTTCCCCAATCAGCACCCGCTTGAATCGACCGACACCGGCGCTCTCGAGAAAACTGACTGCCTTTTCTTCATGGATGTAAAAGACATGGGGAAGGCCACCCAGAAACTCGATTCAATCAGCCGAACAGTGGTTTCCCGCATACCCTCCGACGCCGCGATTATTGACCTTGGCTTCAATGATCTGGGGCTCTCGTCTTGGAGCGAGGACTACGCAGAGCTGATACCGGTCGATGTTCAGGTCACTGCAGACACATCTGTCGCCCTTCCTCTCCTCCTCGAGGCATGCAAACGAATCGTGGGTGAAGACAACCGCGAAGCAGCAGCTAGACGGCAGGCATACAAAGCTGAACTCACTGAGTTGCACAACATTACCTGGGAAAGATGGCGGAACGAGGCCAAGGCCCAACGGGAGATGTCGCCTGTATCCACTTCCCGGTTAGCTTCCGAGGTATGGGAGGTGGTGCAGGACTACGACTGGGTCCTGACCGCCAACACAGTAGCACACTGGGCCAAGCGAACTTGGGACTTTGACAAGCCATACCGTCATCCCGGTGTGCATCTTGGAACTGCCACACAGATCGGCATCTCACTAGGCGTTGCTCTAGCCCACAAGGGCACCGGAAGGCTGGTCGTGGACCTTCAGCCCGATGGTGATCTGATGTTCGACGCCGGCGCCCTGTGGGTTGGCGCAAAGTACGAACTCCCTCTTTTAGTGGTAATGTTCAACAACAGGGCCTACTACAACGACTGGGAGCACCAAGAGCGTCTGGCAAAACAACGGGGGACGCCTATGGAACGTGCGAACATCGGCATGGAAATCGATGGACCGGCTCCCGACTTTGCAGCCCTTGCTCGCTCGTTCAGCTGGTGGGCCGAGGGGCCGATCACTGACCCAAACCTTGTACAAGATGCCGTACGGCGCGCCGCAGAGTACGTTTCCTCTAGCGGTAAGCCTGCGCTGGTGGATGTAGTCTGCCAACCTAAGTAGATCTCTACCCAGGCACCGCTATCTTGACCCACAACAGGATGGCGGTGCCATTATCTTTGGCTAAGAAAAATAGAGGCTCCTGTACTCCGGCTTCAGCCGAATCCATTCCTCTTGGGTGACTGCGTAATGGACATGGTCCTCCCAAATCCCGTTGATTTCGAGGAACTTAAGAGAAATGCCCTCCAAGCGAAGCTTCAGCTTTTCTGGAACCCGCCGGGATGCAAAGTTCCTGGGAATTATAGAGATCTGGATCCTGTGCAGCGAGACTGTCTCGAATGCGAAGCGCAGCGCCAGTGCCACTGCTTCCGGCATGTAGCCATTTCCTGCAACATCCTCGTCGATCCAGTAGCCGATGTTCCCCGTCTGGCATGGTCCTCTTTGGATCGATGATATATTGGTTTCGCCGATGAATCGGTCGGCAAGAAAGAGCCCAAACCCGTACGCAGTATCACTAACGCGCTCACGCTCAGCAGTGGCGCAGCGAGCACCGAACAGGCGGCTGTCGTACAACTGATAATTTCCAACCGATGCTCGAGGCTCCCATTTCCTCAACCAATCGCCACACCGAACTCGTACCTCTCTCCAAGCCTCAAAATCGTCGACAGCAAGTGGTCTTAGGTAGACGCGCCTTCCTTCAAGCCGGTACCGCACCCAACACTCCCCTTCAAACGTGCGCCTCTCCAGAATAGTCCAGCACGAACCTAGAGCCATAATCCAGCTGGCTCATGCAATAATATGGTAACTAACCTTATTTGGACCCATTACACGAAAGCTGGACCCTTTTTGGTGCGCCAAATTGCTCCTTTGGCTACAAAGTTCTTAGAGCTAGAACTCCTGAAGTACTCATTTTCCGCCGAAGGTGAGAATCATCTTCCAGGTGGGACCGTTTGCGGCCCAATCAAGGTGGATCCAATTGATGCCGGATGGGGCTTGGTTGAACTCTGCCTGTCTGGAGGTGGACCCTTCTTCCTGCCCCAGCTAATCGTGGCATCAGATGACAAAGCCGAACAGAACATAGCAATCTCACTCACGTCAGCTCCCAAGCGCAGAGATGGCTTCCAGGTCTTTTCCGCCCCCGTGAGCAGCGAGAGACTCCAGAAACGGCTGTATCTCATCCCGTCTCTAAAAAGTTGCTCCATACAACTGGTCAAGTTCAGGGTAGCTCCGATGACCAGAGGCCAGGTCTTGAGACGATTCCTGGCTGGCATGACCAGATCCCCAGGGCTGGTTGTCAGCTCCGTTATCAACGAAAATCTTGGGTATCGCTTCCAGTCGCGACAACATCGCCTCACGCCGGCCACAGCACTCAGGTCACTTGTTGAGGTCGCATCGCGCAACTATCCAGATCCCAACCAACTTCGCTTCGGCAAGGATCCCAGCTACAGCCAGTGGACAAACACCAGATTCGAGACCCTGATACCGCGTCAAATGCTGCCAGAAACCCGAAGCCGATTTCCTCTCTCAGTTGCTATCCTGGCAGCAAAAGACGACTCGGGCGAACTACTTTCACTTACCATGAACTCGCTTTCCTCGGCAGGGATCTCTAGCGATTCGGTCTTTTTGATCGATAGGGCTGAGAGGACTTTTCAGATATCGCCTCTGACGACATTGTCAGACCAGGATTTTCACAGCCACCTGGCTAACCTGGGAAAAGAGGGATTCCTGCTGTGCCTCCGGGCGGGAGACACGGTCTCGAGGGACCTCCTGGACAGGTGCGCAGAACACAGCTCGGCCGAGACAACGGAGATCCTCTACTTTGACCATGATCACCTCGGACATGAAGGAACCTACTGCGAGTCTGATTTCAAGCCCGATAAAAGCCCCAACACCCTGCTATTCCGCAACTACCTCTCGAGGGCTGCGTTGGCCAGAATTTCGAACTTGAGCCTGTTGCTCGAACAAGCACCGGAGATCCGAAGCTCCGGCATTCTAGGTCTTATCTACGGCTGTGCAATTCAAGCTTCACAACAAAGCAAGCCAGTCATGGTGCACGTTCCTGTTCCGGCGATTCATCTCAGGAAAGAATCCTCAAAGGAGCTGGCTGACAGATCCAACAACGAACAAACGGCACGAACTCTTCTCCTCGAAAGTTACGCTCCAAACCTAATAATAGACTCCTCTTATTCGGCTGGAGCGACCTGGCGGTCCAGGAACAAGCCTCAAAAGAAGGTGAGCATCGTCATTCCTACCAAGAACAGGGTTGACCTGCTGAGGCCCGCAGTCGATTCGATTCTTGATATGACGCTATATCCGAACTATGAGATCGTCATAGTCGACAACCAGAGCGACGACATGGCCACTCTGTCGTTTCTGGAAGAGCTTTCCGCCAGCAACCGAGCAAACATCGTCATGTTTGACGAGGCGTTCAACTTCGCAAGAATTCACAACATGATCGTCCCCCAGCTGAACAGTGACTACGCCCTACTGTTGAACAACGACACCGAGGTGACCAACCCAATGTGGCTGACCAGGTTGATTGATCTCTTCGACCTACCAGACATTGGCATAGTCGGCAATAAGCTCTTGTACCCCGACGGGACCATCCAACACGCTGGGGCAACCGGCGGACTCAAAGGGCCGATGGCCCATCACCTGGTGGGCCATAAGGACAAGGACGTACACCCGCTGCTTTCGTTTCCCAGAGATGTACTGGCGGTGACGGGGGCATGCCTATTGATCCCTACAAAGCTATACCTGGACTGCCAGGGAATGGATGAGAAGCTTGCAGTTAGCTACAATGATATGGATCTCTGCCTTTCCGTGAGAGAAACTACCGGGAAGGCCGTGGTTGTCTCGAGCTCAGGGGGAGTGATCCACAAAGAATCGAAATCCAGAGGCACGGATTTCAGCGCGCGCGAGCAAGAACTGCTCAACAGCGAAGCGGATTACTTCAACTCCAAGTGGCTTGCACGCATAAGGCCGGATCCGTTCTACAATCCAAATCTCTCTCTCGAGAATGATTTCGACTTGGCTTAACCTCCCCTCGAAGGCTATACAAATACCTTCCCTGGTTATTCATGTGCTTCACCTAACCGGTCAGGGAAGCATTGATCGACTATCATCGCAATAAGCGCAAGAGCCATATGGCGAAGATGAGGAGCCGTTTGGGATGATAAACGAAAGAGCCATCGGGTGACACTTTCATTAGCCATTAATGACCTTTTGAGTCACCGGATTTCTGAAGATGACGGCATGTACATCCCTCCCAGGAGCCGTCTTGCTCTGGTTGAAACCGATTCCATCGATAAAGATGAACATGAATTCAGGGCGTGGACGGAGGTAACCTTCAAATTCGTTTCATTACGGCTCGAGTATCGCGCCACGCCTCAACTCCTGTTGAATCGAGTTCCTCCCGAGATACCGACCAAGAAGCAGGCGAGAGGCAAGGAAAAGGAAGCAGTTCAGATCCACACCAAGACGGTTCTTTGTTCGGAACTGAGAAAAGACGAGTACGTCGGTTTCATAGCGCCGGGCAGGTATCGCTCCATTCAACTCAGTTTTGGCGACGCCGGTGCATCTTTTTCAGGGGTCGAGGCAGAGTGCAAATCCTCAAACCGAATTGTCGCCTCCCGCAACTTTACAGCCAGTGCAGCAAAAAGAGCAGTCGCCATGGTCTCTGCTCCCAACCCAGAAACCTTGCGAAAACTCAAGAAGACGGCTCGCTCCTTTGTCTCCCTTTTGAACGGGCTCAAGGACGACCTTGCCGGAGTCAAACCTCCTGAGGAGATACCAGACGGGCCCTATGGACTTGAAGAGTACGATGTCTGGTTTGCCAAAAACTGTTCAATCGGGGCCAAAGAAGAGGTCTTTGCCAACTACTTCATATCGACCTTCTCTCTAAAGCCCTTGATCTCGGTAGTATTGGGCGTATGCGACGCGGATCCACTGTTGCTAGCCGGCACAGTGCACTCCATTCTTGACCAGCTCTATGATAACTTCGAGCTCATCGTCTGTGATGCCGGGTCAAAATCCGACAGAATCTTGACCTATCTTAGACAACTCTGCCAGCTTGACCAGCGGATCAGAGTGATCTTGGAACGTGACCACGGCAACATGGCGAACGCACTCAACAAGGGTATATCCGCAAGCCAAGGGGGCTATGTCGTCTTTGTCGACCAAGAGGACCTTCTCAATCGAGACGCGCTGTTCTGGCTGGTCGAAAAGATCAATGAAGCACCAATTTCTGAGCTGATCTACTCTGACGAGGACAGCATAGATTCAGAGCAGAAGTACACGTGCCCTCGCTTCAAACCTGATTGGAATCTTCTCCTCCTCACCACCTGTAACTATGTCGGACATCTCGTAATGGTGAGCAGCGCACTGGCGAGAAGCGTTATGCTTCGCAGCGAGGTGGGCAGCTCATATTCCTACGATCTCCTTCTTCGAAGTGCCCTCAAGATTGATGAAAGCAGCATTGGGCATGTCCCTCGCATCCTCTACCACAGGCGGCTCTCGGGAGACTCCATCAAACTTGGGTATTGTGGGATTTCCGATGATCGTCCAACGTCTCGCAAGGCGCGGGAAGACTTCCTCAGTTCATGGAGCCCAGGTGCGGTACTCGAGAGCGACACAGGGAACCGTTTTGGACGGGTACGCTTCCCTGTACCCGAGCCTGTGCCGGAGGTCGCGATAGTCATACCCACCCGCGATGCTCCCGAAGTTCTAGAGAGATGCGTCAACTCCCTCGTCAACTTCACCAAATATCCCAATCTCAAGCTTCACATAATAGACAACCAGTCAACCGAGGCTAGAACCCTTGCATTGTTCAAAGAGCTGGAGTATTTCCACAAAGCCGAGATACACAGCTACGACAAACCATTCAACTACTCGGGAATGCACAACTGGCTGATAGGCCAGCTTGACAGCGAGCTGATCTGCCTTCTCAACAACGACACCGAGATCATCGACGAGGATTGGCTCAGCGAACTCGTCTCGCTCGTTTCACTCCCGGGTTTCGCTGCAGCCGGCTCCCTTCTCCTTTATCCGGACCGAACAATTCAACATGCCGGCGTCACACTTGGCATCGGAGGAATTGCAGCACACATCGGTGTGGGGGATGCACCCGACGACCCTGGCTACTGCTCGAGAAACCTGATGCCCCAGGAGCTGTCAGCAGTAACAGCGGCGTGCCTGCTTATAAAGCGCGAGCTTTACGAACTTGTAGGCGGAATGAACGAAGAACGGCTTCCAGTATCGTTCAACGATGTCGATCTCTGCTTGAGACTGCGGGCCGCAAATTACAAGATCGCCTGGACTCCTCACTCCAGGCTGATCCACCACGAGTCGAAGAGCCGGGGAATCGACCACGAGGATGAGTTGAAGAAACTGCGCGCAGCAGGAGAAGCGAGCTATTGCGCAACGATGTGGCGGTCAGAGATCACGAATGATCCCTACTACAATCCAAATTTCGATCTGAGGTCAGATCCATATCAGATGCTTGCGAGCCTTCCTAGAGTAGAGTTGACGCTCAAACCGTACAACAAGACTTGACTTTCAGTGCCAGACCGAGCAATGACTCGCAGGCCAGGGAAAAATCTCATCTCAAAGCAGAGCAAGTCAGCCGGTTCGCGAGCCCACAATCTCATTGAGCGTCCACAGCCCCACAGGATCGTTGCCTCCAACCAAATGCCATGCTACGTGGGCATGAAGGCACTTGACCCCCCTTCTTGTTCCGCCCACACCGCCATATGGCCGAATTCCGGTGAAGCCACTGGGGATCTTGGAATCGCGAAACTTTCTGTACCGCTCATGTGATTCAGCTATATCTGCAGGATCGAGAGTGACGTCGGCCTGTCTTACGCCGCCACGTGACTCCACTCTCGACACATCTTGACGCAGTTCCCTGCCCAAAAGCCAAAAAATAGTCGGCATCGGCGTGCCATCTTCCAAGATCGGAGACGTCTCCAACACTAGCGGCTCACCGTGTCGATCATAGAGACAAACCAACCAAGGTCCCTTGGGCTTTCTGCCCAGGAGCCTTTCGACAACCTGTTCCTCTGTTTCGACCATTGGCAATTACCTCTTGCGCGCGCGCATCCTGCTCTTGCGCCCGCGGCGGCCAAGAAGGAAAAGCACCAGTATCAGAGCGCCGATGCCACCTGGGATCAAACGCTTCTTCAGGGAGCTCCCAGCCATGTTGAGCAGATCGACCGGCTCAACCTCTTTCTGGTATATCTTGCGCGGACCCTCGCTGGGAGCCTGCGCTGACGAACCATCGGCAGCGCCCTGGCCAACTTGGCCCTCGACCTTGGCCTCTGTGACGGCCCCGCCCTCCGCCGAGACAGGCTTGACGTCTTGCTCGATCAGTTCCTCCAGAGAATTGACAAACTGACCCATGAGCTTGGATGAGACGTCTGACAGGACCCCGCGTCCAAACTGGGCTACTCGTCCGGTGATTGCCAGGTCTGTTGTCACTTTGACATCGGTTTGAGCGCCGTTGCCGCGGAGTTCGGCCGTAACTGTGGCCGATGCGTTTCCCTGGCCTTTTGTATCCCTTCCTTCAGCCTTGAGAACCGCGCGGTGCTGCGCGTGGTCCATCTCTATGAAGCTCGCCTTCCCTTTATAAGAGGCCACAATCGGACCGACCTTCACTTTCACCGAGCCGGTATAGGTTTCACCATTGATCTCCTCAAGGGTGGCCCCTGGAAGACACGGCGCAATCTTCTCGATATCCGTCAAGATTCTCCATGCCTTTTCAATGGGAAGTGCAACTGAAAACTCATTCAAAAGTTGTTCCACTTGATTAAATCCTCCAAGGTATCAATGTCGCGTGGATCCCCCAAGCAATCCACCTCTTCCACCAGCTCTGGATAGGCTCTGAACAGGGTTCTAGCCCCTTCGTCACCTGACTCGGGCAGCAGCTCCCATATCGAGCTGTCAAGTCTGACTGGATTCCTTCGTTTCCCATGATAGGTCGCCACGGCGATCGGCCGATCATGAGATTGGCCGACAGCTTGCCAGCTGCTAGCTGGAATGCCCGGCTGATCGCCAAGACCAACTATGAGACTATCCACTCCCAGTCTCTTCGCGGCTTCAACGCCTCGCTTGAGTGAGGTCGCCATTCCGTCTATCCAATCGGGGTTGTGAACGTGGACAACTCCCCGCGCTAGGTAAGGACCAACATCCACTGCTCCATCTACGACGATATTGAAGTCGAAACCAGCACCCAACATTGCGGCGAGCGAGACTTCGACAACTACCGAACTGCCCAACGGATGAACGAGCTTATTGACTTGGCCATGAAAACGGCTTCCCTGGCCACCACAAAGAAGCAGCCCTGCCTTCGACAACTCTACTCAATTCCGATCATGTATCGACCCCTGCGTCTCGCTCAACGATATTGCAGAACGCCCCGTTCTATTCGAGATTATTTCAGCGCAGATCGATATCGCAGTCTCTTCCGGAGTCCGCGCACCGATATCGAGGCCTATGGGTCCCATGACTCGACGTTCCAGGACCTCAAAAGGAATACCAGTTGCCAACAGCCTTTCCGTCCGCTCCTTGTGTGTCCTTCGCGAACCCATGGCACCGATGTACCCAACTTTGCTCTGTAAGGCCTTCTGAATGGCGGGAATGTCGAACTTAGGATCATGGGTGAGAACACATATTGCATCTCGTTCGCTCAATGAATCCAGCACCTTCTCCAGATAGCGGTCCGGCCAATCGACAATGACCTCATCAGCCGCCGGAAATCTAGCCTTAGTGGCAAAGATCGGGCGGGCATCACACACGGTGACCTTGTACCCCAGCACCTTTGCAACCCGCACCAGCGCAGCGGTGAAATCTACCGCTCCGAAAATGATCATCCTCGGTGGTGGAGCGAAGACTTCGAACACCACTCCAACCTCCTGGTGCCGCGCCTGACCGTTTCGGCCATAGTGCCGCATGTCGGTTCTCCCAAGGGAAAGTGCTCCAAGAGAGTCCCTTATGACAACCTGGTCGAGATCGTCCCTGCCCAGCGAGCCAGTACGAGAACCGTCAGCATAGACGAGCATTGACGCTCCGAGCTGCGGAAGTCCTCCACTCAACGAAAATGCGTCTCTGCCTTCGCTGGAAAGGTCGCGCACCTCGTACTCACCAATTTCCGCGGGATTCAGTGACGTGACCGTGACCAATACAAAGGGACGTTCCTTCTTGATATCGTCTTCTAACTCGTCGTAGAACTCAGGCAGATCTGGGTCGATCAGGATCCGTAGGGTGCCGCCGCAGGTTAGGCCAACCGCGAATGCCTCATCATCTGAATAGCCAAAGGTCTGGACAATCGGGCAGCCAACGGCTGCCTGATCTATCTCACCCAGGTCGCCCATCGCAGCTGTAGAATCGCCTGCCGGCATCGAAGAGACCCCCATCGCTTTGAGCGCCTCGGTGACCACAGCTCCCTCCACACATCCACCCGAGACAGATCCTGCAACCTCTCCAGCTTCAGAGACAGCCATCGTAGCCCCGATGTCCCGCGGTCCGGAGCCCTCGACTCCGACCACGCGCGCAATTGCAACTCGCTTACCCTGGCTTCGCCATAGGTCTATATCACGCAATACTTCCTTCATCTGGCTATCACCTCCGCAAGCTGAATCAACGAGCCCAGCGAATGTCCCTCAACGAAATCGGTGATGTACGGCAGCGCCGCTGACATACCGCGAGCGATTGGTGCATAACCGGGAGTGTACTTCAGGGGGTTCACCCAAATGATTCTTTGAGCGACTCGGCTCAACCTTCCCATCTCACGCTCCACCAGTTCGGGTTCACCCCTGTCCCAGCCATCAGACATAATAACGACAAGCGCACCCCTTGCCATTCCTCTGACACCGAAGCGCCCATTGAACTCTCTGAGGGCTTCGCCTATCCGAGTTCCACCGGACCAGTCTTTCACAGCCTGCCCGGCTCTTGCTAGCGCCACATCCGGGTCCTTCCAGTTGAGTTCCCTGGTAATCCTTGTAAGAGACGTACTGAAGGTAAATGCCTCAACTCGGATACCTCCGACCACGGCAGTATGTAGGAATCGAATCATCGCGCGGGCATAGGGCTCCATCGAGCCGGAGATGTCACAAAGAAGAACGATCCTTCTGGGGCGCGTGCCATTGACCCGATGTCTCACACGCACCGGTTCACCCTGGTGAGCTATCGCCTCTTTGACGCTCCTCCTGATATCAATCGCTCCTTTGCGAGAGTTGGACGCGATCTTTCTTGTGGTTTGCCGGCGCGGTACCACCAGCGCGATTCGATCCATCGCTCTCGCAGCCTCCTCCAACTCCGCCTGAGTACACTTTGCAAAATCTTTGTTGAAAAGCACCTCATTCTCCGAAAACTTCAAGTGCAGAGTGATGTCGGGCTGAAATGGCTCGACCTTCTCGCTGTAGTCCGACTCTATTTCCGCGTCAACCTCGACTGCGACTTTCAGCTCCTCAGGAACCGCTGGTGCCACTTCTGAGCCAGCGGAGAGCCACCACGAGGAGAAGCATGCGTCCAAAGTAGCAAAATCCTCTGGACGGGAAACCAGAGTCGCCCTTGCACAGCGATAAAGGTTTTCCCTGGACTCGATGCCTAGGACCGACAGGGACCGGGCAAACCAGGTCACACGATCCGTTGGAACCTTGATCCCTGCTCCGCGCAGCAGCCTGGCAAATCCCACCGCTAATATCGTGAAATCATCCATTCTGGCCCACCTCTACCGCGCTCTCTGGACAGCCGAACGCACCAATTCGCTCAACGAACTTGCTCGTACTCTGTCAGAATCCTCTTTGTATTTGAGAACGCTTCCCAACGTCTCTTCGACCAGCCGCTCATTGAGCTCTTTGGCCCCGAGTATTGCCAACGACTGTGCCCAATCGATTGTCTCCGCCACCCCCGGCGGCTTGAAGAGGCCCATGGTCCGCAGCCTCTCGACCAGGCCGGCAACTTGACGGGCAAGGATGAGACCAACCTCGGGAGCCCTCAGATTGACTATTTCGACCTCCCGCTCGAATGTTGGATGCTCCACCCAGCAGTAAAGGCACCGCCTCTTCAGGGCATCGTGAACGTCTCGAGTTCGATTTGACGTGATGACGACAATCGGAGGAATCTTCGCTCTGATTTGACCGATTTCAGGTATTGTCACCGAGTACTCGGAGAGAACTTCGAGAAGAAAAGCCTCAAACTCGTCGTCAGCTCTGTCCAGCTCGTCAATCAAGAGCACCGGCGGCATTCCTCCGGTCGAGGAAAGAGCGGCAAGAATAGGGCGCTTGAGAAGGAACCTCTCTCCATAGAGTTCGCTCTCCAACTCCTCGATGTTGATTTTGCTATGGATGCCGTCAACCGAGCCGGACTCTGCAGCTCTCAAATGGAGCAGTTGCTTCGAGTAGTCCCACTCATACAAGGCTTGAGAGACGTCAATTCCCTCATAGCACTGCAAACGTATGAGCTCGGTTCCGAGCCATCTCGAGAGAGCCTTGGCGACTTCGGTCTTGCCGACTCCCGCCTCTCCTTCGAGAAACAGCGGCCTTGCAAGTGCCAATGAGAGAAAGATCGTGGTAGACAAGGTCTCGTCCGCAAGATACTCGTACTCTGCCAGCTTCGACTGAAGCTCGGCAGGTGAGGCGATGCCAAAAGGCTCGTAGTTAACACTTGAAAAGGACAAACTCAGACTCCAAATTATTGTTGCACTGGACATTAAACAGCCTAGAGTCTGCGGCCACCTACTTGAGGCGTTATCAAACCGCCTCGGTCAACGCCCTTTTCACAAGCACCTCGGCAAGATGTCTCCGATACTGCGAAGAAGCATTCAGGTCCGTCGGAGGGTCCATACCCTCGCTCGCCTTTGAGCTGGCAGTCTCTATCGATGCGCCATCGGCCAGTGCCTCTTCCACGGCTCTCGCACGCATAGGAGTCGGCCCCATGTTGACAAGCGAAACTCTGGTCCCGCCATCATTCACCGCGGCGACGCCGACGATAGCCCAATCTTGAGCCCGCCTGTTGAACTTCTGAAATGACCAGCCGCCGCTGAACTTGGGTACCCTGATCTCGGTGAGCAGCTCGTCGGGAGAGAGAACAGTCTCGAGAAAACCAACGAAGAACTCTGTGGCAGGAACAATTCGCTCCCTCTTCGGACCCGCGACGACGAATTTCGCATCCAAAGCGAGCACCGCTGCGGGTAGATCGCTCGCTCCGTCTCCGTGAGATATCGAACCGCCGATCGTGCCACGGTGGCGAACCTGCGGATCGCCAACCTGGGATGCCACGTACGGGAGGAGTGGGATCTCAGATTTCAGAACCCTGGACGATGAAATGTCGTGATGACGCGTCATCGAGCCAATGGCGACGTAGTCACCCTTATCCTCTATGTAGGAGAGTTCTGCCAGGGATCCGATATCGACAAGCATGCTAGGGCTCGCCAGCCGAAGTTTCATCAGTGGAAGGAGCGAGTGGCCGCCGGCCAGCAACTTGGCATCCTCCACAGACGAGAGGATCGAGATCGCTTCCGCTACGGAGCGTGCCTTTGCATAGTCAAATGAAGCTGGGAACATTTGTACTCCTTACTCGACTTTTCGTCCGTTGCCTTGCGACGACATTATTGCAGTCCAGACCTTTTGTGGAGATGCGGGCATGTCGATGTGATCGATTCCGAATACTGACAATGCATCAACGACTGCATTTATGACTGCGGGTGGAGACGCTATGCAGCCAGCCTCTCCAACGCCTTTTACTCCAAGTGGATTCGTCGGCGAGGGTGTGACAGTACTTGCAAGCTCAAAGCTCGGGAACTCCGCCGCAGATGGCAGCAGATACTCTAGGAACGTCGTGTCAAGCAGATTGCCGAACTCGTCATAGATGGCCTCTTCGTAAAGGGCTTGGGCGACACCCTGAGCAATACCGCCCTCGATCTGCCCTTCTACGATCATCGGGTTGATCTGGTTTCCCACATCGTCAACGGAGACGTAGCGAAGCAGTTCTGTCGCACCGGTCTCCTCGTCCACTTCAACAACGGCAATATGAGTCCCGAACGGGAAGGTGAAATTTGGGGGATCCCAGCTCACCGTAGCCTCAAGATTGGGTTCGACACCTTCGGGAAGGTCGTGCGCAGTGAAGGCCTCGAAAGCCACGGATGAGAGGGCAAAGGCCTTCTCCGGCGAACCAGTCACCCTGAAGCTGCCGTCTTTGTACTGAAGGTCCTCAACTGAAACCTCCAGACGATGCGCCGCTATCAGCCGTGCCTTCTCTAGAACCCTTTCGGTAGCCAGATAGACCGCTGATCCGCCAACAGCCAGCGAACGCGAACCATAGGTATCGAGGCCATGCGGAGCGATAGCCGTGTCGGAATGAAGTACTTCTATGTCATCCGGGCTGATTCCAAGGCGATCCGCAACAATCATCGACCATGACGTCTCATGGCCCTGGCCATGCGGAGAGGTGCCCGTCACGACCTGCACCTTCGAGGTCGGAAGAATTCGCACAGTTGCAGACTCCCAGCCTCCAGCGGAGTACCTGAGCGAACCCAGCACCTTGGAAGGGGCGAGCCCGCACATCTCCACGTAGCTCGAGATACCGACGCCTAGGTGCTTCCTGGAGTTCCCGGAACGCCGCCGCTCCTGCTCTTTGCGAAGCTCCTGATAGCCCACCTTCTCCAGCGCCATCTCCAACGTGGGCAGGTAGCTCCCAGAGTCGAAGATCAACCCAGGGACGGACGAATAGGGAAACTTTTCCGGTGGGATGAAGTTGCGCCGACGAATTTCTGCAGGATCAACCCCCACCTTCTTCGCCAGAAGATCCATGCTCCTTTCAATGGCATAAGTCGCTTCCGGCCGACCGGCACCCCTGTAAGCATCTGTTGGCGTCTTGTTCGTAAACACGCCGGTACAGCTAAACGAGTAAGCCGGAACATCGTAGAGGCCGTGGTACAGAAATCCTCCCAGCAGCGGAACCCCTGGGGTCAGCAGCTGCAGATATCCACCCATATCGGCAATAATGTTGACTCTGACTGCGGTTATTCTTCCTTTTTCATCGGCAGCCAGCTCAATTTCTTGGAGCTGTCCTCTACCATGAATGGTTGCGAGTGAGTTCTCGCTTCTTTCTTCCGTCCAGCGAATGGGCTTTCCAAGCTTGCGGGCCAAGGCCAAAGCTAGGACCTCCTCAGCATAGACGTTCAGCTTCGAGCCGAAAGCACCCCCAACTGCAGGGGCTATCACGCGGAGCTTTGCCTCGGAGATTCCGATGGTCGTGCTCAGCATCACTTTGAGTATGTGAGGAATCTGGGTGGAGCTGAACAGGGTATACTCCCCTCCGTAAGGATGGGGAATCGCAATCACCCCCCTTGGCTCCAAAGCAGAGGGTATCAACCTTTGCTGGACATAGCGATTCTTTGTTACGTGGGCCGCCGAAGCAAACGCCTGATCCACCTTGTCGTTGTCGGGCTCAACCTTCCACACAAAACACTTGTTGGTGCCTAAAGACGGATGGACGAGAATCCTGTCGGAGACTGCGTCCTCCAGATCGACCACAACAGGCAGGGCCTCGTAGTTGACATCGATCGCCGCTAACGCGTCAACAGCGGCAACCTTGTCGGATGCTAGCACCACAGCTACAGCGTCACCGACGTAGTGGACTACATCGGTTGCAAGGGGAAAGTGGGGAGGGTTCTTCATGTCTTGAGTCACGGGCCAGGCGCAAGGCATCGGCGCAACCCATTCGCTCTGCAGATCCCTTCCGGACATCACATCTGTCACGCCAGGCATCTTCTTGGCCGCTGAGACATCGATTGAAACTATCTTTGCGTGAGCCAGCGGTGAGCGCAGCAGAGCCATGTATAGTGCGCCCTGTTCCCGGATGTCATCGACATACTTCGCCTCTCCTGTGAGTAGTGCAGGGTCCTCACGCCGAAGCAAGCGCTTACCAGTCACCCGCTCGGATGAACCGGTTTCGACAACTGTCATTTCACCGCTCCCTCCATCGCCTCTGCTGCCGCCAGAACGGACTTGACGATGTTGTGGTACCCGGTGCATCGGCAAAGGTTGCCTTCAAGCCCTTCTCGCACATCTGCCTCTGTAGGCGCGGGATTCTCTTTCAGGAACGAGGCAGTAGCCATGATCATCCCAGGAGTACAGTATCCACATTGGAGGCCATGGTTGTCATGGAACGCCTTCTGTATCGGATGTAGAGCGGACTCGCTTGCCATGCCTTCGATGGTGGTCAGCTCCAGGCCATCCGCCTGGACGGCAAGAACGGTGCAGGACTTCACAGACTCCCCATTGAGCAGGATCGTGCAGGCACCACATGATGATGTGTCACAGCCGACGTTAGTGCCTGTCAGTCCAAGCACATCTCTAATGTAATGAACAAGCAGTGTGCGAGGTTCAACATCCTTGGTAAAGGATTTGCCGTTTACCACTGTCGTAATTTGCATGAAGCCCCCATACCTCAAAGGTCAAACCCAGCATATCTTCAAGTCAACGACTCCAGCTTTCAGCTGTCAGTTTGTCCATTCCAATGTGAGCAATTACTGCGTAAGACCGGCAAAATTACAGGACTACCGCAGGTATTCGAACATCAATGAACAACATTATCGCTCAAAGATCCATGGATAAACCCCGATTAATCGTGGTTTCGCGGAGCCGGGAATCCTCCATGCCCTTCTCAAATTCAAGATTTGCTGGTCACGAAGTCTTTCGCGCTACCTCGCCACCCTGCCGGACATCCCCAAATTCGCCTCGGCCTTTGAAGCGTACTCGATCATCTTCCGGCCAATCTTGTCCGTATCGGTCAATTTAAGCCTTATTGTCGGCATCGAAACAGAAAATGCGGCGATCTGCCTTCCAGTCCAGGTCTTCACGCATGCGCTAATAGACACGAGCCCCGCCTCGCTCTCCTCGAGATTCAGGCCGAATCCCTGCTGACGCGTCTTCTCGAGTTCTTTGATGAACTGGTCGAAACCACTCAGAACCTCCTTTGCGATGGCGGAGTTGTATGAGGAGTAGAGATCAAACACCTCCTCGTCGGAAAGGCTGCTGAGAAGAGCTTTTCCGCTCGAGGTCCTATGCGCGGGAAAGAGCCTTCCCGCGCGTGAGTTCACCCTGAAATCCCTGTTGGCCTCGACGCTCTTCAAGAACCGTATACTGCACCCTTCTAGGACCACCAGGTGGGAAGTCTCGCCCAAGTCTTTTGTTATCTCATCCAGCCAGGGACCCAGCTGCCTCCTCAGAGTCTTTTGAGTCTGGATGCTTCCCTCCCCCAGCCAGAAGAAAGCCGGACCACGACTGTACCTTCGGTGCGCAGCCGGAATGGCAAAGTTGCAGCTGCACAGAGTCTTGAGCAACCTATGTGCGCTGGAGGGGGCAATGCCAACTGCGTCGGCAACCTCGCTCACGCCAACGGTCTCGTTCTTCGAAAGCATCAACAGCAGTTCGAGGGCATTTTCCACCGAACCGATCCCATATTTGCTTATTTTCTGCATTGTGGAAATTCTAGCTCATAGGTTTGAACCTGTCGAAATTGCTCTGTTATCATTCAAACCGATTCGGGGGGATTGACCTTTGCAGAGCGTCGTTGGGCAAGGGTGATGCAGCTGACAAAAATCCTCTCTGATCGCATTGGACGCATTTAGTGCAAAAGGAGGGGGAAATGCGCACTCAGGAGCACATCGGCGATCCAGCCGATGAAGCCGCGGCGCGGGACGTCATAGCAAGACTAGACCGACTCGGTTCGTGGCCATTGCCTTACGCCTATCTCATCATCATTGGAATAGGCTTTTTGTTCACGTTTTTCGATATCTTCGATATCAACGTCTCATTCATCCAGACCTGCATCGCCCTCAGACCGGGGTGTACGCCAGAAACCGCGCTGTCGTCGCTGTCGCTGCCAGTCTTTCTAAACGTTGTGGGATATGTCGTCGGAACCCTGATCCTCAGCCCGATTTCCGACCGAATCGGCCGCAGGAACATGCTTCTCGTCACCATGCTCATAACCGCTGTCGGGTCGCTTTACACGGCTTTTACTCCCGACTACACGAACTTCATCATCGCCAGAATACTTACTGGAGTGGGAATAGGCGCGGACCTGGCCGTGGTCAACACCTATATAGGAGAGGTCGCTCCCTCGAGGTCCCGCGCGCGATTTACATCGATCATCTTCATCAACTCAGCATTGGGCGCGTTCTTCGCGATATGGCTAGGCCTTCTTCTGACCCAGCCCTCGTCGCCTTGGCCCACCGGCCTTCCATTCGCACTGGCGAGCAAGACATTTTCCGATGGGTGGAGATACCTCTACGGAATTGGTGCTCTGCTGGCCGTGATTGGAATCTTCATTCGATTTGAACTGCCTGAGTCGCCGCGATGGCTAGTCGGCCAGGGCAAGATCGAAAAAGCGAAGGCGATCGTCCAAAAGATGGAATCCGTCACCGAAAGAAGGGGCGAAACGCTCGCGCCGGTCATGCCATCGGTTGCAATAGAGAGCAAGCAGGTCGCCAAGAATCCGTACTCCGAAATCTTCACGAATCCTCTCTACGTACGCAGGTTCGTTATAATGGTCCTCACCTGGCTGATCGGGTATGTGACGGTCTACTCGTTCGCTGCAGGATTCACCTCTGTTTTGACGTCGATTCACTATCCGCCTCCGGAGGCCGGCGTCATCGTGGCCGTAGGTACCATCGGCTTTATTGTCGGCTGCCTAATCACCTCCACCTGGGGGGACTCTATAGAGAGAAAGTACTGGCTCCCGATCAGCGCTGTCATCACTCTCATTGGTGGAATCTTGATCGCGACCGCGGGAACAGACCTAACCATAAGCTTTATCGGTTCGGGAGTGGTCTTTTTGGGATTCAACCTATGGGTATCACCGACCTACGCCCTTTCGGCGGAGTGTTTCCCTAGCCGGGCCAGGACAACCGGATTCGGACTCGTCGACGGCTTCGGACACATCGGTGGAGGCATCGGAATTCTAGTCATTGCTCCACTGGTACCAAAGATGTCACCGACAGGCGCCTTGTTGCTGATCTGTGCATTTTTGATCGTTGCAGCAGGACTCGTACAGTTTTCCCCGGCCACAAAAGGCAAAGACCTGGAGGAAGTCTCTCCGTAACCCTTTCTGACAGCAACTACAACAACTGCCCCCAGATATCTGGGGGCAGTTGTGTTTCTCAGCCAAAAGAGCGGCTCAAGTTGTGGGATATGGTAGCGGTATAGATCGTGCTTTATTCAGACTCAAGATAAAGGTGCTGGCAGCGAAACGTTGTCGACCGCTATAGATCCGACGGCAACCTCAGCCACCAAAACAGACCAAAGTGCGGCAGCCAAGGCCAAATGCACATCAGCCAGCGCGTCCGGTGCCTTGGTGATTGCCACAATCGCGCCTGCCGCGATCTGAATTGCCAGCAGGACAAGCGAAGTCCAAGCCAAGCCGTTCTGAGCGCGTCCGACAGCCCCGGAACGAATAATCCTTACTAGATGGACCAGAACGACGACCGTTGCGATCAAGACGATGCCGCGATGGATGAGCTGAAGATCGACTAGGCCACCCTGGGCACGAGAACCAATACAGATCGGCCAGGAGGGACACGCCTGTTCTGCACCGCCGTCAACCACGAGAGATCCGGAGATGAGAACCAGAAAAATAGAGGCTAGAGACCAAACTGCCATCTGATCAACACTACGGAAAGGGCTCCAGACGCCGTCTCGGCCTATAAATGCTCTAACTGTCGTCACCGTTACGACGGCTAGGAAGAGCAGCCCGACTATCAAATGAAGAGCCACAGTTGCCGGAGCGTTGTTGGTGAAAACCGTGATCGCGCCAAGAACGATCTGCACTATGATTACGCCTACCCCGGTCCCAGCCAGCGCCCTTAAGTGGATCGCCCGTTGGCCGGCCCGCCAAACCACCACTGCAACTGCGCATATGAGTATCGTCACTATGGTAGCGAGGTAGCGATGCGACTGTTCGAGCAGGGGATGAAGATGATCAATAGGGCCGATCTGGCCCGAACAGAGCGGCCATCCTTTGCATCCCATGCCAGACTCAGTGACCCGGACCGTGCTTCCAAGCACGATAAGCAGGTACGTAGCTATCGAGGTGACAAGAGTGAGCACTTTGAGCGTACGGTCGATGGAATTTTCATCATCGCTCAGATCAGATCTACTGTTATTTGTGTTCATCGGCTATAACCTATCTGTTCAGCCGAATTCCTGCCAAATCGATCAGTTGCAGACCCGTCTGAGTTCCGCGTCTCCGCTCACCACAACCCCTTTCCGGTGCTACGCCCTTCTCGAAGGCTGCTGAGATAAGCTTCTCTGCCTCAAACAGTCTTCCATCCCTGCCTTGATTAACCTGGCTTCGCCTTGGAACCCGGCAAACCGAAATGTCGTCAAACACCAAGACGCTATTTGGCAGATCCCGCCCCTGAGACGGTGGTTGAGGTCGTCGGAGTCGGAGGCAAGACCACAAAAGCCTTCTCACCCGGCTTGACGAGTCCATATTGGCTTCTTGCGATCTTCTCGATCTCAGAGGGAGAATTCATGGAATTGATCTGCTTCTGAAGAGCCTGATTCGATTCCTCAATGGTCTTGACCTGGGAGACCGAATTCTTCACCTGATTTCGCTGAATGAGATAGGAGCGAGTTGGAAAGACGGCAAGCAGGTAGACGGTAACGCCGATCAAGGCAATCGCTACTGTCACCACCCTGCTGCGCCTGAACAAGCCCTATCCCTGCTTCCTTCCGGCCAATGCGGCCAATCCCATGAACTTGGCATTCTGGCCAAGCTGCTCCTCGATTCTGAGCAGCTGATTATATTTTGCCACACGATCCGAACGCGCGGGTGCACCTGTCTTAATTTGGCCGGTATTTAGCGCTACCGCCAGATCAGCTATCGTCGTATCCTCGGTCTCACCGGACCTGTGGGAGATGACGTTTGTGTATGCGTTTCTGGTCGCCAGGGAAACTGTCTCGATTGTCTCAGTAAGCGTACCTATCTGGTTCAGCTTTATGAGAACTGAATTTGCCACGAGCGACTCTATGCCCCGGCTAAGCCTGCTCACGTTGGTCACAAAGATGTCATCTCCGACGAGCTGAATGGAATCGCCGAGCTTGGCGGTCAATAGAGCCCAGCCGTCCCAGTCGTCCTCGGCCATCGCATCTTCAAGGGAGACAATTGGGTACTTTTTGACCAATTGAACCCAGTAATCGACCATCTCCGCCGAATCGAGTGTTCGGTTCTCACCGGCAAGCTGATACTTGCCAGCCTCGAAGAACTCGGTCGAGGCCGGATCCAGAGCGATCGCAATTTCTTTTCCCGGCTCCCGGCCAGCAGCTTCGATCGCCTCCAGCAGGACGGCAATCGCATCTTCATTTCGATCGAGATTTGGCGCAAATCCACCCTCGTCTCCAACCGAGCTGGACAGGCCTCTCGCGGAGAGCACCTTCTTCAGAGCATGATAAGTCTCTGAACACCAGCGGAGTGCCTCTGCAAATGAGGCCGCTCCAACTGGCATTATCATGAATTCTTGAAAATCAATCGAGTTGTCAGCATGGACACCGCCGTTGATGACATTCATCATGGGAACCGGCAACACCGATGCGTTGACTCCTCCGATATATCGGTAAAGCGGCAGGTCACAATAGTCTGCTGCTGCCTTGGCTACAGCAAGAGAGACCCCAAGGATGGAGTTCGCCCCAAGATTTCTCTTGTTTTCGGTTCCGTCCAACGCGATCATTGAAGCATCCACATGCCTCTGGTCGAGCGCGTCCATACCTACAACTACGTCGGCGATGGTGACGTTGACGTGCTCAATCGCTCCAAGTACTCCCTTGCCAAGATAGCGAGCTCCTCCATCGCGCTTTTCAGTTGCTTCATGTGCGCCTGTTGAGGCACCCGAAGGAACAATAGCCCGACCAGTCTCACCGGTAGAAAGCGTCACCTCAACCTCGACCGTCGGATTTCCTCGAGAGTCAAGAACTTCTCTTCCGACCACTGACTCAATTATGCTCACGTTTCTTGACTCCTTCTAAGAGTGCTCCAAGATGGGAGCCCTACCACCCTCAGCCAATGCTGATGGCACAACGAATCTTCTAACTCTCCGCCGCTCTGATTGCTTCCCTGAATTCCTTCGTCTTAGATCGTAAAGCCGATTCGAGATCAATTCCAATCAATTTTGCAAGATTTGCAATCCACCAGAGCAACTCTCCAAATTCATCCGACAGCTCTACAGCTCCGGTTCCAATGAGTTCCCTGAGTTCTTCCAAAATCCTCGACACCTCCACCAGCGAAATCTGTAAGCTGGGGATTTCTAGCCCCACAGCGGTCGCTTTCCTCAAGAGCTTCGACACCAGGATCAAAGACGGCAGCGACTCGGGAATTCCCTCTAGCACGCTTGCACGCCCCTCTTGAGTCTGCTTGATCTTCTCCCAATTTGAAATGACCTGATCTGAGCCGCTCACCTCGAGTTCGGTGAAGACGTGTGGGTGCCGCCGTATCAACTTCGCCACCACCGTCTCCGCCACATCTGCGACATCAAAGCGGCCTTCCTCGGCGGCCAGATTGGAGTGAAAGTAGACCTGTACCAAAAGATCGCCCAGCTCACCTTTGAACTCTTCGAAAAGGCTCGCCGAAGCCTCCGCGTCGCCATCGAGCTTTTCGATGGCATCGACGACCTCGTAGCTCTCCTCGATTAGATGGGTCACAAGGGACTGATGGGTCTGCTCGCGGTCCCATGGACACTCGTTCCTGAGTCTGACAATGACATCGTAGAGCTCCACAAGCGCTGGCCCTGGGACAGCTGGAATTCGAGGTACGTATATCGCCGTCAGATGATCCGGTTCCACGGCCCTGTCCAGCTCATCCCAAGCAACCTCCTCGATCCGTTCAGAGTTCGTGCCGAGACGTTGCAGGACAACAGCCATGCTACCCTTTGGGTCTACAAGCGAGAGCTTCACATCGGAAAGAATCTGCCTTGACCAGACCTGGGTCAACAGGAAGGGACCCCTGTTCAGCTTGGCGTGGGACGGAAAGTCAGTAGCATCGATCATGGTGACGCCCGAGGCAAATGGATCGACACCTAAAGCAGACCATACCAACTCCAAGAAGGAAACCCCTGGTATAACCTCAACCAAATCAGGAACTGACTCCCTGAGCAGCTCCACACTCTTCTCTGCAACAAGTGGAGATCCCGGAACCATATAGAGGATGATTCCAGGTGTGACTCGGGCGGTCTCCACAATCCTTTCGACCATCTCCCGGTATAGGTCCTCGAAGCTCGCGGCCTTCTCGTAGAGAGAGTCAAACGAACCGATCTCTAAAGACGGCCTTCTCTTGATGATCTCCGATCTTGCGGCAGCCGCACCTGGGTGAACCTCGGTCCGAAATATGACCAGTGCGACCTCGTCGATGAAAGCCCAGACCCTATCATCGATCACAGGTTTCTCGCCGGGACCCAGACCAGCTACAACGATCCTTCCCATGAGCTCCCTCGCCATGTCAGACATCTACCCGAACTTCAAGCGCAGCTCCAGCGTAGACCAAATAGGGCTAGCTGCCCGAAGGTGCGAAGAAATTGAGCAGTGATGGTGCCGGGCTGGACAGAGGAGAAACTCCGGAAGCAGAGCCTGTCTTGGTAATTTGGCCATAGCGGGAACTCACAGTGATAGCTGCCGACTTTGCATCCAGGTTCACCAAGTTCGTGATTGCGTTTGATCCTTTGGTGCCCAGGATGGCCGCCCTGATCTGGGGCGTCAGCTGATCGAAAGGAAGAGTGCTTCGCGAAGTTACCTCGATTATCGCCCAGCCAGACGGCAGGTGCGCAGGAGATGCAATCGAGTTGGCTGCCATGTTCTTGACGATTTGGGCATACTGGCTCCCTAACGCTGAAACATAGTTCCCATAGGTGCCACACCCCACCGCACCACCATTGGGAGCAGTGTTGGGGTCACCGGAATTCGCCTTTGCAAGAGCTGCGAAATTGGCGCCTTGCTGCAGCTGCTGGTAGAGGGAGTCTGCCTGCGCCTGCGTGCCGACAAGTATCTGAGAAGAACAGATGTTGTCGAACTCCGCCGAGTGAGAGCTGTAGTAGCTTCGCAAGGCGTTGAGCGACACGTTGGCATTCACGAGGCGAGCCTCAACTACGTCCAGCATGGCGGAGTCCTTGATCAGCTGAGCCTGATACTCCTTGGAAAACTGGTCGAAAACCGAGGTCCCTCCAAAAGTCTGCTCTGCATCGACACGACCCAGCGCTATGTCTTCGGCCGTCAGCTTGACTCCAAGTTTCTGAGCCTCCTGGTCGATCAGGTCCATCGATATACGTCGGTTCAATACTTCGTCGACAAAGGTCATGCTGTAGGTGCCTTTACCGCCCTGTCCATATACCTGCTGAGAACTCTCGAGCTGCTTGACGAATGCCGGATTGGCGGTAATCGATTTGACCTCAGACAAAAGTGCGGACGAGGTGATAGTCTTGCCGCCGACGGTTGCCGCAACCGGCGAAGATACACATCCGGACAAAGCCACCCCGAGACCCAACAGCCCCAATACTTTCAAAAATCTCAACTCACGTCCTCCAAAAAGTCACGAGGTGCCAGCTCCTCAAGCTAAACCCCGCATATCACCTCCAGGCATCGCCGTGATCCGGCAACCATGAGGATCCACCCGGTAGACCTATCTCAACTCATGCTCTCACTAATTCCGCTCAACTGCTCAATCGACTTTTGCAAACTACCGCTTAGCGAAGGATTTTTCCAGTCGCGAATCCGAGGGATTGAACCACCAGCGAAGTTGTTGCTTGCCCATAACGAACGCCCAAAAAAACAGACTAGATCCGCCACCTTGGATTGCAGTAAGAACAAAGTAGTCGACCCTGGCTAACCTTCCATCAATTCCTCGAATACCATCTCAACCGCCTGCATTGGATCAGAATCCTTGGAAATTGGGATAACGACCGCCTTTTCCGCCTCTTTGTAAATGGCTCTCGGGAATTTCCGCTTCATCCGCACCGAGAGTGACGCCTTCAACTCTACGGGAGCCAGACGCACCGAGGGGCTCACCAGCGAAGACCTTCCTAGGCCAGCAACGATAACCTCTTTGACCTTCGCACGGATAGCGCGAGCTCTTAGCTTGGCTAGTAGGAGCAGCGACTTGGTTTCATCGGGCAATGGCCCAAACCTGTCAGACCACTCCCGTCCAACCAGGTCGACATCCTCGTTGGTGGTGCACATAGACAGCCGCCTGTACGCTTCGAGACGGAGATCAGTCCTGGAAATATAGCTCTCGGGAATGACCGCCCCTATTGGAATCTCTAGCTTGATCTCGGGCAGGGGTGCCTCGAATTCGCCCTTCAGCTCTCGTACCGCCTCCTCGACCATTCTGACGTAGAGATCGTAGCCGACCGCCGCAATGTGTCCGGACTGGTCCTCACCAAGGATGTTCCCTGCGCCCCTGATCTCGAGATCGCGCTTGGCGATTCGAAATCCAGAACCGAGCTCGGTATTTTCTCCAATCGTCTTGAGCCTTTCGTACGCATCTTCGCTCAGGGAGCTCTCTGCCGGATGGAAAAGATAGGCATAGCCACGCGTCCCCGAGCGCCCGATCCGACCCCTCAGCTGATGAAGCTGCCCCAGCCCCAGCAGCTCCGCACGATCGACGACCAGAGTATTTACGGTAGGCATGTCGATCCCAGACTCTATGATCGTTGTACAAACCAAGACGTCCGATCCGCCTTCCCAAAAATCAACCACGGTCTGTTCCAATAAATTCTCATCCATCTGCCCGTGAGCTACCGCTATGCGAGCCTCGGGAACGAGGCGTGACAGCCTTTGAGCAACCGACTCGATATCAGAAACCCTGTTGTGCACAAAGAAGACCTGTCCTTCACGCATCAACTCCCGGCGAATGGCTTCAGAGACCGCGAGTTCGTCGTACTCACCCACATACGTCAAAATCGGCTGCCTTCTCATCGGGGGAGTGCTCAACAAGCTCATATCCCTGATCCCCGTGAGCGACATCTCTAGTGTCCGCGGTATCGGCGTTGCGGTCAAGGTGAGCACATCTACCCCCGAAGTCACCTGCTTTATGGTCTCCTTGTGAGTGACGCCGAAATGCTGCTCCTCATCTATCACCAACAGACCAAGATCTGAAAAGACGACGTCCTGGCTCAGGAGCCGATGAGTGCCGATCACGACGTCCACCGTGCCATCCGCCACGCCCTCCAGAACCCCCCTGCTTTGTGCAGGCGTAAGAAACCTGGATATAACCTCGACACGAACAGGAAACCCCGAGAACCTATCGGAAAACGTCTGAAAATGCTGCTGCGCCAGAAGTGTCGTGGGCACCAGAACAGCGGCCTGCTTTCCATCTTGCACGGCTTTGAAAACCGCTCTTATGGCAATCTCGGTCTTCCCGAAGCCGACATCGCCACAGACCAAACGATCCATCGGCCGTTCCGACTCCATGTCAGCCTTGACCTCTCCTATAGCTCTAGCTTGGTCGGGAGTCAGATCGTACGGGAAGAGGTCTTCCATCTCCTTTTGCCAAACGGTATCCGCTGAAAAGGCAAAGCCCTTGGTGACAATTCGCTTCTGATAAAGGACGATGAGTTCCTGTGCGATCCGGGAAACCGCACTTCTCACCTTCGACCTAGTCTTTTGCCATTCAGTTCCGCCGAGCTTGGAGAGAGTCGGCGTCTCTCCTCCCAGATAGGGGGTGATCGACTCCATCTGCTCGGAAGGGATGTAGAGACGATCCGCTCCTCGATACTCGATCAGAAGATAGTCCCTTTCAACTCCCCCCAGCTCCTGCTTGACCATCCCCGCAAAGCGTCCAATTCCATGGTGGCTGTGTACGACATAGCCACCGACCTGAAGCGCATCGAATACCTGGGCTCTCGCGGAATGCCTGACCCTTCCTGCCCGCTGAGCCCTTCTCTTGTTCGTCAGATCCCCGACACCGATTACGCCAAGCTTGATCTCCGGGAAGATCGCTCCATGCTCGAGTTCGCTCACTGTGACACTGATGCCAGGCCGCTGCTGCTCGAGCAATGAATCGAGTTCCTCTTGACTTTGCGCCAGAGTAGGCAGGAAGCCATAAGTTGTAAGCGAGGCCGCCAGCCTCTGAGCGAGGGCCCCATTTGCCGCGCACAAAAAGAGAGAGTACCCCTGTTTGAGCAGCTGGGAGAGGCGAGAAGCAATCGCGTCAGGCTCCTTTGAAGCAAGATCGAACCCCTTTGCATTCAGCTCGACCTTAAAGGAGACATCTTGTACGGTATTTGCGAGCTGGATGGTCGCTCGCGCCGATGCAAAGACTGTGTCCAGTTCACGGTAAAGCTGAGGAAAGCGCTCATGGTCCTCCGGCACCATCCAGGTGGTGCTGAGAACCTCTCCTATTGATTTCTCCTCCTGCAACAGATCGGCTACACGCGACCTCAGTCTCGACGGCTCGAAGAGTATCACCCTGGTATCAGCCGTCAGGATGTCACCAAAGTTCTGCGCTGATTGATCCAGCCAGGGAAGCCAGGACTCCATGCCTTCGAAGAACTGCCCATTAGCGACTTTTTCCCAAGCGGAGCCGGCATAGGAAAGTTCATGTCGAAGCTGAACGGCCCTCTCCATCACCAGCTCATCTAGAAGCAGTTCCCGGGCTGGATACAGAACCACGTTCTCAACAGAATCAATCGACAGCTGATCTGATGGGTCGAAGATCGAAAGGCGGTCGATCTCGTCGCCAAAGAAGTCAGCTCTGATTGGCAGGTCTTGTTCTGACGGGAACACGTCGACAATTGAGCCACGAACCGCGAACTCACCCCGGTTTTCAGTTTGATATTCGCGCCTGTATCCAGTCTCCGCAAGCCATTGGACAAGCTCCTCAAGTCGAGTGACTTTCCCCAGTTCAAGCCGCATGAAGCCTGCATTCAGGGCCGAACTCCCAACCAGTTGCGACACAGAACGTGCGGAGGCCACGATAACAAGCCGGTTCGGCACAGGCAGTCGGCCTGTGATCTCGTTAAGGACCCTTAGGCGGCGCCCCATGGTTTCAATCGATGGAGAAACCCTCTCCATGGGAAGTGTCTCCCACGACGGATAGAGCCGTGCCATCTCAGGCCCCAGCAACTCCTTGAGCTCCTCATAGAGTTCAAACGCCTGTTGTCTTGTTGCCACAACCGCGACTATGTTGCCGTAGTTTCGAGCCTCCTGCAGGGCTCCCAACAGAAAAGGTACGGCTGACCCTGGAAGATAGAAGCTTTCAGAAGGAAAGCCGTGTATCTTTTCAACCGACGGAATCTCACTTAACGGGCCAAACAGACTTCTGAAATGCACTGTGTTTGATCGCTATCGAATGTTGAACCGGTTCATGGCGGCCTCGACGCCATTCAGGAGAATCTCCTCAATTGCGTCGACTGCCGTTGAAACACCTGCAATCAATGACTCCCGCTCCTTTGGAGGAGGAACAGCCAAAACATAATCAACTATCGCCCCAGACGCCATAGGTCTCCCAATCCCTATGCGGATCCTAACAAAATCAGAAGAGCCATAAAACGCCACGATTGACTTAAGGCCGTTATGGCCCGCAACCCCACCGCCCTTTTTGACTCTGACAACCCCTGGGGGTAGATCCAGCTCGTCATGCACCACCAATAGGCTCTCAGGAGATGCGATAGGGTATTTCCTTACGAGTCCGCGCAAAGCCTGGCCGGAGTTGTTCACGTAGGTCTGAGGAAAAGCCAAAGCAACTACTTCAGAGCCCAACTTGATCTCAGCGAGCAAAGCCTTGCACCTGGTATTAGGCACCAGAGGTGTGCCATGTCGGGAGGCAGCTTCCGCTATAGCCACGGCACCAAGATTGTGCCTGGTCTTCTCATAAGCCCTCCCGGGATTTCCCAGTCCCAGCACTATAACGCTGATTTCAATCTCCTAGAACTGGTGACCTAGCGATATCGAGATTTGACTTCCTCCCCTTGCCCGTAGCGGCGGCCTTGCGGCGCTACTAATCTCCCGGTTTCAGGCGAGTCCGCTCTACGGGACAAAAGGTCACTTTTGGCTTAGAACCTGAAAGTCGATGTGAAGTACTTCTTGACGAACCGGGTGCCGCTGAATCTCCTTGATGACCACGTGACGCTTCTTACCGTCAAGGTCCAACTCCACAACGCTGCCCACCAATTGCTCTTTCGACATCGCTGCACGCAGCTCCCGCCCGTCACAGGACACAGCAATCGGATCAATGGCCGCACCGTAGACAACGCCAGGAATCTGACCTTCTGCGCGCAGACGACGCGAAACAGGGCTTCCTGGAAGCCGACCAGACTTGGCAACAAGCACTAGCTCAGACACCGAACTCTCCTAAAAATAACTTCTCTCACCTGAAACAAATAACTTGACTAGTCTAGTTACTACTTCGTTGAACTGGGCAGTATCCCATGCCCTCAAATTGGCAGACACTGCCTGCACCCCAGGCTCTGCCACCAGCTGGATATGTTGGTAAAATATTCAATACCCCACCGACGAATCCGGAGACTTCTTACCCAGCACTTTGGGAGGAAGACTTTTCCAGCTCCGGCTGCAGCGGTCAAGAGAAGCTGGCAGCGGTGCACACGGGCTAAGAGAGATTTTCACCGCCGAAGATCTCCGAAACGGAGGAGTCCTCGAAGACAGCACCTATGGCCTGAGCAATGATGGGAGCGACCGAAAGAACCTCCAGCTTTTCGATTCGCCGGTCCGGCCTCAGCGGAAGGGTGTTAGTGATGACCACTTTCGAGATGGCCGAGTCATTGAGCCTCTTTGAGGCCGGATCGGAGAGCAAGCCGTGAGTTGCCATGGCCCATACCTCGGCCGCGCCACGAGACATCAACAGATCCGACGCAGCGCAGATAGTGCCCGCGGTGTCGATCATGTCATCGATTATCACACACCGACGCCCTTCGACCTCGCCAACGACGTCCAAGGCCTCCACCGTGTTGGCGCTATCTCTAGGTCTGCGCTTGTGGACAAATGCCAAATCGCAGTTCAAGATCTGCGAAAACCTAGAGGCGACCTTGACTCGCCCCGCGTCGGGAGCAACTATCACCGTATCGGAGCCGGCATTGGCTTTGAGATAGTCGACCAGCACCGGCATTGCGGTCAGATGATCGACGGGACCGTCGAAGAACCCCTGGATCTGGCCTGAATGCAGATCTAGGGCGATGATTCGATCCGCTCCGGCCACGGCCATCATGTCGGCAACCAGCTTTGCTGTAATAGGCTCTCTTCCCGAGGCCTTGCGATCCTGCCTTGAGTATCCATAGTAGGGACAGACTGCGGTTATGCGCTTTGCCGAAGCTCGTTTGGCAGCATCGACCATGATCAGCTGCTCCATGATCGAGTCGTTGACGGGTCCAGCGTGAGTTTGGATTATGAAGATGTCCTTGCCTCGGACGGACTCGCCAAACCTGCAGTGAATCTCGCCGTCGGCGAACTCCTTCAGAGTGACATCTCCCAATTTCACGTCCAAATGCACCGCAATTTCAAGCGCAAGTTGCGCATGAGACCTGCCCGAATAGAGTTCCAGCCGCTTCCTCGGAACAAGCTCCACTTTGCCTACCCCAGTGTTTTAAAAGATCCAGTAGAAGTATCGGGTTCAACCTTAGCACCATGTGAGAGCACAACCCAAGGTCCGACGATTGCACCCGCTCCAATGTCAGCCCCCGCAGCTTCGCATCGCGTTACTCGTGCGCCATCCCCTACGGTGCAGTCTAGAAGACGTGTCTCCGGTCCTATCTCAACCGAGCTGCCTATCTGAGTGTTTCCAACGAGATGGCTGCCGGGCCAAATCGTTGTGTCTTGGCCTATCTCCACTGTGGCTGCGATGTAGACGGCATCTGGATCTACCATAGTGACGCCTCTCGACATCCAGTGACGGTTTATCCTCCGGCGGAAATGCTTCTCCGCCTCGGCAAGCTGAATCTGGTCGTTGACCCCCAAGGCCTCGACTCCGTCTTCAATCAAGAGTGCGGAGACCAGATAACCCATTTCCGAAAGGATCGAGATCGAATCGGTGAGGTAGTACTCTTGCTGCGCGTTCTTAGGGGAAATTCGGCGAAGCGTCGGTGCCAGAACATCGAGGTTGAAAGCGTAGATCCCGGTATTGATCTCTCTGATCCTTCGCTCCTCGTAGCTGGCGTCGCGTTCCTCGACCACGTGAGCAACCCTTCCGTCTTTGCCTCGCACAATCCTGCCGTATCCAAACGCATCTTCAAGGGTGGCGGTTATCAAGGTTGCAGATGCCCTGGATTCAATGTGAGTCTCTACGAGTTCCCTGAGGGTCCCCGGAGTTATAAGAGGCGTATCCCCGGGCACGACAATCACGACTGGAATGTCGTCTTTGCTGTAGTTGAGCACATCAGGAAAACCAGTCAATGCTACGCTGAGTGCATCCGCAGTTCCAAGCAGCCGCTGCTGTTCGACGAAGTGGATCTTCATACCCGTAGGCGCTGCAGAAGACAGGGAGGCCTTGACTCTCTCCGCTCCGTGGCCTACGACTACCACAGTGTCTTGAACTCCGGCACAAAAAAGAGCCTCCAGAACGTGCGTGCCCATAGGCTTGCCACAGATCTTTGCCAGCGTCTTGGGTCTTGAAGACCTCATTCTTGTACCTTCACCAGCCGCCAACATGGCTGCGAATTGTGGTCGGGGACTCACCTGAAACACCTCAAACTCTATCGACAGTAACCTATAGGGGACGTCTACGACGTGATACTAGCCGTTGAGAACAAGAGTTGTCTTGACAATGGGAATTGCCGACCCCAAAACAATCAACCCTTTGAGCGCTTGGAGACATACATCGCTTTGTCAGCTTCCGTCCAGGCATCAGTGAGCGACTTCGAGGGAGTTCTTGTGCTTGTACCCACCGAAGCTGATACACCTGCTACCATCAGCGCAATTCGAATCCTGCGGGCAAACGCACGGAGACCTTCTTGACTGATGCCTCTGGTGAGAACGGCGAACTCGTCGCCACCTGTTCTCGCGACCACGTCATCGGACCTGCAAGTCTGTTCAATGATGTCGGCTGCGTTGCGAATGAGGTCGTCACCAGCCTTGTGACCAAGAGTATCATTGACAATCTTCAGGTTGTCGAGATCGATCACCATTACAGACGCCGCGAAACCATACTGCGTGCATAGGATCTCTTCCTCGTGCAGGGCTCTGTCCCAACCCCGCCGATTAAGAAGACCCGTCAGCTCGTCGCTCTCGGACTCCATCTTCGCTCTCTCGTAGCTTCGCCTTTGATCAAGAGACTGCAGTTCCAGCGAAAGTATTGTTGACAGCATTCGTGCTATCAGTTCTATAGCGCTGATCTGAAGGGGATTCAGTTCCGGCATAGGATCAGGATTCATGGCACAAATGGTGCCGAATACGGTCCGATCTGCCAGTATGAGAGGAACACCTATATGAGCCCGAACCTGCATGTTCAGACCTATCGCGGACAGGTCGTTTTGCGCCATGCAGCTGGAAGTGTTCGCTATGTATTTTGGAAACTCGCCTCTCAAGACCCTTGAACATATCATGTCGTCCGAGGACAGAGTGTCACCAACTTTGATCTTGTACTCAGACTCATTGACACTCAAAAAGAGCGACTCATTTCCTTCCAGGCGGGTTACAGCGCAGAGTTCGTAGTTAGTGAGATTCCTCAAATAGGCAACCGCCGCCTTGGAAGCAGCGGAAAAGTCTGAAAAGGGTAAAACTGGCCCAGGTTGAGTTGGCGAAGACCTCAACCGATCAGTTGAGCTGTGAACATCGTCCTGCATCCCCAAGACCCTTCTGACGCAACCTAGGAAATTATCTCACCAAATCCGGCAATAGAGCTAACAGCAACGCTGGCTCTGAAAAGTATGCTCCAAATACACCTGAGATATGTCAAACAGGATCTCGCCCGATGCTGAGACACGCCCAATAATTCGCTCACGTAAATGACCCCGCCAAGAACCATTTAGGCATCACAAAATTATAGGAAGAATTATGGCCCTTGGAGCTGGAAAAAAGAAAAATCGCGGTTACCAGCCAGTAAGAGCAACAGATGAGTACCCTGAACGGCTATGCAAGTTGCAACCGACAAGAGAAGCTATCTCAAGACTCTCCACAATGTCCCGCCTTAGATCTTTTCCCGGGTTCGCTCCTCAAAAAGCTGCTGCGGGACGTCAAGATGTCGAACTCCGTGATTTTGCCTCTCGCTACCGGCTCTCCCGAGACAATCTCTACGACCGGCGCCGATCCGATCTCTTTCTCTGCCATTCGGTCGGCGGCACTGCGAATAGTCTCGCCGACATAGGCGGCTACGGGCGACCGGATCGTCAACTCCTCGACAGTCGTCTCAGAGGGCTGCGAGCTGTCTAGCAGGAAGATATCGGAGCGCGGTGAATGCGTATGAACAGACCAGACCCGTCGGCCACCTGGAATAACCTCTGCCTGCTGGCCTCGATCGAAGACTGAAATAGCTCTCTCAAAGTGTCGATCTTGGAGTCGCAATACTGTCAGGACCTCCTTGCGCATGACCTCCAGTACAAGAATGCCCTCAAGAGGCGCAACGCCATGAGAATTATCGGTTCCTCCACACCGAATGGTCCCCCAGTGCCGATGCTGACCGCGCTTAGACTGGGCTTCAGAATCGCTGGAGGCGGCTCCATCTTGCCGCCGTTGCCCGCGCTTTGGTGTCTGCCCTGTTTCGGGATTTCTGCGCCCTCACAAAAAGTCCGTTCGACAGCGGGTCTCTTACCTCCTGAGGTTGAGCGCCACGGCTTCGCCGATTAGGCTCTTCAGCGCTTTCTCGTCAATCTGGTCATGCTCTTTGATGTCGATAGCGCGCCTGACCGCCCCGTCAAGGCTGGAGTTGAAAAGACCGGTCGGATCGAGCAAGGAAGCACCCTTGAAAAACGTCAACTTCACAACGTTCTTGTAGGTCTCACCGGTGCAAATGCCCCCGTTGTGAGACCAGACGGGGGTTCCGGGATTCGTGGCCTTCACCCACTTCCACTCTTCGACGATATCAGGATCCGCTTCTCTGATGATTCTTCTCACCTGACTTAGCGTCTCGCCACGCCAGTCGCCCAACTCCTTGATCTTCGCATCAATCGATTCGGATGCACTCGCCATGCAATTCACCTTCCTTCGTCCATTGATCCCGCATCGGCTTCACCCGAGAGAGACTGACCGTCAGAGCGCACCTAATCTCAACCCAACAAAATATCTCTAGAAAATAAAAGCCGCAGATTACAACAACTTGGCCTTGCTTCGCTCCTGTGGCCGAAGCGCAAGTTCTCAGGCTGAACCCCGCAAGACTTTCGAGAACGCATCGACAAGTGCCAATCCTCCTATACCTCTTTTCCCCATTCTCCGTCATAGCGTACTGCTCGTAGTCGTATCGTTGCTCAACTCCTGCACTGACCTCTAATCAGTATCATCAAATTAGAAAGTGCTGAAAGCCAACACCAAAAACGGAGTAGCTCCACGCTCTGGCTGGTTCCCGAAAACATATCGCTGGTCATGACAATCATTGACTCTCAGCCAGGAGATAGCGTAGACACCGCTATGTGCGGAATGGCAAAGGTGCAAACCACCATAACCAAGAAGCCATCGCCTGATGGACTCATTCCGCACACTTGAGACCGCCGGCAAACGCAATGCCGCCTCACCTCGGTCTGCGGTACTCTTTTGCCTTCCGTTTCACTTCATCGCGGAATTCGAGCATCTCCTGACGATGTCGGTCTCGTAAAGCGCGAGCCTCCGCCCTCACCTGGCGCTTGAACTCTGCCACGTAGTGGTGAAAGTGCTCCCAAGCAGCTTGGCGGCTCACGCCCAGAGAACTGCCGATCGCTTCCCAAGTGGCACCGGCAGCCACTGCCTCTATTGCGAGTTTCACTTCCCAGGTCGACAAAAGTCCCAACAGTGCTCGCGTGGCGCCGAGAGCCACTAGAGGGTCCGGATCGGAGGTGGCAGTCTCCCACGCCGCAGACATCAGCGGCGGGATGTTTCTAGATTCGTCGTTTTGAGAATCGTTCATACGTTAAGATTGCCTTGACACTTGCTGTTGTGTCAAGCTACCCTTGATATCTGATAATAGGTGCTGCCGCGCGAAGCGCTGGAGATGGCCCGAGCCTGCAATCTCGGACCAAATCACCTAGTTGAAGATTTGGTAAATCCTCGGCAACCTCCAATTGCAGAAAGGACGAATCGCGAATATGCTACTGCGCTGCTCGAGCTTCAATAATCCCCAAAAAGTCGGGTGGGCAACAAAGTGAGTTCACCTGGATACAGCACCAGTTGGAACGGTCCCGCCATCTTCGTCGAAGATGTATATAAGTCGTTCGGTGACGTCCAAGCACTGCGCGGGATCGATCTGGTCGTCGAGCGAGGCAAGGTACTAGGCCTACTGGGACCCAATGGCGCTGGCAAAACCACGGCGATTAAGATCCTCACCACTCTCCTCCGACCAGATAAGGGACGAGTCCTCGTCGAAGGCCGCGATGCTCTGAGCTCGCCTGCCTCTGTACGAGAGATCATAGGACTGGCGGGTCAATCCACTGCGATCCAAGAAGAGTTAACTGGTAGGGAAAATCTAGAGATTATGGGTCGGCTGTACCATATCGATGCTGCAACAAGGGCAAAACGGGCCAAGGAACTCTTGGAACAGTTTGATCTAGCCGACGCCGCGGACAGGCCGACGAAAGGCTACTCAGGCGGAATGCAGAGACGGCTCGACCTAGCTCTAAGTCTGGTAGCTCTGCCCAAGGTCCTGTTTTTGGACGAGCCGACTACGGGACTCGATCCGCGAAGCCGTCTCGGCATGTGGGAAGTGATCCGCGATCTGGTAACAACCGGTACCACGCTACTGCTGACCACACAGTACATGGAGGAGGCCGACGAACTTGCTGATGAGATCGTGGTCATCGATCATGGACAGGTCATTGCAGCAGGCACGGCACGGCAACTCAAGAACAAAATCGGTGGAGACGTTGTCGAGTTCGCAGTGGTCGATCGCCATCGCCTTGGAGACGCCGTGGAAGCGGTGAAATCGCTTTCCGAAGCCGGACCCGTGGTCGACCACGAGGCCTCCCGAGTCAGCCTTCGTGTCGGTGACGACGGCTCGAACTCTCTCGTTGAGACCGTCCGGCGTCTCGATGCTATCGGAGTACACACTGAAGATCTCGGCATCCACAGGCCTTCGCTCGATGACGTCTTCTTGGCCCTCACGGGACACGGGGCCGATGAGTCGGAGAAAACTACATCTAATGGCCGGCGAAAAGCTGGTCGCCGGAACCGCTAGGAGCCACAATGACTGTTTCCAACCTGCAACCTCTAGTGGCCCTTGACGTTCCAAGCCCACCGGCCTCGAAGAGGTTCAAACTCGGACTTTCCGACGCGGCAACCTTGACTCGTCGCGATCTGCTGGTTTGGTTTCGCAATCCAGCTTTCCTCTTCTTCACTATCATTCAACCGATTATGTTCGTGCTACTGTTCCGCTTCGTCTTCGGTGGGGCCATTCCGGTCCACGTTCCAGGAGGTTACGTTAACTTTCTAATGCCGGGCATCATTGCACAATCGGCTGCATTTGCCTCTTTCGGTACCGCCATCTCCCTGGCTAGGCAACTTCAGAAGGGAGTCATCGACCGTTACAGGGCGATGCCGATGGCTAGATCAGCGGTGCTGCTCGGTCGGCTTGCAGCAGACACTCTTCGATTGACCGTGACAGTCCTTGTAATCCTGGGAGTCGGGTATGCAGTAGGCTTTCGCTTCAACAATGGGGTGCTGCCTGCGGTAATTATGATGGTCTTTGGGGTGGCTTTCGGAGTTACAATCTGCACGGTAAGCGCATACGTCGGTCTCGCAATCAAAGACGAGGAGTCGGTCGGCTCGTTCGGCCTCGTGTGGCTCTTCCCCCTCACCTTCGTTAGCGCTGCCTTCGTGCCTGTGCAGTCAATGCCTGGATGGTTGCAGGCGTTCGCAAGTAACCAACCAGTAACCATAGTCATCGATGAGATGAGGGCACTGGCACTGGGCGGGCCTTTGGCTCTGCACGCCTGGCAAAGCGTGGTATGGCTCGCCGGCATAGCGGCCGTCTTCGTCCCGTTGGCGGTCAGAGCCTATAAGCGAGCAAGCTAGCAGAGTCACGCCGGAGTCAGCTCCTGAGAAGTAATAGTAATTACGCATACGAATTCTTCCGCAATGTAAAGCAGTCACCGTCAGATCTTCAGTTGCTTACACCTCTCCATTGAGGTCGCCGGGTCAACTGCTCGACCCGACGTTCCCGCTTTGCCTTGTTTCTCACAACATTCAGTTGAATATGCCCACAAAACTGACGGCTTGAATCCGGCAAGACGGCCGTCTTCCTCCGGCATACCTGAGACTCGCGTGACAGTTGTTGTCCACCACTCCCTGTGTCCACAGCTCCACACATTCCGACTTCAACCAGCGTTTTCTGCAATGCTTTCCTACCGCGATGCAGGCGGCTCATGACGGTGCCTAACGGCACTTCGACAATCTCCGAGATCTCCTTATAGGAAAAACCTTCTAAATCTGAGAGCAGCACTGTTATCCGAAATTGCTCCGGAAGCGACTCAATTGCCTCTTTCAAATGGGTACCGGTGAACCTTTCCAGAACAACTTCTTCCGCACTCTTGGCTGCCATGCCCCTCTCGACCACGCCAAACCTCTTATATAGGTATAGATCCTCAACATCATCTAACCGACTCTCATCAGGCTGCCTCTGCTTGGCCCTATACGAATTGATAAACGTGTTAGTAAGAATCGTAAAAAGCCAGGCCTTGAGGTTTGTACCCTCCTGAAATGTTCCAAATCCCTTGTACGCCTTCAGACATACGTCTTGCAGCAGATCCTCGGCATCAGCCACGTTGCTTGTCATCCTCAAAGCAGCGCCGTATAACGGGTCCATGTACTCCGCTGCCTGTTCTGCGAACCTTCTCTGATCAGCCATACCAGCCTCGCTCCCGTCTCAGCCCTTCCACGAATTTCCCAAACCCGTGCTTCGTCTCCCCGAACCACGCACCACGGTGCACGAGGATGGCCTGACCACACCTCTCCTTTGATCAAGGCCATTGCTACAAGACTCCGCGTAAATTCGTGAACTTCAATTTCCCTATACTTTTTTTCTATTTTATACTAGAAAAATACTGGAGGCAAGTTGTTACTCGGACGCTACGAATTTTCAACCAACGGCAATCAGATAGCTCTCATTGGCAGCTGGTCGCAGTGGTGTGAGGGAAATATTTGCTAGTAACCCCAATAGAGCAGATGCCAGAGGCTCGTCGTGCCGACAACGAGGTTCACACGCACAGAGAATGCAACGGCCACTCCAGGTTACCGGTCAGCGCCAAATATGACATTTTAGTGTAAGTGTGCGATAATGTTGTAGTAAGTTTAAAGGTTCAAGCATCGAACAATAAGCTTGAATTTTCGTGACTGGAGCGAACATGAAGGTTTGGATAGATCAGGATCTCTGTACGGGAGATGGACTTTGCGAAGAGATTTGTCCGGATGTCTTCACCCTTCAAGATGACGGCATTGCATATGTCAAAGATGACGGCACCGTATGCGACAATCCGGGTGGCGCGGCGCAGATGGCTCAAGTTCCTGTCAACCTTGAGGAGGCAGTAAAAGAGGCCTCTGAAGAGTGCCCTGGCGAATGCATTTTCGTAGAACTCGACTGACCGTAAAAACTCGGCTTTGCCTCCTACGATTGCACATTGGTAAGGACTTCGCAGCAGCTCGAAGCATAGTACTGCATCGCGACCAAGGTATTCGCTCGCCGAAACCAACAAAAACACGGGGTGGAATTTCCCTTTTTGCAGTGGATGCCTCCGCGGCTCGAGGAACGCTTACTCCTTGGACTTGCGGTGCGGATCTAGCGGAAAGCAGTAGCTGTTTCAACCAAGCACCTGTTCAAGAGCCCCGTCCAATTCATGGTGCAGCTTCTGACACCTGACATTTCGACGTAGCGACATACCGCTGTGAGCAACTTCCAACACAGTCGGATCGCCGGGAACTCATCGTTTGCGTACCTTCGAAGCATTGATTATCACAGCCTCCGAAATAAGCTCCTTTAGGGCCATCTGATTTACAATGTCCCCTTGGTGGAAATCTATTGCACGGACTGTGTTGCTTTCTAACCGCGCGTTGAAGAGTTTCTTGGGATCTTTGATCAGGGCACCTTTAGGAAATGTCAGCCTCACGGCATTCTTGAGCGTATCGGCCACGCACAGTATTCCAGCATGAGACCAGACGGGAACTCCTGCAGGCTTGCTTGGCTTTTTCCACTTGACCTCTTCGACGCCGTCAGGGTCGGCCATCTTGATAAGAGCGCGCAGCTGATATAGGGTCTCGCCCCGCCAGTCTACCGTCTCACTGATAATGGCATCTATCTGATCAGAGAAAGATTTTTCTTCCACGGAGGTGCTAGTGCCTGTCTGAGGCGTCTTTGACATGTTCAGCTCCTTCTATAGAATCGTTCATGGGCATCGTTGAAATTGAGTCGGTAAATTGCGAACTTTTCCCCTGGTGGGCTTCCCAGTTGGAATCACAAGAAATGTCACAAGACCTACGACCCCAAAGCCGACCATGAAGTCCCTGAATCTCTGGTTTCAAAGACTGGATAGCTGTCCGCGACTATCCAAGCCCGACCACTACTGCCGGCAGCCAGGCTTGTGGGGTTCGGTATCGCTTGGTTATCCGGCAGCTTGTGGCTGACAAATATTGAACCGCCATCGGTAGTAGAGAAAAGTGTGTTCTGTGTCCAGGCATAACCGACTGATGAAGAGTAGAAATTCACTCCCACCAATATGCCACCGCTTCCCCAATTGGTCTTATACTCAGTCCAGCTGCGACCAGCATTTGTAGTATTGTAAAGGGCATAACTCCTTACATGGATATTTTTCTTATAGGGATTGGGTACTAGTGGACCTAGCACTTCGCCAATAACCCACCAGTTGGTTGCACTGAGTGGATCCAGGGAAAATGGAAGGAATGGAAGAGGGATTCTAGTCCACCTTTGTCCACCATTTAGGGTTGCCTCAAGTGCTGTAGTCAGCGGACCTGGTACAATCAGTCCGACTGATGAATTTAAGAAGCGGCCGTAATTTATTTGCTGGACAGCTGGACCTGGTATCTTGGCCCAGCCTTTCCCCGATTGTCTAATTTCAATCTCGGTACTCGTGATTACTATCTCACCACTTGGAACTGTGTCTACCGCTTGTGTGTTAATTCCAAAGTTCCCTATCACCTTCGGTGTAGCAGACGGGTTAGGTCCAAGTGCAAGAACACGGCCTTTCTCGGTCGATATGTCAATTTTTCCTGGCCTGTAAGAAATACTCATAGCTCGATACGGGGGATAGATTTCTTTCCAGGCCGCTCCACTATCTGCCTGATTCCAGATTGACCCAGCTTCGGTGACGGCAACCCCTCCGAAGGGAGTTGTTGTTGCTATCTCTGCAATACTTGTCGAACGATAGTCATTATTTGGCAAAAGCTGGTCTCCAGTCCAATGAATTCCGCCGTCGACAGTTTTAAGCACGCCACCA
>JAJZIP010000133.1 GCA_021810525.1 Actinomycetes bacterium | reverse complement strand
GTACTGGAACATATAACTTCGGATCAGAGGGTTGGGGGTTCGAGTCCCTCCGAGCGCGCTACATAAGTGCAGGTCACAGATATTAGCAATCTCGGGCTATTGTACGTGGTAAGATAAACCCAACAATTAACGGCTCTTCGGATATTTACGGTGTCAGCCAGCCCTAGGTGAAACTTTTAGGTAACCACGATTGAGTCAAGAACTCTTCAATTGGGTATTCCGGCATACGACAGCGCTATGATTCTATAGTTCCGGTAATTGGTATACGCATGAGAACTCTGCATTTAAGTAACGCTCCGGCCTCAATCTCAGAATCTCGGGTTGCCCGTTCGAACCTTGCCGGGCTTCTAGCGTGGATGGCGATCCTCGGTTTCGGCGTTGGCAGCTTTTCTGCCGCGATGCCCGCAGTTATCCTGGCTGTTACGCCAAAAAGTGAGACATCTAGCGCCATGAGTGTTAACCAGGTAGTGCGCAGTGTTGGGTTATCTTTTGGAAGCGCTGTTGGGGGTCTAGTGCTAGCTGCAGGTACGGCCACCGCCCATCTCTTTCCGACCGATGGTGCCCGCACAGTAGCCGCATTAATCGACAGCGCGGCAATGGTGGTCACAGCGATGACGAGCATCGTTCTCTCCTACCAACATGGACCCTTGATGGAAGCGACGGCGAGTACGACTATTATGCAATCTGAGGAACAGGGCGAATCGAGCCAATGACTGTCGCCCTCAGCCAAATCGTGCCCATCGTGGTCCAACCTTCAAGATCCAAAGCGCCAATAACTACACACTTACGTGTGGCAGTCTTCGGAAGAACTCGTGGCATGTTTGATAGGAATAGTCAGCTACGGATAAGAAGTTTTCGAGAGTCTTGAGATTGTAAGGAAAAGGTACACCTCTGCACTTTTGTCGCCATGTGCCAAAAGTGCATTTAGTTTTTCGCTCATATCTTCTCTTAAGTTATGTGACCTAATAACAAGGAGTTTCCTTTCCCCTACAGGGATCACCTTTTCTACCTCGGTGATCAAGGTATTTCTGCTTAACTCTTCTTCGGATATTGTCCAGGGCCTGATTACAAAATGGCGGGTTTTGGTTGGATATCTGGAACAGTTTACATTCTGGTATTCTGATATCTATGATGACGTTTTGGTGTCTCAGCATTTGTTTTTACTGGGCGTGATGAGTCAGGAGCCATGATGCAGTTAACTGCCGTACTGATGCGTGCAGACGAGGGTGGATTTGTTGCACTTAACCCTGAGACTGGTACTACAACTCAGGGGGACACGCTTGACGAAGCCATCCAGAATCTCCAAGAAGCGACCGGTTTGTATCTCGAAGAGTTCGGTCTGACTCCTCACGATGCACCGCTGGTTACGACCTTCACTGTTCCAGCAAGTGCCTAAACTACCGAAAGTTTCTGGAACTCAAGCGATTAGAGCTTTAGAAAGTCTTGGATTTGTTGTTGTAAGACAACGTGGAAGTCATGTGGTGATGCGAAAGGGTTCGACCGGATGCGTGATACCAAACCACAAAGAGATCAAGAGCGGCACTTTGGCGGGCGTACTTCGTCAGGCCGGAGTGCCGCTAGAAGAATTCCTTCGAGCGCTTCATTGATGAACTAATGACACTGGACGTTGTTTGACAAGTATCTGGTTGGTTTCATGGGTGGCGGTAATGACTGATCAGTTATGAATTTGCTCTACTCAAAACCCAACAAAAACCCAACAAAAACCCAACAAAAACCCAACAATGGCATTTCACGGCGTACCATTTGATTACATATTGCTGCAGCTACCCAAAACAAAGAACGAATAGAGCAGCCTATATGCAATAATCTGATGCTAAGAGATGTCATTTGAAACGAGTTCTATCTATCTTGGGATCAGAGGGTGGGGGTTCGAGTCTTTCCGGGCGAGTTATATAAGTGCGGTTCATAGGCCATATTAGAACTTTTTGGTATCTCGGTAAATCTGTTTTGGTAGGTAGTTGGTATACGGTTTGAAAAATTTTTCGATGGTAGTCAGATCAGCGCTTGGGAGTTCTTTGGGGAACGTCGCCAGCTTGGACTGAGCTATGGATGGGCACTTACAGGTAATTTTTTGACAGCTACCGACCAGACGTGTAGGACGAGGTAAACACGTCGAGATTCAAACGCAGATGTGCCTACACATGTAATACACATAAGCATTACAATAGATTATATGTCTAAGAACATTACAATGAATATCAGACTCGATGAAGATACTCGCCGAGAACTAAGGGACTTCGCTGCTGAAATTGGGATACCGGCAACGACGCTGGTAAACGCCAGTATCAAGCAGATGTTACGCACTCGCGAAGTTACATTTAGAGCCGCGCTGGAACCCACTGCTAGCCTAGAAGAAGCTATTAGAGAAGCAGAGCTTGACTACAAAACCAAAAGTAATATCACTATCACTGAAACTGACGAAGAGACGCTGGCGCATCTCCGTTCACTATGAGAATCATATTTCATAAGAAGTTCGACAAACAGTATGCGAAATTACCTGAAGCACAGAAAAAGCGGTTCGAGAATGCGATAGTCCTTTTTAGGAGCGATCCTTACCACCACGATTTATACAATCACCCACTTGGTGGCCAATGGAAGGATCATCGCTCAATTAGTTTTGGGGGCGATTGGAGAGCGCACTACATAATCATAAATAAAGACGAGGTATTATTTGTGGCCATTGGCACCCATAGTCAACTATACAAGTAGTGCCAATCCGCGGGGAGAATGTCAAAAGGGATAAATACTATCTACTGCCGGGTCCATTGGAAGCCAGGGGACATTTGAAATACCTTGGAATAATTTCGGGGATAATGACGGGAGTTGCTCGTCCTAGCTTACACAAGTCCAGTATAGTTTGAGATCTCTGGGCTGATTTGTGTTCTCCTGGTACACCGTCGCCCGTTACCGCAGTATCTTCGTCATATAAGGTACCCTTGAATTAGGCGGTCCCAGAATATCTTAGAGAAGCAGCAATTAGGTAAGACGTCGGGAAAGAAGGTCCCGCAGATGAAATTGGAGATCTCCTCCTTCAGAAGCTGGCGGCTATCACGGTCGATTGGTCTGATCTTGATGGGTCTTATTATGGGGGGGAGCATAGTTAGATCTGAACAAAATTCGGCAGTAGGCCACTGGCTCACTGTACTTCCTGAATTTCCTGGAGCCGAGAAGACGAGTATGCCAGATCCTGGTGCGTCGGAAATGTTGCCTCGGTCGCCTTCTCTCCGGACTGCCTCGGCGGAATATATAGTTCCAGTAAATACCACTCAGTCCGAAAAGTGGTACCAGAACGAATTTTCGCGTATTCATTGGAACAGCTCAGGTCTAGGAACTTCTTATTCAAATGGCGTTGCAATTCAGTCGGAAGAAGAGTTCGCAACGCCCTCGCATCCGCTCATAACAATTCAGCTAAGTTTCAAGGCATTATCGGAAAATAAGACATTGGTACATGTATTGGTAACCGATTTAGAAATTCCAAGGTCTGCAGCTACTCTGCTTTCGACTGAATTCAATCGTGCAAAAGTAACAATTTATTCGACAGCAGATAACAACAAGCGAACACTTCGGTCCTATGTCGTTAGTAATTCCTCCGTGGTACACGATTGGATCTCAGTTTTTAATTCTTTGCCAATCGCACCCAAGCCTGGAGCGATGACCTGCGCACAGACAGCGCTATCTGCCAAGATTTTATTTTCCGCAATCGGCACTTCTCATCAATCACAGGTCACGCTCAATCCGGGCTGCGGAATTGCCGACTTGAATCGTTCAATTATTTTATTGGATATAAAGGGAAAATTTTGGCAAAGTGTTGATGGTTATTCATGAAGTTAAGTGCTAGTTGTTCGAGATTGACGTGCGAAGGACTGTGTTGTATTCAAAAGGAATAAGGCGTTGCTTGAAGTTGAGCAGAAATGTCACGCATGGTCTATGAAACTTGTCGATCAGATGTGTTTTTTGAAGTGCAAGGTTACGAGCAATGAGTCGATAATACCTGACGAGACAGTCGTATCCACGGACAAATTCAATTGCGAATTCTACAAATTTTCAAATCGATTTGTTGAAAACCCAACATAAACCCAACAAAGTCGTTTCAATTAGAATCCAATTGTTGCCAATGGTTGCAGTCTCCGTCTAGAAAAAACGAATAGAGCAGCCTATATGCAATAATCTGATGCTAAGAGATGCCATTTGAAACGAGGTCTATCCATCTTCGGATCAGAGGGTTGGGGGTTCGAGTCCCTCCGAGCGCGCTATAGGTGCACTCATAATTATAGGGAATAGGCTTGCTTTTCCACTGGCTGAGCTGCCAATCTGGATTGTATAACGAATCTTATGATGTATCTCGTAAATTAACAGACGGTTGCTCAATTGCTCTCGGTGTAATTTGGTTTTCTATTTTTGGATGTTTTGCTTGGAGCGAATGGGTGCTATTCTTTACAAGTATGGAGAAAGTAAAGAATCAGGGTCGGAGCACGAAAATTAGTGTGAAGCACCAGGTAACCATTCCGATTGATGCGATGCGCATTGCGGGTCTGGAAGCCGGTGAGCGAGTGATGGCGCGGGCTGAAGGCCCAGGACGGGTGGTACTTGAACGCCAAGACGACGTTCTGGAGCGGTTCTCTGGATCCCTGACGGGAGTATTCGATCAGAGAATTCTTGATCAACTGCGCAATGAATGGGACTGACTCTAGTCGACGCTGGCATTCTAATTGCCTTTCTTGATGAGGACGATGCGCATCATAGTGGGGCAAAGCGAGAACTCGTAAGTGCACAACAACGTGGCGACCGAATCGCCCTGCCAGCATCGGCCTTTGCTGAGTCGCTCGTGTCTCCGGCGCGTAGGGGTGAATCTTCAGTCGCGGCCATATGTGAATTTATTGAACGGTTACCATTATTGATTGTGGAACTTGATTCAGAGATTGCCGTTGAGGCAGCGAAACTTCGGGCTCGTCATGGCCAAAAACTTAAGCTTCCCGATGCCCTAGTCGTGGCGACCGCTATTCAAAGAGGGGCTGATGTACTCGTTACCACTGACCGAGGCTGGCCCACAAAGAGCAAATTGGGTTATCGGGGAAACCTCATCATACTTTGAACCTTCTCGTATTACGTTGCTCTTGACCGTGTGCTACGCTGTCAGAACCAAATGTGGTCGGTGATAGTTCAACTCCTTGGTTGAGCCACTTTAACTCGGTATTCCATGATTGCGCATTCTGTCAATTTCGCCGACTCGGCTTCATCTGCCGGTAGAAAGTAGTGAGTGAAATAGTGGTTGGGTGAAAGTAAGCTAGCGGGTTTTTACCAAAATAACGCCCCAAAGCAGACCCAACAAAAACCCAACATTTTCGGATCATCTGGCGCCGAATGGTCGCACCTTGTTACAGCCTCCTTGCGCAAACAACGATTAGACCAGCCTATATGGAATAATTTGACGCCACAAGGCGCCATTTGAAACGAATTTATCTGACTTCGGATCAGAGGGTTGGGGGTTCGAGTCCCTCCGAGCGCGCGGTATAAGTATTCTATTAACCATTCAAGTTGTTGAATAATAATGGGTGAGAGAATTAGCGACCCGATAAAAGCTGAAGAGCCATATTTCAGTGGTTTGTTTGATCTTTTTATAGGTCCAGAATAAATCGAAGTGCCTGACTGATTTTGTGAACTTCATCTTGAGCAGCTTCGCCCAGCCGAATGGACAGGCGGCGTGTTGATATTGTACGAATTTGGTCACAACGGGCGTATGAAACATGATCGAGACCCGAAGTTCCAGGCTCCAACTCAACATGACTCCGCAGGCCGTAGAACTTAGACGATATGGGAACCACCGCGACAAGTTCTCCTGGTCCGTTATTGATAATGTCCACAGAAACGACAACCGCTGGTCGCGTTAATCCTGGCTCGTGACCTATAGGTTGCCCCAAATTGACATCGTAAATAGCTCCACTCCAAATCAAGCCAGTGAGTCCCATTCATCACGATCCGCCCAGTACTCCTTCCAGAGATCTGGATCCTCGCGTAAGCGTCGGTAATCGTTATTCAAACCGCTTAGGAACTCTTGACGTTCCAAAGCTTCTATTGCTGTGTGAACAATCTCAACAACAGTAGTTTGCCTACTCTTTGCTAAGGATTGTAGTCGTTCAGAGTCGGGGCGCCGAACCCGAACTGTTGTGGTATCTGATGATGTCATGATCCTATTGTAGATGATTTGTAGATTGATTGTGATGGTAGACGGATATTGATATTGGAGATTTTCAAATTCGCCAATGTAGCTTCTATCTTGTCGTCTTGCTTAGTTTTATTCCTCAACATTTGCTTTGTCGTTCCAGACTGGCTATTTCTATACACAATTCCACGGGGTATTTACCACTTTGAAATCCCAACAGAAACCCAACAAAGTCGTTTCAAGTAGAACCCAATTGTTGCACGTGGTTGCAGTCTTAGTGTAGAAAAAACGAATAGAGCAGCCTATATGCAATAACGTGACGTCATAAGGCACCACTTGAAACGAGTTCTATCTATCTTCGGATCAGAGGGTTGGGGGTTCGAGTCCCTTCGAGCGCGCTGCTACATGAGTGGTGGCTCTTCGGATATTCGCGGTCGTCTAGCGGCTTTTTTAGGTGTGACATCTAGTCCCTGTAGGCGTCGCTTCTGTGGCGGATCGCGGTGACTTTAACTGCACGAGAGGTCTCATCGATAAGATACAACACGCGGTATTCACCTCGGTGAGCCGACCAAGTCGGAGCAAGTGGTGGCTGAAGTTGCTTACCGACCCTTTGCGGATTGTCCAGCAATGGACCAGTGATGAAGGAATATGCCGCGGCTGCGATTTTTGGAGGCAGTGCTTCAGCTAGTGCGCGAGCGGCTGGACCGGCAATTTGAAGGCTATAGCTGCTTTCATTCATTTAGTCTGCATAATGCATAAGGCGGGCGAGTTCTTTAGCGTCTACATAGTCACCTTCTGCTATAGCAGCTAGACCCTTTACGTGTTCGACTAAGAGTTCCGAGTCAGACAAAACAGCTATAGTCTCGCGTAGAGAGTCGTAGTCGTCAACGCCTAGAAGCACAGCAGCACGTATACCGTTGCGTGTGATTTCAAACCGTTCATGAGTAGATGCAGCTTCGTCAATCAATTTTGAAAAGTGAGCTCGAGCATCGGCGACCGGAAGAGTTGTCATGTACATAATTATAGCGTATTGTATTCGAACTTTCAGCTTCCGAGCGGTTCGATTTATCAATGTCCGCGAACACTATGTATATCGAGGTGTCTTAAAGTGGTTTGCCAGGTCTAATACTTAGCGAGGCAATTGTGTCGGCCTATAAAAGCCACTAGGAGTGTGGGATTCTGCAAGAGGGCGCCGTGGTTTTGATTGACAGTCATTTCTATGGGCTATTGCCGTTTTAGGACTCCCACTTCCCCTGGAATTGCTCGGGCCACCACTCAAGAAGTAAACTGTTGTCTGAAATAGATAACTACGTGTCTAGGCAAACCCAACATAAACCCAACAAAGCCGTTTCAGTTAATACCGAATTGTTGCACGGTGTTGCAACTCACGTGCAGAAATAACGATTAGACCAGCCTGTATGCAATAATCTGATGACGCAAGGCACTATTTGAAACGAGATATTTCTATTTCGGATCAGAGGGTTGGGGGTTCGAGCCCCTCCGAGTGAGCAAATCATAAAATCATATTTTGAATAATGAAGATCTGGCTCTTCGAAAGATTTGTGTTTCCACTGGCGGAGCTAGTCAAGAGCTTCTGCTGAGACGATTAAGTTAGGACGCTTTTCCTTGGGAAAGGTGTCGTTGAAGTTGATTGACGTCCTTGACCAAGGAATCCAATATGGCATCGACATCCGATCCGTGCTTTTCATTAGTAAGTCCTTGCAATACCCAATCGCGTACCAGTGCCGATGGTGGAATATCGGCAGCATTCGCGACATGCTGTATTTCATTGATTTGTTCGGGAGTAAGCCGAACGGAGTAGATCACTGACTTGGTCCTGCTTTTACGCACGGCCTTATCTGATACGGGGACATCGTGTGCCAACTCAGATGCCTCTGTCTCTTGGTTTATAAGTTGTTCAAGGTTTTTATTATTCATGATCTCTCCTCCAATAACGGCGGGCCTGAGTTTCGTTTGCCTTCCATGCATTTACTCCAATCTTCTCGTCTCGTAAGTAAATTACGACAATTACGATACGTGCAGTCTTCGAGTAACCGATAAGTCGATCGGTTCCCGCCATATTTGGAAGCAGGGTCAGGCCACTCGATTAGAGCGTCGTCATCGGGAAACGCCTCGTTTGCCCAGTCAGGTTCGATATCTTTATCACTAGGACGTCTAAACGATCGACTTCGTATGTACTCTGCCCGATATTTCCAGTCTAAGACATCTGTATCTCTCACCTATCTAGTGTAGCACGAACGTATTACACTAGATAGAGAATTCGGAATTTTCTGTTGGCCTCCTATTCGAAGTACCGAAGGAAAGAAAAATCGAGGCACCTCAAAGAACTGCAGAGCCAAGTTGGGGTATCAGTTACCCAAGGTGCATCAGAAATGCCGTGGGAGTAATTTAGCATTTCTATCCCCTGAGGCTGAATTAGAGTTCGCTCAAATTATCTCGATGGTTCCTGTGTCAAATGGATATACATATGGGTCAGTCAACACAACATCGACTCCGTTGCCGCTCGCAAAATCCACGCCTATATAGCGGTGCTGTGTCGGTGCGACATTTCGCAGCGAACCAGTGTTACCATTCACCACCCCTGATCTATCCATGAATGCAACTGACCGGTTACCGAGTCAGTAATGACGATAAAACATGCTCTGACATGGTGATTCGCGAAGTGGTTTCA
>JAJZIP010000132.1 GCA_021810525.1 Actinomycetes bacterium | reverse complement strand
TGGCGAGGTCAGGTTGTCTGGGCCTGGCTCCCTCTTTGCCGCAGTGACGAGAGCCCGAACTGGGCGGATGGCTGACATCGTATCCACAATTCAGGCCCAGCAGGATCAGATCATCCGTGCTCCTCTCCCTGGAATACTGGTAGTTCAGGGAGGGCCAGGCACAGGGAAGACCGCCGTCGCCCTGCACCGTGCTGCTTATCTTCTTTATACTTACAGGATGCGTCTTGAGCGTCAAGGCGTCCTGGTGATAGCTCCGAGTAGGATCTTCGCGCGTTACATCGGCGAGGTGCTTCCATCATTGGGGGAGTCCGGCGTTCAGATAATGACTATTCGAGGTTTGGCTGGTTTCGACGATGCGGCGCTTCCCGAGAGTAGCGAGGAGGCTCTTCTCAAAGGTGATCTGAGGATGGCGAGTTTTGTAGCCAAGGCAGTGAGGGATCGCCAGAGACCTCTCAAGCATCCTGCTGAGATCGCTCTTGGAGCCTTTGTCGTGGCCGTGTCACCCGCTGATACCGCCGAGGCCGTGAAGGCTGCCAAGCGGAGAGGTGGAACTCACAACCGCAGGCGCAGGATAGTTGAGTCGGTCCTTGCGGCACGCATAGTCGAGAAGTACCTTGCCAGGAAGGAGGTCCGAGCGAATCAACTGGCTTCGGCCACGGGACTCCTCGATGAAGAGCTGGCGAGTCCTAAAGACGTTGGAGTGTCCGACGAGACGGCTGTCAAAACAGAGCTGGCTCGACGGTTGACCAAGGCTAACGACTTCCAAAGGCTTGTACAAAGAATCTGGCCTTCGCTCAGTCCCGAAGACCTTGTTGGCGACCTGTACTCGCATATGCCATTGATCCGTCTTGCCGGTAGGAATCTTTTTAAAGAAGAAGAGATGCGGCTCTTGTTCAGACCTATGAGTGCTGGCAAAAAGGTTCGGGCTTGGTCGAAGTCTGACGTAGTCCTGCTCAACGAGGCGAAGCTCCATCTGGGAAGTCACCGGAAAAGGTCGGAGGATGACGAAGAGAGGGGGTTCGGCCATATCATAGTTGACGAGGCCCAGGATTTATCTCCAATGGAAGCTCGTATGATAGGGCGATATTCGCTTTCGTCTTCAATGACGCTCGTGGGAGACGTCGCGCAAGCCACCTCTCCCTTTGGCAGGCGGTCATGGTCTGAGATAATCTCAGCGATGCCCAAGGGGAGTTCGTTCGAACTCGTCGAACTGAAAGTGAACTACAGGACTCCTCAGGAAGTGATGGACGTTGCGGGCGCACTTCTAAAGACGTTCGCTCCGGAGCTCAGGACAGCAATTTCAATTCGCCGTAGCGGTCAGCCGGTCATGATTTCACATGTTGTTAACGAGGAGCTCATGAAGCACCTTTTGCGCGTGGTGCGCACCGAGGTCCAATCCGTTGAGCCGGGAACGGTTGCGGTGATAGTCCCTGGAAAAGAAAAGAGGTTTTACCTGGATGGACTCGCCCAGTCTGGGCTCGATGTCTCGGCTCGGCCGGACGCCAGATTGGCCGTACTTTCACTCGATGAGGCAAAGGGTCTTGAGTTTGATTCGGTGGTGATTTCGGGGGCGAATCACTTGCTTTCTTCAAGCTCATGGAATCTTCGGGCCCTCTTTGTGGCCATGACCCGAACCACTAACCGATTGGTTTTCGTGCACAATAGGGACGTACCGGATGTTATTGTTGATTTGTTATCACAGCAAAAATCAGGTACTGGGAAAGAAAAGCCGAATATTTACTATTCAGCGCATCGGGGATGAAGGGTGATTTTACGGTCTAATGACTCAAGCAATTTCAACTTCTGTTGAGCCGGTAAGAGGAGGAATACGGTTCAACAAACCAACCATGTTGGGCGTGGGCACCATGGTATGGCTGGGTTCCGAGTTGATGTTTTTCTCCGGACTTTTTGCCGCTTATTACTCCATCCGAGCTAACGCAACTGGACCCTGGCCACTTGGAGGGATCAAGCTTGACGTCCTCCAATCAGGGATCTTCACCGTAGTCCTTGTTCTGAGCTCATTTTCGATGCAGAAAGCTGTCTTCGATCTTGAGCATGATAGACGGGCATCTGCAAGGCTTTGGATAGTGATCACCATGGTCATGGGATTTGCGTTTTTGGGAAACCAGCTTTACGAGTGGACTCATGTAGCATTTTCTCCATCGACAAACGCATTTGGCTCGCTATTTTTCCTCATGACCGGATTGCACGGTCTTCACGTATTCCTGGGGCTTGTCGCTATGGCATTTCTTTTGATCAGGATTGCCGGCAGGTCAAAGGATCCCGGACTCCTTCCGGTTATGCAGTCAATTAGCTACTATTGGCACTTTGTTGACATCGTCTGGATCGTGCTTTATGCGACAATATTCCTGGTCCACTAGGAGATAAGTTGAAATTCCGTAAGAAGTTGGGTGGGCGCGTTGTGGTTCCGGTGGCGCTAGGGGTTGCAGCTTCTGTAGGCGGTATGGCTCTGTTTTCACAGGGCGCGGCTGCGGCGACAACGACGGGCTCTTCGAGTTCAAGCAGTACTAATTCGGTGACCTACGGCGGCACTAATGGGGCCGGCAAAGCGCCAATCACGTATATGAAGCTGGATCCTTCTACGATTGCCTTGGGCAAGACGCTCTTTGTCGAGAACTGCTCAAGCTGTCATGGGGATACCGCGTCGGGAACGAGCCGGGCGCCAAACCTCCAAGGTCTGGGGGCGGCGACTATCGATTTTTGGATTTCCACCGGTCGAATGCCGCTGGCCGATCCTACAGTTCAGGCGACTGTGAAGCCCTCGAGGTTCACCAGAAGCCAGGAGCTCGCAATTGACGCATACGTGTCATCACTGGCACCTGGAGGCCCCGGAATCCCCCAGGTCAACCTAGGTGCTGCGTCATTGAGCGCCGGCGAGGGGCTTTTCTCGACAAACTGTGCAGCTTGCCACACTATAACGGGGGTTGGCGATGCGCTCGCGGGTGGTGTGTACGCGCCGTCGCTGTATCCCGCCACTACGACTCAGATTGCAGAGGCGGTTAAGACGGGCCCGGGCAATATGCCCAGGTTCGGCACTGGTAATCTGAGCAACCAGCAAGTTGCAGACATTGTGAAGTACGTAAAGTACCTGCAGCATCCAAATAATGCTGGGGGCATTGGACTTGGCCATGTTGGGCCTGTTGCTGAAGGTTTTGTAGGAATCTTGATCGGTCTGGGGTCGTTGATGATAGCTGGTTATTGGATTGGAGGTCGGGCACATTGAGTAGCTCGACTCCACGTTTGGAACAAGAGCGAGATGACGAACGTCTACTGAAGACTTCTGAACGTCGTTTTGAAAAAGTTGTAGGAATCAGTTTTACCCTTTCATTTTTGGCGACAATCGGGCTTGGGGTGGTTTATTGGCAGGGGGGCCAGACCCAAATTGAGGGCGCCCTACTTTTTGTAGCTCTAGGCGGCCTTGGTTTCGGGATCGTTGCATGGGGAAAGTACCTGGTTCCGCAGGGTCCATATGTTCAGGAACGCGAGGAGCTTCAGAGTCCGGAATCGGAGCGCCAGGCGTTCGTCGAGTCTTTCGAGCGCGGAGCAAATCTGATAGAGCGCAGGAGCTTTTTGGCCAAGCTCTTGGGAACTGCAGTTGCTGCGTTTGGGGTTATCACGCTGTTCCCATTCATACGTTCGCTTGGGCCACAGCCCAAGAAAATGTTATACGTCACAAACTGGAAAAAGGGTTCTGCCCTGGTGAAGGCTGACGGTACCAAGGTTCTCGCCACTGACCTAGAGGTTGGTGGAGTACTAACCGTATTTCCTGAAGGGCATGCCGGAGGTGCAATCTCGCAGACCATTCTCATCAGGCCCTCCTTCCAAGACATCGTCACGAAGCCGGGCCGTGAGACCTGGGGGCCGCAAGGGTATCTGGCTTACTCAAAGGTTTGCACCCACGCAGGTTGTCCAGTCGGCCTTTACCAGGAGTTGACTCAACAGCTGCTCTGCCCATGTCACCAGTCGCTCTTTGATGTCATGACCGGTGCAAATCCTGTGTTTGGGCCTGCACCGAGGCCTTTGCCCCAACTCCCGCTGGAGATCGACTCTCAAGGCTATCTGCGAGCCCAGTCGGGCTTCGATGAGCCGATTGGCCCCGGCTTTTGGGAGCGAGCATGAACTACAAGCCGATCGACTTTTTGGATGAGAGACTCGGGACTGCCAAATTCACCAGGAAGTCCCTGAACAAGATCTTTCCTGACCACTGGTCTTTCATGCTTGGCGAGATCGCAATGTACTCCTTTTTCATACTTTTGGGTACAGGTGTGTTTCTCACCCTGTTCTTCGTTCCCTCGTCGGCGACGACTGTGTATCACGGAAGTTACGCCCCGATGGATGGCCACGTTGTGTCGCAGGCCTATGCCTCAACGCTAAACCTCTCTTTCAATGTCCGTGCGGGCCTTGTCATGCGGCAGATGCACCACTGGGCGGCCAATGTATTCGTAGCAGCCATAGTGGTTCATTTGTTGAGGGTCTTTTTCACCGGAGCATTTCGCAAGCCAAGGGAGATCAACTGGCTGGTCGGCTCACTGCTTCTGATGATGGCGATTCTCGAAGGATTCCTCGGCTACTCGCTGCCTGACGACTTGATCTCAGGCACAGGAATCCGCATTGCGTACTCCATTACGCTTTCGATTCCGGTGGTTGGGAGCTATCTGGCCTCGTTCCTCTTTGGGGGTCAGTTTCCGGGAGACAAGATCATTCCGCGTTTCTACACGATCCACATTCTCTTGATTCCGGCGCTGATGGCCGGTCTTCTCGGCGCGCACCTGGCAATCATGTGGCACCAGAAGCACACCCAGTACAAGGGCAGGGGAAGGACCGAGAAGAACGTAGTAGGCGTTGCAATGTGGCCGGCATACGCCATGCAGGCAGGGGGCTTTTTCTTTTTGACAGCTGCTGTCCTTGCAGCGCTTGGCGGTCTCGTGCAGATAAATCCGATATGGATGTATGGTCCGTACATCCCGTACAAGGTTTCCTATGCGGTTCAGCCTGACTGGTACATGGGATGGCTGGACGGGGCTATGAGACTCTTCCCGTCTTGGGAGATAACCGGCTTTGGTCACATGATTCCCACCATCTTCTTCCCGGCGGTGTTGTTGCCTGGCATAACGTTCGGTCTCTTGATGGCGTGGCCCTGGATTGAACGAAAGTTCACCAAGGACTTTGGCGTGCATCACCTTCTTGAGAATCCCCGGGATAATCCGTGGAGGACTTCGGTTGGTGTCGGCGTCATGGCCTTCTACATGGTGCTTTTCTTTGCGTCCTCTACAGATGTTCTGGCAAACACATTCAACGTTTCGCTTAACTTTGTTTTATGGACTTTCAGGGTGCTGGTCTTAGTTATCCCGCCGATTGCGGCATTTGTGGCCTATCAGCTGGCCAAGGAGGCGCGCTCTGCCCCGTTGGCGGGAATGCCGAGGAAGGCGATGGTGGTCTTCCGCTCCAAAGAGGGAGAGTACACCGCTGAGGAGTCTGACCCGCGTTTGGAGCTTGAGCTGAAACGCAACGCTATCCATGGAGCGGAGCCGAAGGTTCTGCCTGAAGAGGCCCGCATCCATGGTGAAAAGGAACTGGCGGAGACTGGTGAGGAAGAGAAGTTTGTCTTCTCGGTATCCTCGGTTTCAGCTGTGGTCACAGAGGAGATCGGGGAGCGTCCGAGCGGCGGCTCCGGCGTATACCAGGTGCCGCGTGGCGCTCCGGGTGCAGGTGGAGGACTGTTCAGTCCGAGAGGTCCGCGATCTGCCAGGGATGGCATGGACTCAGGGGACGGGGAGTGATGCGGCAGGTTTTTGCAGTAGCGTCTGGATTCTTCAGTCTGTCGGGATCGGAAGTCCGCCAGAAACTCCTTGTGGAGGCGCTGGATATCGGGGGTCCGCTCAGGGACCCGAATAATTTGAAAATGTCGGAAATGAGCATGAATGGAACTGGGTATCGTGCGAGCAGATAAGCCGAGTGCCGATGTGGGTACGTATGAGCAGTTGAAGAGAGGGCTTTTTTCGGTCAGATCGAGAAATATCGTCGGGCTGGCGCTGGGCGCAACGGTACTGAGCGCCTGTAACGTGCCGACCTTCGGCGCATTCAGGGGGGCGACGACTCAGGGACAGAATGAGTTCCACCTTTGGCAAGGATTCCTGGTTACGGCGGTTTTCGTAGCCGCAATCACATTTGGTGTGCTTTTCTACGCTGTGATCAGGTTCCGCAGGCGGGGGGATGGAATTCCGAGGCAGAGCCACTCCAACGTGAAGTGGGAACTCATCTACACCATTGTTCCGGTGCTGATCGTCATTGGTCTGTTCGCGGCGACCTTCGTTTCTGAAAATCAGATCGATGCCGTCAGTTCGCATCCTGCGCTAAGAGTTACTGTAGTAGGTTTCCAGTGGGGGTGGAAATTCGAATATCCAGGTGGCGTCACCGTCATTCCAAAGGGTTCCGTATATCCGACGCTCGAACTGCCAGAGGGAGAGACCACGACGATCAAGTTGGTGTCCACCGATGTCGTTCACGGCTTCTACATTCCGGCATTCAACTTTTCGCGTTATGCGTTACCCGGAGTGACAAACTATTTTGACTTCACTCCGACCAAGATTGGCCAGTTTTCAGGCAAATGTTCGCAATTCTGTGGACTCTACCATGCAGAGATGTTATTCAACGTGAACGTGGTGAGTCCCGGTGAGTTTTCTAGTTGGCTAACCTCACAGCAACAAAAGGTGACGGCATGACAGTAATTGAAGAAGAACTGAGTACTTACCCTGGCGGTGAGGCACATCATGAGGAACAGCCGAAGGGATTACTTCTCTGGCTGACTTCGACGGATCATAAGATCATCGGTAAGAACTACATGTATACCTCGCTGGTGTTCTTCATCATTGCTGGGGCTATGGCGATGCTGATCAGGACTCAGCTCTTTGCCCCAAACAACCACTTCGTGTCACCGCAAACCTACAATGAGCTCTTCACCATCCACGGATCAATGATGCTTTATCTATTCGCTGGTCCATTTGCCTTCGGTGGGTTTGCGAACTATATCCTTCCATTGCAGATCGGCGCGCCGGACATGGCGTTCCCAAGGCTTAACGCCCTTTCTTACTGGTTGTACCTCACGGGCGGCATAAGCATGCTGCTTGGATTTCTGACCGCATCAGGTGCGGCTGCCTTTGGTTGGGTCTCGTATGCTCCGCTTTCGAGCGCCACCAACTCACCTGGCGCGGGCCCCGATCTGTGGATCGTCTCCATCATGCTGGTCGGCTTCTCCGGAATCTTTACAGCAGTTAACCTGGTGACGACGACCATATATTTGCGCGCGCCAGGCATGACGATGTTCCGCCTTCCGATCTTCGTCTGGAACATGCTCGTGACTGCGATCTTGATTCTCATAGCGTTTCCGGTGCTGACGGCGGCGTTGATCATGCTCTACGCCGACAGACACTTAGGGACGCATATTTATTCGGTGGCTGGTGGAGGAATGCCGGTCTTGTGGCAGAACCTCTTTTGGTTCTTCGGTCACCCGGAGGTGTACATTCTCGCCCTTCCATTCTTTGGGATCGTCACAGAGGTTATTCCGGTGTTCTCGAGGAAGCCGGTCTTTGGCTACAAGGGTTTGGTTTTCTCTAGCCTTTCTATAGCAGGATTGTCCACCGGTGTTTGGGCGCACCATATGTTTACCACTGGAACGGTGCTTTTGCCGTTCTTCAGTGCTATGTCTCTTCTGATCGCCGTACCGACTGGAATAAAGATCTTCACCTGGATTGGCACTATGTGGGGCGGGCAGGTTGAATACAAGGCCCCCATGCTTTTTGCTGTGGGGTTCATTGTCATTTTTGTAATGGGTGGAATCACGGGTGTGTTGTTGGCCTCACCGCCGATCGACTTTGCTACTCACGATACATACTTCGTTGTGGCCCACTTCCATCAGGTGCTCCTGGGAACCACGGTCTTTGCGGGGTTTGCTGGCTTTTTCTACTGGTATCCAAAGTTCACGGGTCGTATGTATCGAGAAGGCATGGCGAAGATCCAGTTTTGGCTCGCTTTCATCGGCTCCTTTATAACGTTTATTCCCCAGTACCTCCTTGGACTCAAGGGAATGCCACGTAGAATTGCCGAGTATTTGCCGGCTGATCATTACACGACTCTCAACCAGATATCGACGATAGGTGCCTATATGATGGGGCTTGCCTTCGCAACCTGGATCGTTAACATATGGATTTCCTGGAGAAGGCCAATACCCGCATCTGGAAATCCATGGGACGGACATACACTTGAGTGGGCAACTGACTCACCGCCGTCTCACCACAATTTCGAGAAGCTTCCTCCAGTGCGATCGGCACGTCCGGTATGGGACATGAACCACCCTGAATATGCCGATCACAAATCTTCCCACAGCGCTGAGAATGCCAAGTCGGAGGAGACCAGATGAAGAACGAGCGAACGATCTACCTTCTGATTGGAAGCTTTTTCTTTGCCGTCATGGTCATCTACTTTCTCTGGTCGGGGGAGGCCGGCGGGAGCATTATGCTCTTCGCCGCTGCAGGGCTTGGAATCATGCCCGGCCTGTACCTTAGCTGGTGGTCTCGCAGAATGGAGTTGAGACCCGAGGACCGATCGGATGCCACGCTTTCCGAGAGTTCTGGACCGGTGGGAGCTTTCCCGGGTAATACGATCTGGCCTTTTGTTTTCGGGATGGGAGCTGCTTTGACCGCACTAAGCCTTGTTTTCGGACTGTGGCTTGCGGTGGTGGGCTTAGCGTTTATCTTGTCGACCGTGTTGAATGTGACGCTCGAGTCTCGACGCGGAGGAACCGTTTAACGGCAGCCTTGCTTTTCGGCTAGTTTGGTTCGTGGATGGTTGGTTCATGCTAGTTCT
>JAJZIP010000131.1 GCA_021810525.1 Actinomycetes bacterium | reverse complement strand
ACTTCTGCCATGCTTGTGGTCAGTATCCATCCATGGCTTTCAAATGGCGACCAGAACGGCAGGTTACTCTCTGCAAATTCAACTAGCCCTGATGCACATCGCGAAATCGAGTCGATAATATTTGGCGTTAGCAAAGGTGCTAATTGATGTAAAGGAACATTTCCCAGGATGTTCTTCTGTGACACATATGACGAGCCTGATATTTCATTCGTATTGTTCTTCTTACGTTTGATAGTCGTTTGGACAACAGGAACCGTTAGGGGTAGATCAAGTTCTCGTAACCTTTGCAAAATCGACGTACTTGCGGCGATGAACAACGAAGCAAGTGCGTCTTCCATGTCATTACGATCATTGGTTAACATTCATTTATCGTAGTCCACTAATACCTTTGGGTCATAGAATTGGGTGCGTCTTCCATGACTGCTAATTTTGGTAGTAATTTTGGTAGCTGACCAACGATCTGATTGGTCGCCATACTCACCCGAACGATTCGTTTCAAGAGCTCGACGATGTAGCGAGGATCGTCACAATAATTGTTGGGGTCATTCATAATCCCGCTGTCTTTATCGGTCGTTGCCTGGTAGCGCTCCATGATCCACTCGATTGCGGACTTACCGTTGACCTGATAATCATAAGCTTCAATTGGAATTCCAGATAACGTTATCGACGAATTGTAGATAATCACAGATTTGTCAGGTTTCCCATCCCTACCTTTTCCAAAGCGCATCCGTTCAACTCGCAGATTGAGGCTTGCATCCGACACTGAGGGATCGCTTATGGGATACGGCTCGACAATTTCGTAATTTAAATGCCAGTAGGCAAGTTCTCTGCCAGCTTTGGAGAATCCCCAAAAGTCTTCGGTTAACGGTAATCGTGGGAGCATCTTATTTAGGTCTGATGCAAATTTGGTGCGGTATATAGGTGAGTGGAGGATCCCATAGCAGTAGTAGAAGATGTCCTCTTTGGTAATATCTTGGTCTTGGTAATGTGAGCGAAAATTGCCAAGTGCAATATCCGTGATGGCTTCCTTGCGTACATAACCGCCTACATCTACCTCAGCTTCGGCGGTTCCAATAAAAAGACCAGTGTCTGCCTTGGACTTACCAACAGCCTTTTCGTAATAGTAGAGAGGGAAGCACTGTGTTCCTTGCAAGATATTCAAATCAGGGAGCGCATCTGCAATGAGACATGAAAAATCTTTACTTATCCCTACTGACGGGACCATGAGCATTAGGTTCTCGTGATTAACTATTGGATAGAGCTTTTCCTTGTAATACTCATTAAATTGAGGATCATAATAGACGAAAGACTTACAGTAAGGACGATAGATCCCGGATCCGATTCGCCCTTTATCAAAATAGCCTTTGCGATTACGCACAAGATTTGCTATCAGCCCTCTGGTCCACTTGATCTTTGTTGGATCGGTGTCGATCAACTCCCGCACTTTTTTCTCGTTGTTCTTTCCAGCCGCATAAGTCGCTGGCCAGTGTGTTTCCACTTGTGAATTATAAAACTCGATCATCCGAGAGATATTGGCCTCAAGCTGGGTCTTACTGAAGTTATAGACCCAGTCATCTCGACTGGTTTCAACCCCGCGAGAACGAAATGCAAAAATTGCATTTGGTCCGTCGTTGAGAGGAACAAAACTTTCGAACTGGTTATTTCGCTGATTTATCCAGTCGCCAGAGGTATTGGTAGCTATTGTTTCCCACGGTACGTTTTCGATACTTCCGAAGTCTTTGAGAATTTCCAGCTTTTGTTCCCGAGTTAGATAGTCTCCAATATCTCGATAAAAGATCTTGCACGGACCAGCTTCAGCTGGATTTTTTATCACGAGAGTAATGGCAATTGGGGTACGGCTGCCGGATCCAAAAATCTTTCCACCTTCTCTTCGCGATGTTTCCCCAGATGTTCGTTGATTCCCTCGTAGATTGAACACATAGATCGACGAGAACTCATCCGTCCAAGTTTTCCTGAGTCCATCCATGGCATTGGAGTCGATATATGACCCGTTACTTACAAAACAGATAATCCCTCTATCTCCAATTCGATCACTAGCCCATCTAAAAGCTCGAATGTAGGAGTCATATAGCGAGTTTTTGTTTACAGCAGTGGAATGTTCCGCATAAGTTCGTCGAATCGACGAGTCAAGTGACTCATATTTGAGGTTTTGGTTGTTGTCGTTGGCATTTTTCTGTCCCACCGAATAGGGAGGATTTCCTACAATTACTCTTATGTCGATGGCCTTTTGACGCTTAGCTCGTTTGCTGTTATCTGGGAAAATAGCATCCCAATCACTTTCGTTTTCGCTCATTTGGAAAGTGTCAGTTAGGACAATTCCCTCAAATGGTTGATAATCGCCATCACTCAAAGCGTGGTAGGTCTCTTCGATGTTGATGGCAGCAATGTAATAAGCCAGTAGAACAATCTCGTTAGCATGAAGTTCAGATAGGTATTTGCTCTCGAGGTCTTCTGGTCTAATCAGACCGCTCTGTAAGAGCCTGACGATAAAAGTTCCCGTACCAGTAAATGGATCAAGTATGTGTACTCCTGGGTCACTAAGACTCGCTCCAAATTCAGCCCTCAGCGCAGCGTCTGCACTGTTAATAATGAAGTCCACCACCTCAATTGGCGTATAGACGATTCCTAAAGCTTCTGCAGTTTTAGGGAATGCTGTTTTGAAGAACTTGTCGTAAAGCTCAATGACGATTCTTTGTTTACCTTCAGCGTTGTCAATGTCTCTAGCCCTAGATCGCACACTTTCATAGAACTTCTCAAGCGGCTGAGTATCGCTTTCAAGGGAATGGTCTTCGAGTAGTTCAATCATTGCATCAAGAGACGCTGATACCGGGTTGTGCTTTGTGAAGCTATAGTTTTCGAACAATGCATCAAATACTGGTTTAGTGATCAGGTGTTGTGAGAGCATTTCAATTGCATCGGTCTCTGAAATTGAGGGATTGATGTTTTCTCTAAGTCCCTCTAAGAACTCTTCAAAGAGTTGCCGGTGATCAGAATCAGCATTAGCTAAAAGCGAAGTGATTCTCATCCTTTGACGATCGGCAATAGCTGCAACGTCGCTGGCCCAATTCTCCCAGTACTTACGACTACCGCATTTCTGCACAACCTTGGCGTATATGGCATTTCGCCACTCTTCAATAACCGGAAGTTCCATCAACAGTTGTGTTGGAGTTAGTGAATCTTCAGGACTGTCACCATTTCCCCCGACACCAATCACCTGTATGCGATCAGAAGCGCTTTTATTCAGGTCCAGCTTGTTGATGTGAGCTTCAAAGCGATCATCGTGAGCACGAAGTGCTTGGAGCACGTCCCATACCACCTTGTAGCGTTTGTTGTCTTTGAGTGCTTGTTCTGGTTCTACCCCGGTTGGTATTCCAACTGGCAGTATTATGTAGCCATATTGTTTTCCGGGTGCTTTTCTCATCACTCGTCCAACAGATTGCACAACGTCAACCATTGAGTCTCTTGGATTTAGAAACAGGACAGCATCAAGGGCGGGAACATCTACGCCTTCAGAAAGACACTTGGCGTTCGAGAGTATTCGACAGTTTCGTTGCTCTTCGGAATTGCCCTCTTCTTTTAGCCAAGAGAGCTTTTCATTTCTAACCAACACGTTGAACGTTCCATCGACGTGTTCTACTTCGCAGTTCAAGATTCCGCTCAAGTCGTTGTTGGTGCCGGGGTATTGACTCAGGATCTCTGCAAATAGTTTGGCGAATCTTTTCGAGTCCTTGATGGATCTTGAAAACGCAACAGCTTTTTCCATTGGAGCCGAGTCGTCTCCGAAACCCGATTGACCAATAACGCTAACTGGTCCTCGTTTGGCAAGTCCGTTCCAACAGCCGATTATCTTTACAGCGTCTTCGAGGCTCAGTTCGTTTGATTCATCTGCCAGCTGAATCTGAAATGCCTTAGATATGGTATTTTCATCTACTGCTAAGACCATGACTTTGTAATCCGACAACAAATCTCTTTCAACAGCTTCACCAAATCCCAAGCGATGGAGTTCTTTGCCGTACAGCTTCTCGTCGTCCATCGAACAAAGAATTACATCGTTTTCCTGGGCTTTGGATTTGGCGCTGTCGGTATATAGCCTTGGAGTAGCAGTCATATAGAGACGTTTTTTTGCTCCGATATAGTTATTGTCGTGAATTCTCACGAAATGCGAAGCATCTTCGCCTTTTAGCGTCACTCCTGTGGTGCGGTGGGCTTCATCGCATATGACGAGATCGAAGTCATCTATTCCATACTCTTTTTGTGCATTGTGCAGCACGCCGATGGACTGATAGGTCGAGAATACGACAGTCATGACATCAGAGCTGTCTCGATTACCTATTGCATGGGCTAATCGGTAAGGATTGGTAGTGGAAGGATATGCAAGGTCGTATACCCCCATATCTTCGTCGTCACGTTTCTTGCCTACCTTGGTGTCAGAACAAACTGCAAAGCAGCGGAGAGGAACTGTTGCCTCTTTGGTCCACTCGGTAAGTGACTGAGATACCAGCGATATTGATGGAGCAAGGAACAGGACTGTTTTGCCAACGCCGGCAATTTCTTCTGCAATGCGCAGTGCAGTAAAGGTCTTTCCAGTTCCACAGGCCATGATCAGCTTGCCCCGGTCAGCAACTTCTAAACCTTTTGTTACATCTTCCAAAGCTTCACGCTGGTGGGGACGAAGCTGTTTTTTAGGAGTAAGTAACAGTTCATCTGGTTTTTCAATTCTGAACTGGTCCCAGTCGACTCCACTGTCTTCAAGATCTGCAACGCCGATACGCTGTACCGGGATCTGTTGTCCTTCGAGTGATTCTTCGGCTTTGGTTGACCATTTTTCGGTAGTAGATACGATCATTCTTTGTGAAAATGGCTTTTTGCCTGATTCATTGAAAAACGAATCGATGTCGCTTTTATCTAATGTGTGATTCTGATCGTAGAACTTGCACTGAATGGCGTAGTACTCACCCGATTCTCTCTCACGTGCGACCAGATCAATTCCACCGTCCGTTCTTCCTCCTCGGTCAGGCCAATCGTTCCACAACCAAACAGAGTCAAAGAGGTCCCGATATTTCGGAGTCACCTCAAAGTACTTACGCATGAGGCGCTCGAACTTGTCTCCCTTGTCTCGGGGATCTGTTGCGCTACTGGCGAGATCGGAAAGGACCTCATGGACTGTTGTCAAGCTGGCTCCCTAAGAACAATAGGTCTGAGTTGATTAATAATAGTCCAAGCAATTATCTCAGGTGATCCACCCCCAGGTATGGCCGAAAGTAATAATCTCAAAACTTTTCACCCGTCTGTAGAATGTTCAACAAAATCAGCTCCGAACTAGTGGTATAACCATAGTTTTAGTGTTCGAGAGTCGGGTTTATCAAGGAGAAGCGCTTGTCGTTACAATTTGGAAATTTACCTAGTTGGTTAGCGGCGGTTGGCATAATTCTCACCTTCTGGATCGCATTTAAACAGATCTCTACCGAACGGACCTACAGGACCCTAAGGGAATCCCAGAATGAACTAGCTATCCGCTCAGAACAAGCCTCTAAAGTCGCGACGTGGATAGTGAGCGAAACGGGAGAGAAGACTATCGTGGCTGTGCGAAATGGCTCAGATGAACCGGTTTACAAGGCGATAGTGAGCGTCAGCTCATTTCAAGGAGCGGGGCCGAATCCAAAATACCTGAAACAAGATTGGAACTTTCGCAAATTTGTGCCCGTAGTGCCGCCTGGAACTTGGTATGTCGACTTGGGCTTTATAGGTCGCGGAATGAGCTTTCACCCAGGTTTAGAGATTGCATTCAGTGACGCCCGGGGTCACCCCTGGGTTCGAGACGTGTTCGGATCCTTGAGCGAACTTCAGGAAGATCAATTTAAATATTATGGTGTGAATCCCCCATACGCATGGATTGCAGTTCGATCCAATCCTTGACTTTCGGAAAACTAGACTCAACAAGCTATCTGCCACTTGAATGACCTATCAGATGTCCTATACGTAAAGAAAACGTGAACGCATCGACCCCGAACGAGAGTTATCAAGATTGCCAGTTAACGGATCATGGTTGTATTCGTCCTTAGTGTGGTAGGACCACCAAGGGAAAAAATGTCGCCATTGGGCAGCTAATTATTGGTGTCGACGAAGGTAAATGAGAGGTTATGTGCTAAAGGGTGTAGAAATTCTGCTGGCTCAATACCAGCAGCGACTATGGTCCTGCCGATCGGAGCAAAAATGGATCCATCTGTAGTCTAATCTGCTCTCACTGCTGGTAGACGATCCCTCAAAAAGTTGATACTGCATGGAGCGTGTGTCCTCAAACACTCAGGTAGCACACCAAATTAGGGCGACGATGGAGGACGATGTCGGACCGCCTAGACGGTTTAGATAGAATTCATAACCCACTACATCTGTTCCTCGTGCATACATATATAACATGATGGGAAAATCGCACGCAGCAATGGGATTGGCAGTTGGGGCTGGAATCGGGGTCGCAGTCTTTGGTCTTAGCTCTCCAACTTGGCTAATACCCACAGTGGCAGTATGTGGGGCAGCAATACTTCCTGACATTGATGAGCCAGGATCGACAGTATCACGAGAGTTTGGCCTTGTAAGTGAAGCCTTTTCGTTTGTGGTAAACAAGATTGCAGGTGGACACCGCAAACTCACCCATTCGCTTTTGGGCGTGGGCATAGTACTGGTGCTGTTATGGCTGTTCAGTAACAGCAAAGAGGGGAGTGCCATATTGTTTGGGCTTCTTGCTGCAAGTGCTTGGCGGATAGTAATCCCCTGGTGGCTCAGACTCAGGCGCTTATTTATCTTGGCCGGAGTCGGAGGTGGCCTTATGTTCTACCACGCCAATCTGATTAGCGGTTTGTGGTTGGTTGCCCTCGTCGGTATTGGTTGGTTAGTCCATATGGCTGGTGATTATCTGACCAGAGGCGGGATTCCGCTGCTATATCCCAAAAAGGAAGGCTTTTCTCTTTCGGTATTTGGTACTACCGGATCAAAGCTTGAGACTCTGTTTGCAGCGGTTCTTTATCTCTCAGTGTTTGTCATACTCGGGTTGTGGCTCTCTCACTATTCACATGGTGCTCAATTTACCCATTTTGTCTCGGCCAGGTTGGGAAGGTAGCGTATGAAAAATGATTTCGATGTAGAGACTGCTCTGATTGCATCGATTTATTCAGATATAGATGCGATCTTTGAAGTCGCCGACAGCATTGAACCAAATGATTTCTTAAATCTCGGGCACGGTTTGATATACAGCGTGTTGCGGGATCGAATCCTAGATGACCTACCTACTGATGTTGTGAGCATGGTAGCCGACATGAAGGCCAGAGGAATTCTTGATAAAGCTGGCGGGGAGGAGGCGGTCAAGAGCATCCTTGAGGCAAAGAGCGCTAATTCAGGTTCAGCTCGACATTATGGCGAGCTGATACGAAATGCATCCAAGCGGAGAACGGTGGCCAAGCTGTGTCAAGTTTTGATGGAACAGGCTACAGGGGGCGGTGAAATTGAGGAAAGTAGTGCTGCACTTAGTAAGGCACTGACCGAGCTATCGAGTACAAAGTCTCATTTTAAAATGCCCCTGTCACAATCAGCGGATGAACTTCGGTCTCGCCTGCACGCATTGCGCAACGGAGAGATTGTGATTGATCTTCTAAAGAGCGGATTTAGTGATCTCGATGAGATCACGAAAGGGTTGCGAGCTGGACAGTTGATAATTGTCGGTGCTCGGCCAGGTATGGGTAAAACTGCATTTGCTCTGGAACTCAGTTTACAGATTGCCACCAATAGTTGCAGGCGAGTTCTTTTTTTCAGCCTTGAAATGAGTTCCGATGAACTCAGTGAAAGAGCTGTGGCAAGTGGTGCTCAAGTCAATCTATCTCGACTCCAAACTGGTGATCTGACAGATGACGAGTTAGTGCGGGTGGATGAGGTTGTTTTGGGTCTCCATAATACCGATTTGGTGCTCAACTGCGACCCCATGGTACACGTAGCAGACATACGCCTAGCGGCGCTCAAGGAGCAAGCTAAAGGCAAGCTGGGGCTGATTGTTGTTGATTATCTGCAACTAATGGGTGGTAACGGTAAAGGCAAAAGTGCTGAGAATCGTCAATTAGAGGTAGCGGAGATTAGTCGAAGTCTGAAGCTTTTAGCTAGAGAACTGGAAGTTCCGATCATAGCCCTGTCTCAGTTGTCGAGGAATCTGGAGGCTAGAAATGACAAGCGGCCACAGCTATCTGATTTACGTGATTCAGGGGCGATAGAACAAGATGCCGACTTGGTGTTATTCCTCTTTAGGGAGGAACTCTACGATGACAAGTCTGAAAATAAAGGACTGGTGGAAGTCATTGTGGCCAAGCATCGCAACGGGCCGACAGGCAAGGCGGTTTTGTGGTTCGAACCCGAGTTCATGCGTTTTGGCGATTTGCTCCATGGGATTGACATCATTCCAGATGATTACCGCCGTGAGAGTGAAGAACATGGCTCCCAACCCATCGATCGCTCTCACCGAGTCAACGCAGTTCGACGTCCAGCGGCCGGCGATCTTTGACACGTTCCGTGGACGCTATCGCACCCCAAGCGGAACCGTAGTCAAGGTGTTTGCCTTCGGGATGAGCAACGATGAGGCTCTCGGCGAGTGGTACGCTACTGAATGCGCCGCGCTTGGGAATGACGAGCGTGTCCGTGAGCACCTGTTCGCGACGAGCATTAAGCAGACGCTGAAGATCGGGCTGCTCGAGGGGGCCTCGCTGCCGAGCCCCGGGCAGCCTCTGTGGGACTGGATGCTCGAGCTGTGGTTCGATACCAAGGCCGACGCTGAGGCATTCCTGGCCAGTCCGGAGTTCTCCCATGCATGGAGCCAACTGGCGGTCAGGAGCAGTGAGACCCACCTGTCGGTGCATCGTACCCAGGACGTCCTCATCGCGGCTGCGCCGATTAGGCACGAAGAGGAGTAGTTCCGGCGCCGCT
>JAJZIP010000007.1:32560-41299 GCA_021810525.1 Actinomycetes bacterium | reverse complement strand
TGCTTGGTCACATCTCACATGTAGACAGAGTGAAATAGATGATAGCAACATGAGCCATAGCTCTGCACTGACTTACGAGCCTAAAGGGAGACATTGATACCGTCGTCAGGGCGTCGCTTCAAATTCGCTAAACATCTCCAGGCTGGATCCTTCTAGGCGAGCCTTAATGCGGAAGCCACCTTCCGACTCCCGCTGGAAGATAACCTCTCCCTCACGGTGCAGCGAAGCCAGAACATCACCGCGATCATACGGAATGAGTAGATCCACTACCAATGCCATTGCACGTAGATGCGCTGCAATCTCTTCGAGCAGATGATCCAGTCCCACGCGCTCAATGGCGGACACGAAGACGGCATCGGCGTACTTGCGCTTCAGATCCTTTAGGTCCGACTCGGCTAGGCGATCGATCTTATTGAAAACTAGGATCTCATCGACCCCGCCCGCGCCAATCTCCTCCAGCACCGAACGAACAGCCTGCATACGACCCTCGATATCCGAGCTGGCCGAGTCGACGACGTGGCAGAGCAGGTCGGACTCCGAGACAACTTCTAGGGTTGAGCGAAAGGCCTCGACAAGCTGATGCGGCAGCTTCTTCACGAAACCGACGGTGTCCGAGCACAGGATCGGCTCGCCACCGGGAAGTTCGAGCCGCCTGGTTCTCGGATCCAACGTGGCAAATAGTTTATTTGCCACAAAGACATCGGCATTGGTAAGGGCGTTCAACAGTGTTGATTTTCCCGAGTTAGTGTAACCAACAAGCGATACCGAGGTGACCCGCGACTTGATCCTAGCTTTTCTCTGCAGCTTTCTTGTGCTGGACAGTTCTCTCAGGTCCGACTTCAGCTTCGCTATCCTTGCAAGGAGTCTTCTTCGGTCCTCCTCGAGCTTCGTCTCCCCAGGTCCCCGCGTGCCGATCCTTCCAACCTGTTGCGAAAGAGACTTACCCCTTCCACGGAGTCTTGGCAGCCTGTAGGTAAGTAGGGCCAGCTCGACCTGTGTCTTTCCTTCAAGTGTCGATGCGTTCTGAGCGAAAATGTCTAGGATCACAGCCGTCCTGTCAATCGCCGTGCGTCCGAGAATTTTCTCCAAGTTCCGCTGTTGAGCCGGTGTGAGTTCGTCATCGAAAACTACGGTGTCGACGTCGAGACTCTCTGACAGTGAAAAAAGCTCCTCAGCCTTCCCTTTCCCCACATAGGTGGCGGCATCCGGCTCGCTCCTGCGTTGGACAACCCTTCCGACCACCTCAGCGCCGGCGGTGTCGACCAAAAGCGCCAATTCATCAAGAGACTCCTCGACCTCCCCTGCCTTCGAGGAGGGAAAGACCACGCCGACGATAATGATCTTCTCCTTGAAGGAACGATCAATAAGTGTCACTTGACGCGAGCCACCATTGCCTCGAGCTGTCGCGCCGTGACCGTCACCTCGCAAACCTTCTGCGCCGGTCCCGTCAAATAGCATTGCTCGGCAGTTACTCGAACGGTGAGGTCGCCTCCCGGATTATGGACAATCACGGTTTCCTCGACTAGGCCCATCGCATTCGCGACAAACGAACTCGCTGTTGTTCCAGTCCCGCAGGCCTGAGTCATGCCAGCACCTCGCTCCCAGACCCGCAGCGTCATCTCCCTTCGATTCTCATCCGGAATGATCCATTCCACGTTCATTCCGCCACGGTATTCGGACTCGATCTTGGGGCCCAGCTCAGCAATGTCCAACAGCCCAAGCTCCTCCTTGGACATCGACTGCTTTGGTATGAGAACAAGATGGGGATTGCCGACATCAACCCTCACCGCAAGATACTCGACTCCGCCAACCGTTCTGATCTCTGTCGCGGAGATTCTCGGCATCCCCATTCCCACCGAAATCGTTGCTACCGGATCGCCGAACGAAGAGTGGGTCTCAATCACTATCGTGCCGGCATCGGTGTCGATTGAGAATGGGCCAAGCGGTACCGCACTCGAATCGATCAACGCCTGTGCCAGGCATCTGATGCCGTTGCCACTCATCTCTGCCCGAGAGCCGTCCGAGTTGTAGAGACTCATCCGGGCCACAGACGGCGACTCCGGCGAAGTCGCAGTTACGCGAATTAGACCATCGGCGCCAATCCCTGTTCGCCGGTTCAACAAGGCCACGATCTCCTGGCGTTCAAGCGAGATTGTGTTTGCCATGTCCAAAAGAACAAGGAAGTCATTACCAAGCCCGTGGTGCTTTGACAGAAGCAGCTCTTTCCCCAACTCGACCAATCACTTCCTCTTTTCTAGCTGGAAGGGGCATTCTACGATACCTGACACTATTGAAGCTATCTCCATTTTCGCCCTCTCCGAAGAGCTGAACCACGCTATTCTCGGATCACGTCTAAACCAAGCGATCTGCCTCTTAGCAAATCTTTTCGTACGTGCGAGAATCTCGAGCCTGACCTCGTCCAAGCTTGCGTGTCCTTCTAGATGAGCAATGATCTCTTTGTACCCCAGAGCCTGACGAGCGGTCCTGGACATCCCCCTAGGATCGTTTGCAATCCTTTCAACCTCCTCTACCCAACCCGAAGAGAGCAGCGTATCAAGCCTCTTCTCGATTCGGTCAAAAAGTTCGGCTCTTGGAAGATCGATCCCGACTGCTCGAACACCAGTGCTCCCATTAGCGAAGAGCCCGGGACCGTGACGAGAAAACGGAATGCCCGACCCCAAAGTAACCTCGAGAGCACGCACTATTCTCCTGCGGTTATTTGGCTCAATCTTGCCGGCTGCATCCGAGTCTAGTTCAGCCAATCTACGATACAGCAGGTCCAACCCCTCTTCCGAGACAGCTGCCTCCTCGAGTTCCTCGCGCACCTCCGGCCATCGCCCTGGAATCTCAAGACCGTCAACCACTGCCTGGTAGTAGAGGCCTGTCCCACCCACTAGAAGCGCGATTCCGTCTTGTGCAGCAATTTCATAAAGCACGTTACGGGCATCGATCTGGAATCGTGAGACGGAGTACTCTTCCCACGGATCAGCCATATCGAGAAGGTGGTAATGTATCCCCTTCAACTCCTCACCCCGAGGTTTGGCCGTGCCAATGTCCATCGACCGGTACACCGTCATGGAGTCGATGCTGACAAGCTCTAAGCGCTTGAACTGGCTGGCAAGCTCGGTTGCGATTGCGGTCTTGCCGGAGGCTGTCGGCCCAATTAGGGCTAGAAGTGAACTAACCGGTGGGCTCATATCTTGCACGATCGACAATCATAATTCACTAACTCGATACAATGACCGCTCATCCGACCCCAATCCCCTAGGGATCAACCCTAACTTTCCACTCCTGTGGGAAAGCTGGAATACCTGGCAACCGTAAACGCAATGATAATGGGAACATCGACGGCAAAGACGACGAGCATCAGAGTTAAAAGGATCAACGCATTGCCACGTGTTCCGTCCAAGACGAAGACGTACTCGAGCATCCCTGCCACCACTACGTACGCCAACAAGGCCCACTTCCCCACTCTGAGAAAAAGGGCCTTGGCTAGGCTCCCCGACCGCACGATCGTCGCAATATTTGCGATCACCATCACCGCCGAGACAGCCGCCAAAATTGTCGGCAGGAGCAGCGGGGATCTCCGTGGATAGTAGGAGGAGAGGTACACGCCTCCGATTACAACCAGGACCAGGGCGCCTACGCCGATCTCCGTTACCGGCGGAAGCTGACTTCGCTTCTGTGCCGCTGAGCCCAACACCATTTTCGTGCCGCCATGCTGCTCTTGCGATACGCTGCTCATGATATCGCCACCTTTGTCATAATGACGAGCGTAGCTATCTGCATAGCGCCAGTGATACCGGCAGTGTAGATGAACCGCCTCATCAACTTGCCGATGACCGTCCCATCCGGGTGCGGCTTCTTCAGCTCGAATAGCACAGCAATATTGGCAGGCTCCAGAACTCCAAGAGCTATGACCGTCATGACTGCAACCACGACGAACGAGGCGACAAGCCAGCCATGAGTCGAAGCACCGGAGTTGAGATCGCCCAATTTTCGCGCCAGCTGGAACCCAGATCCTAGGGTCATAGTCACCACGGTTGGCATGATCAGAACCATCTTGGGCATGAATCGTGACGAGAACTCCATCCGAGCTGGAATCGACATTCGACCGATGATCGGGCCCACCACAAATCCTACGAACAGGTCAATCCCAGTCCAGAGTCCGCCGCCAACCACGTGATAAAAATCCAGCGCCCAGTGCCAGTTTCCCGCAATGCTCACGATCAGGCCGATGATGACCGCAGCCACGATGGGCAAGGCCTTCACAGGGACAATTTTGAAGTCGCTCCAATTTTCCTCGTCGATGGTCCCCGCCGGATTGGAAGAACCTTGAACAGCCTGCTTGACCAAATCAGCCATAGAGCTTACCCCCTCGACAAGTCAACGTTTAAGCGATCAATCTCGGGCCAGCAAGGACGAATCTCCAACACAACAAATGCTAGTCAGCCGAGGGTGAATTCTAACCTTCTCTTCCGGCGAGGATAATCCAAAATCTTCACAAGCTCTCCCCGAAGATAGTACGCGGCGGCTGAATCGATCCGTACGTTAGCGTAAGCGCCTCCACCGAACGCTGTTGAAATCGGCTCGAAATGAGACGGCATCGAAAAGTGCACGAGTTTATGCTGTCTTGTCCTTCCCGACCACAGCTCAGGATTCCTTTTCGAACGCCCCTCAACGAGGACCTCCTCTGTCATTCCAACTCTCGCCGTGTGCTTTTGAAAAGCAGATCGGTCTATCACGATCTTCAACCTTTCGAATCGCTCTGCGATCACTTCTTCGGGAACAAACAGATCGGTCATTGAAGCGGCCTCGGTTCCTGGCCTTGGAGAGAATATGAAAGTATACGCGCCGTCATAGCGCGCCTCAGAAGCCACTTCAAGAGTCCGCTCAAAATCCTCTTCGGTCTCGCCCGGAAACCCCACGATTATGTCGGTAGTCACCGCGAGTCCCGGAATCGCTGCTCGAGCGAGAGCAAGCTTTTCCAGATATTTCGCAGAATCATAGCCGCGATGCATCAGGGAAAGAATGCGATCCGATCCAGACTGGAGCGGCAAGTGAAGATGTTCACAGACCGAGGCGGTCTCCGCCATGGCCGCAATCGTCTCCACTCGAAGATCCTTCGGATGTGGAGAGGTGAATCTCACCCGAGATATCCCTGGCAGCGAACCCACCTCACGCAAGAGGTCTGCAAAAAGCGGGCGGACCCTTTTGTCCTCAGGCCAATATGGACCCGCCGAAGCTAATAGCAAGCCTGGCTCCTTGCGGTGCGCGAGCGTGATGTCTCGCCCGTAGGAATTGACATTCTGACCTAGCAGCGTGACTTCTGTGACACCCTGAATGGCAAGGCTTTCAACTTCTGCAACTATATGATCGAAACTTCGCGATGCCTCTCTCCCTCGAACCGAAGGTACGATGCAGAAAGCGCAGCTATTGTTGCATCCCACCTGAATGGTCACCCAGGACTGGAAATCACTTGTCCGGACCGCGTTCAGCGGAGAAGCAAACTCCACCTCATCGGACGAGATCTCGTCAAGGATCTCGATCGTCGGTCCATACTCCTCGGAGCGCTTGAGAAGCTCCGCCGCCCTCGAAACGTTATTGGTGCCGAATACCACGTCGACCCAGGGTGCCCTCTTCTGAATTGTCTCCCGATCCTTCTGTGCGAGACAGCCAGCCACCATTATCTTCAGATTTGGGTTCCTATCACGAATTGCCTTTGCATGGCCAAGCGTTCCGTAGAGCTTGTTGTCAGCATTCTCCCGGATGCAGCAGGTGTTGAATACAATGACATCTGCCTCATCAACGTTGGAGACAGCAACCATCCCATCCGCCTCGAGAACGGCGGCGATCCGTTCCGAGTCATGCTCGTTCATCTGGCAACCGAATGTTCTTACGAGATACTTCTTGCTCACAAACTACCAGACTAGCGAGAAAGGCCCACTCATTGAGTGGGCCTTTCCGCAAGTCCTGGCTTAAGATCTCTGAGATCAGTCATCGAGAAAGATCGGCTCGTTGTCTTCCTCTGAAAATCCTTCGGCCGGAGAAGCTGGCTCGACCACCATACCCACCGCTGCACGCACCTTCTCATCCAGCTCCGCCATAAGACCGGGGTTGTTCGATATGAACTCCTTTGCCTTTTCGCGACCCTGGCCGAGCTGCTCACTATCGTATGTATACCACGCTCCGGACTTCTTGATTATCCCCATTTCCACACCTACATCGAGAAGAGAACCTTCTCTGGAGATCCCAAACCCATACATTATGTCGAACTCCGCCTGGCGAAAAGGAGGGGCGCACTTGTTCTTTACCACCTTCGCTCTTGTGCGGCTGCCGACGATCTCAGCGCCGTCTTTTATCGCCTCAATTTTGCGTATATCGATCCGAACAGAAGCGTAGAACTTGAGAGCTCGTCCTCCTGGAGTAACTTCCGGAGAGCCATACATTACGCCGATCTTCTCTCTGAGCTGGTTTATAAAGATCGCAATTGTCCTAGACCTGTTAAGGTTACTCGTCAGCTTTCGAAGGGCCTGAGACATCAGCCGCGCCTGCAGCCCAACATGCGCGTCACCCATCTCACCCTCGATCTCCGCTCTGGGAGTGAGAGCAGCAACAGAGTCGATCACTAAGACATCCAACCCACCGGAGCGCACCAACATATCCGCAATCTCAAGCGCCTGCTCACCGTTATCGGGCTGGGAGATAAGAAGTTCATCAATATCGACCCCGATAGCCTTTGCGTATACAGGATCCATCGCATGCTCCGCATCGATGTAGGCACAGATACCTCCTGTCCTCTGAGCTTCTGCAACAACATGCATGGCCAGAGTCGACTTACCAGATGACTCTGGCCCAAAAACCTCGATAACACGTCCTCTCGGGAAACCGCCTACCCCCAGGGCGAGATCCAAAGACATCGCACCGGTCGAAATAGCTTCGATCTTCATGTGGGCATTCTCGCCCATCTTCATGATCGAACCCTTGCCGAACTGCTTCTCGATCTGACCTATAGCCATCTCCAAAGCCTTATTGCGATCTGTCATCTCTTCCTTAGCCAACGAACTCACCGCTCCTCTAACGAATTATTACTATTTCCAGGTCCGACCGAAACTTTTAGATGCGATCTGTCGTAAAGATAGCTCATAGCTGTGACAGTAAGTCTCCATTGAAAACAATTATACGAACATATGTTCGCTCTTGCAACAGATTAAAGGATTTTCTCAATCCAAACCGCTTGAGGCCATCCCACCAGCAAGAATCTTTCGGAGCCAATCAAGAGCTGAGATCGTCGCAAACTGCCTGATCCTTTCTCGATCTCCGGGAAGCATTAGTTGAATTGCACAGTCTCCAAACAGCTCTGATGATAGGCCTACGAAAACAGTTCCCACAAGATTTGCTTCCTGAGGCGAAGGACCAGCCACGCCAGTTATGGAAAGCGCCAGGTCGCTCTGAAGCAATCGTCTCGCCCCCTGAGCCATTTCTATAGCAGCCCGCTCGCTGACAACTGGCCCGACCTCCACACCCAGGACATGATATTTGACGTCGCTCGCATACGAAACCACGCCACCCCTATACCAGTCGGAGGCACCCAAGACGTTGACGAGCCTGGCAGAAATCAAACCGCCTGTCAAAGACTCTGCAACGGAGAGCGTCAAGCCAAGTCTGACGATCTCCCTCGCCACCGCCATCTCGATCGTTGTGTCGTCTTTTCCAAACACAATATCTCCGAGTATTGCTCTGAGCTCTCTCTCCTCAGCATCGAGAAGGGAGTCCACGGCTTCACTTGACTCCGCCTTTGCGGTGATCCGCAACTTTATACCTTCGATACCGGAAGCCAAAAACGCGATCGTCGTCCGTCCGTCGCCTACATCGAGCGCCTCCACCCGTGGCGCAACGCGCTCTGCCAAAGCGGACTCCGACAACCCCCAGGTTCTAAGGGTCCTCGAGCGTATCACGCCAGTCATCCCGGCCCTAGAGATCAAATCTGGAATTACGGCCCTATCCAGCATGTCCGCCATCTCGTGTGGGACGCCGGGAACCGCGTAAATGACTTTGTCCTCGACCGGGCAGATCAGACCAGGTGCCGTACCTTTGCGCTGCTCGATTATCGTCGCGCCGACCGGAACCATCGCCTGCTTGATATTGTTTGAACTCATGGTCCGGCCACGAGCTGTAAACACGGACCGAATCCTGTCTTCTATCTCTTGGCGATGCTCAAGAGTCGCTCCCATTACCTCAGCGACTGCTTCTCTGGTGATGTCATCCTGGGTGGGTCCAAGTCCTCCACATACCAATACTGCGTCGTTACGATCAAGGGCAAGCCTTAGGACCGACACGATGCGATCGAGGTTGTCGCCGACGCGAGTCTGATAGAGGCAATCTATGCCAAATTCGGCCAACCGTTGCGAGATCTTTGTGGAATTCGTGTCCACGATCTGGCCAAGTAGGAGCTCCGTGCCGATGGCTACTATTTCAACTCGCACTTCCCACTCCCAGCTTCCGCTTCAGCCGGAATTGCGGACCCGACCGTCGGCATAGTAAAAGTAACCGCTCACCAAGGCTAACAGAGTCGCCAGCCAGACAAGAACCCCAATCTCAACCTTGGCCGTCCCGTAGACCCCTGGTATCAGCACGAGGCCTATCACGACAACTTGGACAAAGGTCTTGGCCTTTCCTAGAGGTCGAGCCGGAACCGAGATCCCCTTGCGCCCAAGAAGGCTTCGATATAGCGACATC
>JAJZIP010000007.1:0-32550 GCA_021810525.1 Actinomycetes bacterium | reverse complement strand
CTCGGACCGCCATCACCAGAACTGGAACCCACCAGATCTCGTCTCTCACTACCAAGACCGCAAAGAGACCGAAAACCATCAGCTTGTCGGCCAACGGGTCCAGAAATGCACCCGACCTTGTAGTTCCCTGACGCCGTGCTAAAGTGCCGTCGATCTTGTCAGTCAACGCCAAAACCATCCAGATGCCAAAGGCAAACCATGTCGACCCGTGCGCTGCGACGCTGTACATGAGTATTGGGGTCACAATGACGCGCAACAGAGTTATGAAGTTTGATGGCGTGGCAAGAGCGCTCGGACCAAATGTACTTTCCGTTGACACTCGAGCCTCCTAACTCACGGATTCACCAATTAAATCTGGACCCTCTGCTCCAGAGATTACAAGATCTCGATACTCTCCTGAAGGGATTTCCTCATCAATCTTAATGACCCCGTCAATTTCCGGAGCCTCACGAAACGACCTGGCAATTCCAGGCGAGTCGACCAAGGCCCTTACAGTGGTTCCCAACAAATCGACCCGCTTCTTTTGAGTGATCTCATCCTGAAGCTCCGACACCTCCCTGAACCGTTCCAACATCAGAGAGCTGTCCACTTTGCATCCTAGGCCGCGGGCATAGGTTCCATCCTCCTCGGAAAACATGAAGAATCCGGCCCAATCCAGCTCAGCCTCCTCGATGAAGCTCAGCAGCGCATCGTGATCGTCTTCCGTCTCTCCAGGATAGCCGATAATGAAAGAAGATCTGAAAACAGCATCCGGCGCAATTTTGCGAATTTGGCCGATCCTATCCAAGAACTTCGCACCTGATCCCCATCGCTTCATACGCCGCAGGAGAGGCCTCGAAACGTGTTGAAGAGAGAGATCAAAATATGGCACTCCGGTGGCAAGGACCACCTCGATCAAGGGCCTCGAGAGTTCTGATGGGTAGATGTAGAGCAAGCGTATCCACTCCGCATGCACTGCAAGAGCCTCAATGAGAGGCACCAAGCGCTTCTCCCCGTAAATATCAATACCGTAGGAGGCAAGATCCTGAGCGATCAATACCAGCTCTCTTACACCGATATCAGCCGCCTCTTCGACGATCGCTTCAACTGTTCGCGACTGTTGCTTGCCACGAAACGACGGGATCGCACAGAAGCCGCATGACCTATTGCAGCCCTCCGCGATCTTCAAGTAAGCCCAGGAACCGCCCACCCTCGGCCTTTTCAGATTGAGCAGGTCGAAATCTCGCACACCCTTTTGAACACTGGGCTTGGTTCCAATTTGAACCGGCACCGAGAGCCCAGAAAGAAAGTCCTGGCCAAAACCGGCAACTAAATCCACCTCGGGCAGCTCTTTTGCTAGCTCGTCACCGTATCTCTCAGCCATGCAGCCGGTGACTACCAACCTCGCACCGAGCTTTTTGCCTTCTGCCAGATCGAGAACGGTCTCAATCGACTCCGTCCTGGCCGCCTCTATGAAAGCGCAGGTATTTACCACCATCAGGTCGGCCGTGGTGGCATCAGCTGCTGGAGTCAGGCCTTGGGAGACCAGCCGTCCCTCGAGTTTCTCGGAGTCGACTCGATTCTTCGGACAGCCCAGAGTCTCGATCCAGTACGAAGAGTTCATCTACTACAAACTAGCAACTTTCAAAGGCTGGAAATCTGCGCCATAAGAGTCGGCCGTCACTAACCCTTTGAGATCCGCCTTTAATTCCCTCACGACATTCTTTCCGACTTGACCTGCAACCCGCTCCGCAACCCTGTTGGCTATTGCCGCAGAATCTGAAGCTCTGCAGAATCCGATCATCGATGGACCTGCACCCGACCAGCAAGCCGCAATTGCCCCGGACTCCTCGAGGGCAGCGATGATCTCAACCGATTCAGGGAACAGAGCCGATCGATACGACTGGTGGAGCCTGTCCTGCGTCGCCTGCCAAACCAGCTGATCGAGGTCGGCAAACCCCGCTATCAGCAAGCCCATCCGACCCAGGTTGAATGCTGCATCGCTGAAGCTGACAGATTCAGGCAAGACACCTCTGGCGGTCTTGGTCGCGAGTTCACTCGAGGGAATTACGACTACTGCTGCAAGTCCCGGATCCACCGTTAGACCTCTCGAGACGTACTCCGACCCCACAGACGTAGCGGTCACGAAGCCGCCAAACACCGAAGCCGCCGCATTCTCGGGATGACCGTCGAAGCTCGAAGCTATTAGGAATGGGTTTTCTGCACCCAGTGCTGCGGCGCACGCAGAGACAAATGCAGCAGATGAACCAAGGCCCCTGCCTAGCGGGATCTGAGAGCGCACATTGAGATGCACCCTTGCATGCCCGAGAACCCGCATAGCAACCTGGGACCCAAGATGAGAGTCCGACACAACCAGGTTCGACCCTTCGCCGAACGCCGAGACACTGAAGCTGTCGGCCGGCTCCGCCTCAACTTCCAGATACAGCGATAGCGCGAGGGCAAGTGTATCGAAACCAGGGCCAAGATTCGCAGATGAAGCTGGAACTCGTGCTATCATCGACCGCCTCCTAGAGTCTTTTCAATCGCCATGCCACGGAAGGACTCCTCACCGCTTTGGTGGCAATCAGGGACGCCGTCTGCGACTGGTCCCCAACGGAAACCGTTAGCGTTCCTACCTTTGCGCCTTTGGCAACCTGACCCTTCAGCGGCAAAAACTTGGCAGTGTAATTGACATGCAATCCGGACCAACCGGTAAACGATAGAGCCTGAGCTGCATCTATAGGGATCGGCTGAACCCCCGGTGCATCGATCAGCCCAACTTCCTGACCCTTCTTCAATACACTGAAGTCACCTGGAACCTTGCGCGCCGCATTCACGAGCTTGGTGCTCTCAGCCAGAGCCGCATTGAGTGGCTGGACTCCAGATTGACCAAGGATTGCCCCTACGATCAGATCCTTGGAGCCGACTCCCGTGGCGGCAAAAACAAGGTTCGCTCCATTACCGATCGAACCGGTCTTGATTCCAACAAAGCCGTCATGCCCAACGTTGTAGTTGACGTTGTAGACAACTCCAACTATCGGAAGTGTCGCCTGAGGCATCGAAACTATCTTGGAGAGGACCGGGTTCTTGAGAAGCGCCAGAGCTGCCTGGACCTCGTCTCCCGCAGAGCCGACTGTGCCAGTGTCAAGACCTGAGGGGTCTTTGAAGACGGTGTGTGTCATACCGAGCGACTTAGCCATTGCATTCATCTTCGTTACAAACGCAGAAACTGAGCCGGCATCCCATATTGCAAGTTTGACGGCAATATTGTCGGCGGAAGGTATCAGAAGTGCTTCGAGAAGCTGATACTCGGTTAGATTCTCGCCGCTAGCCACGGCCATAACGGAGTCCTGTTGGCCAAGCATAGATTGGTACGTGGCTGCGTCTGCCGAAGTCACGGCTATCGTCGGTCCGGTGCTTCCCAGCGATAAGGGATGGTCCTTGACGATCACAAGAGCGGTCACAATCTTCGCTGTCGATGCCAGTGGTAATTGCTCGTTGACGTTGAAACTGCCGATAGTCCCCACATTTTGGATCTCGACCTCGCCCCCACCCTGTGAAGGCCACGGAAGAGATGGTGGCGTGCCCGGTATGACAGTGTTGCTGATTGTGTCCTGAGCCTTCGGTAGCGGAACAGGCCTTATCAGCTGGATCACCGAAACGATAATGACCAGTACCACGAGAACCATTATGACTCTTGACAAGCCTGCCAAAGAGGGTCCCGAGTCTCTGTAATGGCTCCGCCGGGAATAGGATGAGCCAGCAGTCGAGCCCAGCCAAGAGTCATTTCTTTTCATGCCGAAAAACCTCCAACGAGCAAGCGTCGCACTTCGAATACATGGGTGAACAAAATACTTAGAAACAAGATAGTGAAAAAGGATGTGGAAGTAATTAGAAGTATCCCTCTTCTTTACGATTTTCCAATTCTTCCTTACTCATGAGCACTACCCGTGGCTTGGAACCTTCGGACGGACCCACAATCCCCCTGGCCTCGAGCAGATCCATCAGGCGCCCAGCGCGCGCAAAGCCAACGCGCAGCTTCCTCTGAAGCATCGAGGTAGAACCCAGTTGTGAGGAGACAACCAATTCGATAGCATGCTCCAAAAGGTCGTCCGAACCATCGGAATCGAATCCAAATCCTCCAAGCTCATCCGAGCCTTCAACGCCGTCCACGTACTGAGGCTTTGATGATCTCAGCCAGTGACCGACAACGGCCCGAACCTCCGCCTCCGCTACCCATGGTGCCTGAATGCGCCTCGGAACATTGGATGAGGCATTCAGAAGAAGCATGTCACCCTTGCCGACAAGCCGCTCCGCCCCAGGTTGATCCAGTATGACCCGTGAGTCGGCGAGAGAGGAGACCGAAAAGGCCATCCTGGATGGGATATTAGCCTTGATCACTCCAGTTATCACGTCCACGGAAGGTCTCTGCGTGGCAATCAGAAGATGGATGCCTACCGCACGAGCCATTTGGGCTATGCGACAGATCGCCTCCTCGACGTCTCGTGCGGCAACCATCATAAGATCGTTGAGCTCGTCGACTACGACAATTATGAACGGCAGGCGCTCTACGACCTGAGTGGCTGTGCTATTGAATAGCGGGGCGTCATCAAGAATCTCGTCGATATAGGATTTTGGAGCATCTTTGCTCAGCATCATCTCCGCTTCAAGAGACGCGATCATCTGGTTATATCCGGTGATGTCCCGTACACCAACCTCTGAAAGCAGGTCGTAGCGCCGTTCCATCTCCTTAACCGCCCACGAGAGTGCGTTAGCCGCTTTCTTTGGATTTGTGACCACCTGCGTCAGAAGATGCGGAAGTCCGTTGTATTGGCCCAACTCGACCCTTTTCGGGTCGACCAGTATCATCCGGACCTCGTCTGGAGTCGCCCGCATCAGCACTGATGTGATGATCGAATTGATGCAGGAAGACTTGCCCGCGCCAGTTGCCCCAGCAATCAGAACGTGCGGCATATCGGCCAGGTTTACCATTACCGCCCTTCCGGCGATGTCCCTACCGAGGGCAACCTCGAGCGGGTGCTTGGCGGCTCCGGCTTCGTCGGAGGAGAGGACATCCCCGAGCGTCACGACCTGCCGGTTTTGATTCGGAACTTCCACTCCGATGGCAGACCTGCCGGGTATTGGAGCCAGAATTCGGACATCTGCGGCGGCCATGGCGTAGGCGATGTCTTTGTTCAGCGATGTAACCTTCGCCACCTTTACGCCTTCGCCGAGTTCGAGTTCATATCTGGTCACCGTAGGACCAACGGTCATGCCCACAAGCTTGGTCATCACTCCGTGGGTTGCCAGTGAACTCTGAAGAACCCTACCTCTGTTGGCTAGCTCCTCCCGGTCAAGATTCCTTATGGCACCGCGCTTCAAAAGAGAAAGGCTCGGCAGTCTCCAGTGTCCGCCCACCCTCTCCACACTGAGTTCCATCGCATCTGCCGAGAGATCTTGCGACTTCTTAGGCTTCGACCCGCCGACCTCGGAGTCAAACAGGGAACCGTCGATGATTCCAGCAAGGTCGACTTCGGCCTTGGCCACGTTCATTCGAGCCAAAGGTGCGGGATCCGCCACCCCCGCAGAATCATTGCGCAGCTCCTTTTTCCCCCTGCGAAACTTGCGACCGAAGAACTCATCGGCGCTGACCTCATCATCTGCACCATCTGACTCTTCTCTTAGACCTCCCGATATGAAGCGTCGTGCCAGATCTATCAGAAATATTGCAGCACGCTGTGGCCCAATGTTGACAAACGCCAAGGAAACCAGGACAAAAAGTACGAACAGGATCACCAGTCCGCCAAAGCGACCGGCAGAGACGCTGAGCGTGTGACCGATCAAGTAACCTAGAAACCCGCCTTTTGCGCGAATTTGAGGCCCACTGATACTCTGATAAAGGTCTCCTTGCATCCCCGCCAGCGACAGGGCCGCAACAACTCCGAGTATCCCGCGGCGTCGCGCAATCCTCATCCGCTCTGGAACGATCAGGGCGGATCCGCACAGCAAGAGCGCGACCAGCCCAGCAAAGATCCCCAATCCAAAGAGAGATTCCACTAGTATCGTCAGATCCTTGCCAAGAGGCCCAAAAAGCGAAGTCAACGAGGATACAAACACCACCAGGGCAATTGCAATATAGAGGACACCGCGAAACGAGTCATCCATCGACCGCATGTGATCGAATAGCGATGGCCTGGGCGCCACACGCTGATGCGCGGGCGGCTTCCGAGAACTTGATGACGACCGGCCCGAAGTTGCCGCCTTTTTGTATCGCGATCCCGACGTCGCGCCGCTCCTACCTGAGTTGGTTGCCTTAGGACTCATTGAGATGAACTTAGCGCTTAAAGCCTGTAGTCAAACCAGATCATCACTCTAAATTACTAATTTGTAATTAATCTTTGCAGAAATTACGCGAAAAATCTACCGCTAGCTTTCTAAAACCACTGGGACTATCATCGGACGCCGCTTGGTCTGCTTGTTGACGTACTTCCCCAGCGAGGTTCTGACGTGACGCCTCAGTGTCTCGAGGTCAAGCGCATCCTGAAACACCACGTCAGCTATTGAGCGCCGAACCTCTGCTTTGGCCTCCTCTATCAGACCCTCTGCCTCGTCGGCATGGATCCATCCCCGCGTTATGATCTCAGGACCTGTGATAAGCTCCCCGGATTTCATATCTACTGTCACGACAACCACGATCACCCCCTCCTCCGCGAGCGCCTTGCGGTCCCTGAGGACTCCGCGGTTCACATCGCCCACGACCCCGTCGACATAGAGGTGACCAGCAGGAACCTGACCTCCAAAATCTATGCCGGAATCGGAGAGAACGACAACGTCCCCATCCTCAGCCAAGAGAATGTTATCAGGTGGAACGCCCATCTCCTTGGCGAGCATGGTGTGGTTGAATAGGTGCCTGAACTCTCCATGCACGGGAATGAAGCCCTGCGGCCTAGTGATCGAAAGAAGCATCTTGAGCTCATCCGCCTTGGCATGACCCGAAGTATGAACCTTGTCGATCCCTGGATGGACTACGGATGCGCCTCTCCGATAGAGACTGTCTATGACCTGGCCTATGGCGGTCTCGTTACCTGGGATGGCATCGGCTGAGATGATCACCAGGTCATCTTGCTCAAGTTTCAGCCATTTGTTCTCACCCGCCGCCATGAGCGAGAGGGCGCTCATCGGTTCGCCCTGGGAGCCGGTGGATATTATGCAGACCTCTTCGCTGGGATACTTGGAGACCTGGTCGATGTCGAAGATGCGATCGTCAGGAATGTAAAGAAGCCCGAGCCGCCTAGCTAACGCAACATTCTTACCCATCGAGCGCCCAAGGGTGAAAACCCGTCGCCCAGCCGCCACCGCTGCATTCGCAACCTGCTGTATACGGTGGATATGGGAGGAAAAACAGGTAACAACTATGCGGCGATCCTTTGATTCGCCAAATAGCCGCGCTAGTGTCTTGCCCACTTCTGATTCCGACTCAGACCGTCCTACCTCCTCCGCGTTCGTCGAATCCGATAGAAGAAGGCGAATTCCTTGGTTGGAGGCGATAGCGCCGATACGGCCAAGATCCATCAGCCTCCCGTCGACGGGGTTCAAATCGATCTTGAAATCCCCCGAGTGGAATATGACGCCTTGAGAGGTATAAAGTGCCACCGCGAAGCTGTGGGGTACTGAGTGAGTGACGGGGATGAATTCCACCCTGAACGGCCCGATCTCAAGCGTCTCACCATCGGAGACAGCGATATACTCAGCTCGATCGGTCAAGCCCGCCTCTTCGATCCTATTGGCTGCCAGACCGAGTGAAAGCTCTGAGCCATATATGGGCAGGACGATATCGATGTCCCTCATCAGAAATGAAAGCGCTCCCGTATGATCCTCGTGGCCGTGAGTAAGAATACAGCCCACCACCTTGTGCTGATTCTCCCGCACATAGGTCAGATCCGGCAATACAAGGTCCACTCCAGGCATATCAGAATTTGGGAACATCAGCCCGCAGTCGAGGATGACGATCCGGTCGTCTTGTTCGATTAGCGCACAGTTTCGCCCTATCTCACCAAGTCCTCCGAGAAAAATTACGCTTACTTGACTAGTCACGAATCTCTTTCTTGGGCTTAGCGACCTGCACCCCTAACGTGCTAAGCGCGCTATTAGTCCTAACGAACACATCCCTAGCCTGCTTCTTCAGGTAGCCTGGGGCGCTTCCAAGCGGAAGCCGCGTCTCACCGACCTCAAGTCCGAGCTCATTAAGGAGAACCTTCACCGGCATCGGATTCGGTGCATCCATCGTCGACTCAAAATCAACAGAGGGAATCAAGGCCTCATTGATCCGCTGCGCCCGGGCTTCATCACCGGCGATGAAGCTAGAAATCATTTCTTGATATCCGAACGCCGCCCAATGGGTCGCGACCCCTATGACACCTACCGCGCCGATGGCGAGAAGCGGCAAGGTGAGGCCGTCATCTCCGGAGTACAGCTCGAAGTAGTCGGGCAGTCTTGGCAACAGCTTGGAAGTTCCACCTGGGTCACCTGCTGCATCTTTGAGGGCGACGACGTTCGGACAGCGACTGATCAGCTCCAGCAGCGTCTCGCTCTCCACCTTTCGACCCGTGCGAACTGGAATGTCGTAGATTATTACAGGGAGATCGCATACCTTGGCTACAGCCTCGAAATGGGCGAGCAGGCCTGACTGCGGTGGCCTATTGTAATAAGGAGTTACCAAAAGTAGCCCGGAAGCTCCGACCTCCGTTGCCTTTTTCGACATGTGCACCGAGTGCCGAGTGTCGTTCGAACCTGAGCCAGCTACCACGGGAACAGTAACGCTAGACGAGACCGCCTCCCAAATGGAGATCTTTTCCTCATCGGTCAGAGTCGGCGCCTCTCCTGTCGTGCCCGTCACTATCAAAGCCTCGGTTCCATTTCCCACGAGCCATCGAGCCAGGTCAACAGTACGGTCGTAGTCAACTTCGCCGTTCGAGTCCATCGCGGTTGCCATTGCAGTCAGGACTCGGCCAAAGCGGGTTGATCCGTATTCGGTCACTTCGATCCACCACCTTTGCCAGCGCCTTTCGCGGCCAACCCCAGCTTGGCATCGATAAGAACGTCTATCCCCTTAACTAAGCCCTTCACGGAAGCCACCGACTTTATGGCCAACAGTACACCCGGCATGAACGAAGTTCTGTCGTAAGAGTCATGTCTTATAGTAAGAGTCTGGCCAACAGTCCCAAAAATCACTTCTTGGTGAGCCACCATTCCTCTTACCCTCAGGGAGTGCACATGCACACCCTGCTCGTACCTGCCTCCTCTGGCACCCTCCAACACCGTTCTGGTGGTCGGATCCGAAGCAAATGGGTTATGCAAAGAATCCCTGAACTCCGTCACACGTCTGGCAGTCTCCATTGCCGTTCCACTGGGAGCATCAACCTTCTGATCGTGATGCAACTCGATAACATCCACGGTATCGAAAAAAACAGATGCCATCTCTGCAAAACGCACCATCAATACGGCTCCGATGGCAAAGTTTGGCGCAATGATACAGCTCGCCTTCGATTTGGCATACTCCTCCTCGAGCTTGGCCAGCTGTGTCGATGAAAGACCAGTGGTTCCGACCACACCGTGAATGTTGTGTTTGGCGCACCACATCATATTCTCGAAAGCAACCTCGGCCGAGGTGAAGTCCACCGCAACCTGAGCCTTGGCTGAAATCAACGACTCTTTCGAGCCGCCTATCTCCAAGCCGGTACCGTTGATCCCGGTGACCTGGGCCAGATCTATCCCTGAAAGTCGGGGGTCAATCGCGGCAACCAAAGTCAGCTCGGGATCCTCGGCAACAGCTTTGCATACCGTAGTTCCCATCTGACCACCCGCGCCAAATACACCGATTCGCATATGTCCCCCCTAGCCAAAGATCCCGTGAGGGACAGGGCCGACGGCTGATATCTGTCTGGATCCGGAAAAGACCTCTGCCGCAAGTTCCGTTACCTCATCAACTTTGACTCGCTCTATCTCAGTCAAAATCTCCCCTACAGATTTGATCTGCTGGCCTGTGACAAGTACTGATCCCAGCTGAGACATTACCGATGCCGTGTCCTCTCTAGCCAAAAGGACCTGAGACCGCAGATAGCGTTTGGCAACAGCTAACTCTTCTTCAGTTATACCAGCCGAAATAAACTCCATAGTCACCGAATCCACCAACTCTGCCGCTCGACCAAGCTGCGCCGGACTAGCCGCAAAATAAACGCCCAGGTAACCAGAGTCCTGATAGGTCACCCGGTCTGAATAGATCGAGTAACACAAGCCCGACTCTTCCCTGACTTTTTGAAACAGCCGCGACGAAAGCCCGCCGCCGTAGACATGATCCAATACAGCCATGACCCACCTTCTCCGGTCCGCCCTCGGCAACCCTGGAAACGCAATCGAAACATGCACCTGCTCGATATCACGCTCGGATATAACCGGCCTTGAAAAAATCAGCCCCGGCCTGCGGCGCTTGGGTATTGCTCCGTCAGATAGCGATCCGAGCGTGGGTTCAAACTGCTCCACGATAGCCTCGTGAGTGAGAGCGCCCGCAGCCGATACAACCATATTCACCGGCCTGTAAAAAGCTGAAAAAAAGCCCTTGATGATACCTTGGTCGATGCGCAAAATACTTTCGCGCGAACCCAAAACCTCCCTGCCGAGCGGGTGATCCCCATAGACCGCAGCGCCCAGCTGCTCATGCACAAAGTCTGACGGCTCGTCATTCGCCATCGCGATCTCTTCGAGTATCACGCTCCGCTCTGAATCAATGTCAGTCGGATTCAGCGCAGGCTCAGTGAGAATCTTGCCCAGCGTGTCCGTTCCGATATGGGTAGCCTCACCAAGAAGACGCACCTGGAAACTGGTCATCTCCTTGGTGGTGAAAGCGTTCATGTCACCACCGAAAGAGTCAACCAAGATAGCAAGATCTTTTGCCGAAAGTTCGTCCGTCCCCTTGAAGGCAAGGTGCTCCAAGAAGTGCGAGGTTCCGTGCTGACCAAGCGTCTCGTCTCTGGACCCAACACCAACAAAGACTCCGATTGTAACCGAGGCGGCCTGAGGCATCTCCTCGGTTACAATCTGAAGTCCATTGTCAAACCTAGTGGTTCTCGACACAATCCGGCAATTATCTAACGACGACCATCGCGCCGACCGCTTCTCCTTGGACCTCTGCTGTGCCCGCCCTCACGCTCGACAGGCCTGCCCGTTGGGGAAGGTCCAGGACCGAGATCTCCGTACTGGGACCTGAGTTCCTCATCAAAGTGAGCTTCGAACGACACCATTGATGATTCCGAGGGTGGCCTGGCCTCAGCAGGCTCATCTCTTGATACGACACCCTTGTCCTTCGCCTCAGCACCTGTCGGTTCGGCCGACTCGGTCGAGCCCTCTTTAGGGATGCCGTCAGTCACTAACGAGAGCGAGATCTTCCCAGCTGCATCGATATCATCAACGTGAACAGTGAGTTCCTGGCCCATCTGGAGATAGTCTTCAACGCGCTCGACTCTCTTGCCTCCGCCAAGCTTTGAGATGTGCAGCAGCCCATCCCTGCCGGGCAAAATGTTCACGAAAGCCCCGAACTTGGCAATCGAAACCACTTTTCCGGTGTAGTTGGCACCCAACTCCACCTTCGGGGGCTCAAGTATGTCGTAGACCCGCCTGCGGGCCTCGTCGACCGCCTTGGGATCCTTGGCACCAATGGTCACGATCCCCACAGTCCCGTCATCCTCGATCCCTACTTCAGCTCCTGTCTCTTGCTGAATAGCATTGATGCTCTTTCCCTTGGGGCCGATGATCTCGCCAATCTTTTCTAGGGGAACCTCAAATGAGATGATCTTGGGGGCATTGCCTTTCACCGCGCTCCGAGGTTCTGAAATAACCTGGAGCATGACATCGAGGACCTTGAGTCGCGCGTCCTTTGCCTGACGCAATGCCTGGCCTAACACCTCTGCGGGAATCCCGTCAATCTTAGTGTCGAGCTGCAGTGCGGTAACGAATTCAGACGTGCCCGCCACCTTGAAGTCCATGTCTCCGAAGGCGTCCTCCGCACCGAGGATGTCGGTAAGCGTTACATACTTACCTTCGGCCAAGACGAGCCCCATTGCAATGCCGGCTACTGGGGCTTTGATCGGCACCCCGGCATCCATCAGAGACAGAGTAGAGCCGCAGACCGATGCCATGGAGGTCGACCCGTTTGAACTCAGCACCTCGGAAACCAGTCGAAGTGCATAAGGAAACTCGCTCTGTGGGGGGACCACGGGTAGAAGGGCACGCTCGGCAAGGAGCCCATGGCCGATCTCACGCCTCTTTGGACCTCGCATGAATCCAACCTCACCCGTTGAAAACGGCGGAAAGTTGTAATGGTGGATGTATCTTTTGAACTCGTCAGTCGAGATTGAATCGAGCATCTGAGTCATCTTTGGCATGCCGAGGGTGCAGAATGTTAGAACCTGTGTCTCACCCCTGTTGAACAGGCCGGTACCATGTGCAGTTGGGATCAACTCGACCTCGCAAGACAGAGGCCGGATAGTAACCAGGTCGCGTCCGTCGATTCTCACGCCATCCTCGACTATGCGCTTCCTGACCAGGTACTTGTTGAGCGATTTGATTGCACTCTTGATCTGCCCTTCTCTCCCCTCGAACCTCTCCGAAAGCTTCTCCGAGACCATGGCCATGGCTTCATTGAGCTTGGCGTCCCGATCCGCCTTGCCCAGAACGACATTTGCCTCAGACAATGCCTGGAGGCCGACCTCCTTCACCGCCTCGTATACCTCGTCGGAGTAATCGATCTGAGGAACGTACTCCATTCGCGGTTTGCCGCCATGCGCTTGGACCAGCCTCCGCTGGAGTTCAATGGACTCACGTATCCAGGTCTTTGCAAGCTCAAGCCCGTCTGCGATCTCTGATTCGGTTAAGAGAGGAGCCCCCTCCTGATAATTGTTCCAGCTGGATTCTGTTCCGCCTGCCTCGACCATAATTATCGCGATGTCGGAACCGTCTGAGTTCTCACGTCCCGCCACTACGAGTTCGAAGCTCGAGGAATCTCCATCTTGATAGCTTGGATGGGGGACCCACTTCCCCTCTTTATCAAAAGCGATACGAACCGCACCAACCGGGCCATGGAACGGAATTCCTGAGATCATCAACGCTGCAGAAGCGGCATTTATGGCCAAGACATCATGCGGGTTGGTCAGATCTGCTCCAAGAATCGTCCCGACGACATGTACTTCATTGCGAAAATCATCTGCAAAACAGGGCCTGAGTGGCCGGTCGATCAGACGCGACGTCAAAGTAGCTGCATCTGTAGCTCTTCCCTCGCGCCTGAAAAATGAACCGGGTATGCGGCCCACCGCATACATGCGCTCTTCAATGTCGACTGTCAATGGAAAAAAGTCAATACCCTCTTTGACGGTCTTGGCTGCAGTAGCAGTGAGCAGCACCATCGTGTCGCCTAAGCGACCGACAACAGCACCGTCGGCCTGCTGTGCAAGCTTCCCTGCTTCAAATGAGAGGGTCTTATCTGTCCCGCTCAATTGAGTCGATACGACAACGGCCTCAGCCATTTGTCTCCTTATTTCTTTTCCGGCAACCTCGGCAGTTCCCAGTCGCTAACCACCAATTTCTTGGGAGCTAGCGACTGGCAGCTGGGCACCTTGGTCGCACTCCAATTATTTTACTTACCTGCCAAGTCAGCAACTTAAACACTAGGGGAAACGCAATCGCATTTCCTGTCTTTCATTGTATCTGCTCGCAGATGCTCAAAAACTCTTGAGGCCCACTCCCCAAGCTGGAGGTGGGCCTCAATCATGAGCATATGCTCTCTACCTTCGGATTCCCAATCGGCTAATCAGCGAACGGTAGCGTTCTACATCTTGATCCCTTACGTAATCCAACAGCCTCCGCCTGTGACCGATCAATTTCATCAGACCATGACGGGTGTGGTGATCACCCTTGTGCATCTTGAGATGCTCCGTTAGATGTGATATGCGATTGGTAAGTAGAGCAATCTGGACTTCAGGCGACCCTGTGTCGGATCCATGAAGACGGTACTCAGAAATGATTGCTTCTTTATCTTGCATGTAAACCTTTGTCCTCTAGACCTATGTGAGAGTACCCGGCGGGTCTGCTCATAACGTCCTTTGTATTCAAACATGGAGATACTAATAGGATTTTGCCAATCTACAAGCTGAAAGTGGCACAGAACTGTTCAACTCGGGAAATATCTTCCGTGATTTTCGCCACCAGCTCCTCGCTCGTACTGAACCGTTCCTGATCACGAATCTTCATGCCGAACTGCACTCTTATCGGCTGCCCGTAAAGATCATCCTCGAAACCCAGGATAAATGCCTCAAGAAGCCGCTCCCCGCCGCTTGGGTAATAGGTCGGACGGGTACCTAGAGAGATAGCCGCACCATATCGATCCCCAGATTCTAGGACCACCCAGCCCGCGTATATTCCATCCGGGGGTGTAGCCATCAAATTTGAGAAAGAGACATTGGCAGTGGGATAGCCAAGCTCGTTGCCTCCCCTGCTGTCGCCATGCTCAACTCTTCCTCTCAGTTCGTAGAGCCTGCCCAAGTACCTGTTAGCGAGGTCCAATTCTCCCGCAGCGATGAGATGCCGAATCAACGTCGAAGAAAGAGCCTGTTCGATGTCGCGGCCTGGTGTCTTTAGAGCCGCTCCAACAACTCCGAAGCCATGCTTCCTGCCGAGTTCCTCAAGGAGCTTCACATTGCCCTGACGATTGTGTCCAAAATGGAAGTCACGTCCAACGACAACCATCTTGATGTTGAGCTTGCCAACCAGGAACTCCTCCACGAAATCAATCGCGCTTTCGCTCGCCCTTTTCTCGTCGAATCTCACGACACAGACATAGTCGACTCCAGTTTCACCCAGACAATCGAGCTTTTGATCCGTGTCGCTTAAAAGCAAAGGAGCAGAGCCCGGTCGGACCACAGAGGCAGGATGTCTATCGAACGTTACTACAACAGAGCTTGCCCCTATGCTCTTCGCGAGTTCGATGGTTTCGGCTATCAAGTATCTGTGGCCGAGATGCACGCCGTCATAGGCGCCAATGGTGACAACCGATCCATTAGGAAATTCACTGGGGTTCGCATCCGTAAATATCTTCATTATCGACGAAACTAGTTGATCACCGGCAAAACAACGCTCGCCCGATACAGCTCTGCCGACTCTCTCCTGAAGAGGCCGATCAACTGATCCCACTCCGCCAGCGCGCCCATTGCCATATTGAAAAGGATCAACTGGTCGCTCTGTTCCCCCTCGAGTGTGACCCTCGAGCCGCTCATCGCCTTTGTCACGACAGCTCCCTCGACACCGACTAGCCTGAAATCCCGCAAGGCAGAAGCCGGATCCATGATCGTATCGGGTTCGATCTCGTCTAGTTCGTGTGCCTCGTCGACGCCGAAACTTCCCGACTGGAGCCGGCGAAGATTGCGAAGATGGGCACCCGTGTCCAAGGCTTGGCCAAGGTCATGCGCGATGGAACGGATGTATGTGCCTGGACTGCACACCACCTCGATCTGGATCACATTCGGCTCATCGCCTTTGGAGTAGCTGATCGAATAGATATGCACCATCCTCGGCTTGATCTCGACCTGCTGCGATTCGCGATGGTACTCATAGAGCTTCTTCCCCTTGACTTTGAGGGCTGATATTGCTGGGGGACGCTGGCTTATCTCGCCTGTCATCGAAGCCAGAGCCTTTTCGAGCCGGGCAACATCCAAGGCATTCACATCAGACCTGGAGATCACAGCCCCGCTCGAGTCGTAGCTATCCGTTTCAACCCCAAAAACCACCTCGCCGACGTATCTCTTTGTCTTCGCCTGAAAGTAATCGAGGAGACGAGCGATGTTGCCGATCGCAACCACAAGCAGTCCGGTGGCCTCAGGATCCAGAGTCCCTGCATGGCCGATCCTCTTCACCCCATAGATCCTTCTTAATCGTGCGATCACGTCATGCGAGGTCAAGCCAGCCGGCTTATCTACAAGTACGAGTCCTCTTCTACCCGCTGGGACGCTCATTCCTCGACTTCTCCGGCATCGGCCGGCCCTTCTTTTGTAATCCTTCTGAGAATCTCCTCGATCCGCTCGCCATGAACCACTCCGGGATCCTGGTCAAACTTGAGCTGAGGTGTGCGCTTCATCCTCACTTGCGAGGCGACCGCTTTCTGGATCCTTGTCCTGTACTCGTTCAGAGCCTCAGCATTCTCATCAGTCAAGTTGGCGATCCACACCGTGGCCGTAAACAAGTTCGGCTCGGTATCAACCGAGGTTACCGTAGTAAGCTCCAAACGCGAATCATCCTGGGACAGCTCCTCTATAGTCTCCGCTACTACCTCCTGGAACAGCTGATTGACCCTGGCAATCCGTGGATACTTGGGAACGTTACGACCACTTCCACGTCGAGAAACCGGCATCTCAACACCTTCTTTCCGCAGGATTCAAAACCCCAGGTCTATGACCTTGGAATCTCCCGATCCTCGAAGGTTTCAATTACATCGCCAGGGCGCAGATCCTGGAAGTCCGAGAGGCCGATTCCGCACTCGAAGCCAGCTGCCACCTCACGCGCGTCCTCCTTGAAACGCCGCAACGAGGTTATGGTTCCTTTCCAGATGACCACACCATCACGAAGGAATCTCACCTTTGAGCCCCTCGTAATGGCACCATTGCGCACGTAGCAACCTGCCACTGCGCCAACTCGTGGGACTCTGAACACCTCTCTAACCTCGGCGTCTCCGGTGACAACCTCTTCAAACTCCGGAGCTAGCATGCCAACCATCGCGGATTCGATGTCCTCGATCACCTTGTAGATGATCTCGTAGGTACGAATCTCCACGTCATTGGCCTCGGCAAGCTCTCTTGCCCGCCTGTCGGGGCGAACGTTGAAACCTATGATGGTAGCGTTCGAGGCAGTAGCCAATACAACATCGTTCTCGGTAATCCCTCCAACTGCTCGATGAATGAAGGCTAACTTCACTTCCGGACGTTCCAGCTTTCGAAGCGACTCCACTATTGCCTCCAGCGAACCCTGGACATCTGCCTTGATGATCAGATTCAGTGTCGCGGTCTCGCCACGCTGGATCTGTTCAAACAGATCTTCCAGCTTGGCACCGGGTGCAGCAGCAGCGATGTTAGCGTAACCCGCCATTCTGATTCTCTGGGCTCTTGCTTCACCGATCATCCTCGCCGTTGCAAGATCGTTGGTCTCCCTGAACTCGTCACCAGCGGACGGAACCTCGGAAAAGCCCAGAACCTGGACCGGCACCGATGGGCCGGCCTCCTTTACGTTGCGCCCTGCATAATCGATAAGAGCCTTGACCCTTCCCCATGCTGGACCGGCGACAACGGGATCTCCAACCCTAAGTGTTCCCCTGAGAACTATGACAGTGGCTACCGGACCTCGACCGACGTCGAGATTCGCCTCAAGAACGACCCCTCGGGCCCGACCCTTCGGAGTAGATGAAAGCTCCATCACCTCAGCCAAGACCGCCAGATGCTCTAGAAGATCTGTGATGCCTATGTTCTGCAACGCCGAGATCTCACACATAATTGTGTCGCCACCCCAAGCCTCCGGAACAAGGCCGAGCTCGGCAAGCTGCTGCTGGACACGAACCGGATCCGCATTCTCCCGGTCGATCTTATTTATCGCCACCACGATCGGAACCCCGGCCGCCTTGGCATGGTTTATCGCCTCGACCGTCTGGGGCATGACCCCGTCATCGGCCGCAACCACGAGAACCACTATGTCAGTCACCTGCGCACCCCTGGCACGCATGGCTGTGAACGCTTCGTGGCCCGGAGTGTCGATAAAAGTCACAAACCTGCCATTTACTTCGGCCTGATAGGCACCTATGTGCTGAGTGATTCCACCTGCTTCGCCGGCTACGACGTTGGACTCCCTGATCCGGTCCAACAGCTTTGTCTTACCGTGGTCAACATGGCCCATGACAGTCACTATCGGTGGCCGAGGCTCCAATTCGACCTGAGCCTCCACCTCGGAGTCCTCGAAGTACTTCGCCTGGAGCTCTGCCTCCTGCTCCTGACCGGCATCGACCAGCTTGATGTTAGCACCCAGCTCTGCGGCAAAAAGCTCGATCATGTCGTCGGAAAGAGACTGAGTTCCAGTCACCGCCTCACCCTGAAGAAACAGGAATCTGACTACATCTCCTGCGGTCCTATTGAGCTTGGGACCAACCTCTTGGGCCGAACTGCCCCGCTCGATGATGATTTCGCCTACAGGAACTGGGGCATTAGAAGCTACATATGTAGTCAGCTGTGTAGGCTCCAACTCCTCCACATTGCGACGACGACGCTTCTTGGACTGCCTCTGAGCCGGCCTTCCACGCCCCTGAACGCCACGCGATGGAACGGGTGGCGGAACACTACTGCCTCCGCGAGGAGCGTAGCCTGCTCCCCCCTGCCGGGGAGATGCCGATGAACCAGCAGGTGTGCCCACTCCCGCAGATCTGTTGCCGCCAAAGCCTCCGCCTCCCTGACGAGGTGGAAACCCTGAACCCGGCCTCGGCGTGAACGCGCGATCAGAGCCTACCTGTCCAGATCTCGGACCCTGAGAAGCCTGCTGACCCGGACGCTGAATAGGGCCTCCGCCAGGACGATGTGCCCCACCTCCCTGACGAGGTGGGAAGTTGCCTGGACGACCGGTTCCTTGACCGGCGCCCTGGCGTGGAGCTGACTCTCGCGGCTGTGCCGCTTGGCCTCGCGACTGTGGTGAGCGTGACCGATCACCTTCACCCTGACGTGGCTGAGCTGAAGGTCTTGCGCCAGCAGGAGGAGGCGGAATTGGCCGCCCTGAGAGAGATCGGGGAGGCCCACCAGGCGGAGGCGGAATTGGACGCCCGCTAGCTGACATCGGCGGCCGCACAGTTCGCGCACCTTCGCCTCTCGCAGAGCTCGGACCGGCCGACGGAGTTGGAACTCCGGCAACGTATGAACTACGGGAATCCTTAGCCCGCTCATTCAACCTGTTTCGATCACCGCGGTCTCTGTCGCCTCTTTGACTCTCAGAACCCTGGCTCGACCTCGGTCCCTGCGGGGCTTGGCTATGAACAGGTCTTGCCTGTCCTCCGGTAGAAGCAGTCCTTCCTTGGGCTACAGCTGCCTCGTCTTGGCGAGGTGCCACGGGCAAAGACGACGCAACCGGCCTCTCTGGGACGACCCTCTGCTGGAGAGGTGCTGCATCTGGACTCTTCCTCTGATCTTCAGCCTTTGATCCTGATGAGGCGACATCGGCTGGAGACGGTTTTGGCTGGTGCACAGCTTGAGTTTCTTGCTTTCTGGGCTGTACTACGGGTTCCTCTTGGGGCTGCTCGGCACGGACCATCCCCTCTCTTTCGGCTTTTCTGCGCGCTCTATCAGCCTGTGCATCTTCGATGCTGGAAGAATGGCTCTTTACACCAATCCCAAGCGCAACGCAAAGATCTAAAGCCTCCTTGTTGGTTAGTCCTAGCTCCTTAGCTAGCTCATAAACCCTTATTCTCTTAGCCAACTGCTAACTCAGTCCTCTCCTTGGCCTATGTAGCCACAAAACACCTAACACTCACATCTACCAAAACCACCCGTCCTACGAAAGCGTGAAATCTTGAGTAGCATGCGGTGAAAATACAAATAACCTAAACTACCGAACATCTATCCTAGAAGGCCCAATACCTCAGATATGCTTGATAATTGCTTTTGCACATCTGGGAGTGAGCTGACTCTCAGTGCCCGTTCCATTCTTCCCTTTATCATTGCAGCCTTAAAGCAGGCTTTCTTCTTACAGATCCACACTCCCCTGCCATTCGAGCTGGCCGAAAGGTGAAGTTGCCCATCTCCCGCAAGGCAAATCCTCGCCATCTCATCAGCCGACCGTTTGGCACGACACCCTATGCAAGTACGTTGGGGCACCATCGCTTGGATCTACTCTTGCTCGGCTTCGTAATCCGCGGCCGATATCTCCTCCCCACCTTCAGCTGGACGCCATACCAGCTCTCCCGAGCCATTGTCGACCCATTCGCCCTCAGCCCACTCTTGGCCGTAGCTTCCCTGTTCGGCGGCCATCTCGCTCTCCGACTTTATGTCGATCCTCCATCCTGTCAACCGGGCGGCGAGTCGTGCATTCTGACCCTCCTTGCCGATAGCCAGTGAAAGCTGGTAGTCGTCGACGATCACCGTCGCCGTACCAGTCACGGTATCCAGATGGACCTCCTTAACCTTCGCAGGTTGCAGAGCCCTCTGAACAAACTCGGCAGGATCCTCGGAAAAAGGCACTATGTCAACCTTCTCCCCTCGCAGCTCGTTGGTGATCATCCGTACACGCGCACCCCTGGCACCAACGCAGGCACCGACCGGATCCACATTTGGATCGTTCGACCAAACCGCGATCTTGGTGCGGTGGCCGGGCTCCCGAGCTGCGGCTTTGATCTCGACGATCCCTGAGTTGATCTCTGGAACCTCAAGTTCGAATAATCTCTTGATTAGGCCAGGATGAGTCCTGGACACTACGATCTGAGGCCCCTTGCTGGTCTTTCTGACTTCAACTATGTACGCCTTGACACGCGCACCGTGCTCATATCTCTCAAAAGGCACCTGCTCCTGCTGAGGTAGAAGCGCCTCGACCTTACCAAGGTCCAAAAGGGTATAGCGATTGTCGCTCTGTTGAATTATTCCGGTGACAATGTCGCCTTCCCTGCCCACGTACTCTTCGTACTTAAGATCTCGTTCTGCCTCTCTGATCCTTTGCAGCATTACCTGCTTGGCCGTTTGCGCCGCAATACGACCGAAATCCTTTGGAGTATCGTCCCACTCCCGGATTACATTTCCATCCTCATCTAGTTCCTGGCCGAATACCCTAATCTCTCCGGTGTCAGGATCGATGGTTACAACGGCCTCTTCTGCTGCGCCCGGCCGTCTCTTGTAGGCAGCCACCAAGGCGTTGGCGAGAGAGTCCAAAAGGGTATCAACAGCGATGCCTTTCTCATTGGCAATCATCTGCAATGCCTCTAAAAAGTCAAAGTTTGTCTTGGCCATCTCGTCCCTCAGTCCTTCGCTGTCTTGTTCGCTGTCAATTTCGTCTTACCTGTCCGTTTGGATCCACCGCTTGCTTTTGAATTGGGTGGTTTAGGAGAACCCCACTCGAACACTGTGCGGGCTCTCTCAATTTCGTCAATTCTCACTTTTAGATCGAAGGGCGGAGACACCGATGAATCGCTGGTCAGTATTGTCACAGATCCATCCTCGACCTTCTTCAACACTCCAGTTATACGCCTTGGTCCAACAAAATCCAACTTCATCTTGATGTTCACCTTCGAGTCGATGAAACGCCTGAAGTGCGACTCCGTCCGAAGCGTCCGCTCCAGCCCTGGACTTGAAACCTCCAAATTGAACTGACCCATATCGTCGAATTCACGAGAGTCGTCAATCAACCTGGATATCAAGGCCGATGCTTGCGCAATTCTGTCCAGATCTAGAGGAGTCTCGCTATCGAGCGTGATACGAAGAGAGCCACTCTTCAGTTCGATATCCAGCAGCTCTAGTCCCTGATCAGCCAAGTGTTGTTGCGCGATCTCCCGCAACCTTTCTTCAACTCTCTGTGTCACCTCGTACACCTCCTCTAAAATCCAAGCAATCCTTAGATACAAAAACGCGGGCTAGACGCCCACGCTTTCACAATCGCTATACGACTTGTAACTCTTGGGTCCAGCCTGGAACGACTAGTAAGAGCCTTTCAATTAAGTATATGCGAAATCTTTCCCGATGGAAGTATGAATCGCATCAGAGCGCGCAACTGAGACTGAAATTCACGAGTGAGCGATCACAATTGAGAAAGATAGCTGACCAGATCCGGGACCCCCACCTCGCTTCTCTCTCCGCTGAACCTGTCCTTCACCTCTACAACACCATTAGCGAGTCCCCTCTGGCCAATCGTGACAATCGTAGGAACACCGATGAGGTCCGCATCGGCAAATTTGACACCCGGGCCCAGATCCCGATCGTCGTAGAGGACTTCTATGCCCAAAGAGGTCAGATCCTCGTACACTCCATCGGCGAAAGCCACCACCTCCGGCGATCTTCCGGGTGTAATCGTCAAGATCTCCAGCTGGTATGGAGCGATGCTCCTGGGCCAACGCAAGCCATTGTCATCATGGAAATGCTCCGCTATGGCCGCAGGGAGCCGGCTCACCCCAATACCGTAGCAGCCCATCCAGAACTTCTGATCGCTGCCATCCTCCGCCTTGAATGTCGCAGAGGGTATCTTGTTTGAGTAGGCCAGACCGAGTTGAAAAGTATGCCCGACCTCAGCCGAACGAACCAATGACAAAACTTTGCCACAGTGTGGACAGGGATCCCCCTCAGAGACGACTACAAATGAGCCGACCTCATCCACAGTGAAATCCCTACCCAGAATGGCATTAGCGACATGGTGGCCATCCAAATTGGCACCGGTGAACCAGCTGTGGCGCTCGTAGATCGAGTAGTCGGCAAGCACCCTTACCCCCTGATCCTGCATTCCCATAGGCCCCATGAAGCCCTTGAAGAGGAAGGAGTTGGAGTCAAAGTCAGCATCGTTGAGCGGGGCCAGTCCCGGTGGCAGCCGGACCTCACGGTCGCCAGGAACCAAGATCAGGACAACATCATCACGAGCATCTTTGAATGCCAGCGTCTTCATCACGGACGACTCGTCTATCTCGAAACCCTCGGACCTGAAAAACTCCACTACGTCCTTGATCGAGGCGGCACCTGGTGTGGCGTGTGTCTCCATCTCTAAAACGGGTGAGTCAGCTGGTATCCGCCTCGGCTGGCCTCTCTTGGCAGCCTCTATGTTCGCAGCGTATCCGCATCCGACACACTGGGCAAAGTGGTCTTCTCCGATAGGAGAAGGGACCATGAACTCGTGATTTACGTCGCCCCCGATCGCACCTGAATCGGCCTCCACTGGAACATAAGGAAGGTCCAGGCGATCGAAGATATTGACACAGGCCTGATAAATCCGCGTGTAGGAATCCTTCATGCCCTCGGCGGACGCGTCGAAGGAGTAGGCATCAGCCATGATGAACTCCCTGGTACGCATCAATCCGAAGCGAGGCCTGGCTTCATCGCGAAACTTCGTCTGGATCTGATAAACGGTCACCGGAAGATCCCTATACGACTCGAGATCGGGTGTTATGGTGGCTATGACCGCCTCTTCGTGAGTGGGCCCTAGCACAAACGTGCCGCCCTTTGCCTCAACGGTCATAAGCACATCGGACATGGTATCGAGCCTTCCGGTCTGTTGCCACATCTCGACTGGATGAAGCGCCGGAAGAAGAAGCTCCTGAGCTCCCCCAGCATCGAATTCTGAACGGACTATCTCACTCAACTTGGCTAGAACCCTAAATCCGAGCGGGAGGAAGCTGTAGACTCCCGAAGCCAGTCGCCGAATATAACCCGCTCGCACCAACAGCTGATGAGATACCGCTTCTGCATCCGCCGGAGCTTCCCGCTGGGTTTTAAAGGCCAACCTTGTCATGCGCATGCGTAAAGGCTATTGGCTTTGACACTGTGCTTTGCTGGCTATTCGAATAATTCCCCACCGGGACGCGGGAAATCATCCGACAGGAACCTCACTCCTCCCCCGCCAATCGCTTTCGAATCATATTGACCCGGTTTTCAGAGTCGTTGACGTCATTTCCCTTCAATTCAAGCAATTCGGCGCGGTCTAGTTCAGCTTCTCGAGCGGCATCTGCATCTGCAGCCGCCAGGCGCGCCTCCACACCTTCCTTCACTAGCTTCTGTGCCTCCTGGATCAGCTCTTCGACCATTCGGTCCTCGGGGACTACCCTGACAATCTTTCCCTTGATGAAGAGGTGACCTTTTTTCTTTCCAGCCGCGATTCCGAGATCCGCCTCCCTCGCCTCTCCGGGACCGTTGACGACGCAGCCCATTACCGCAACTTGAATAGGCAGATTCATCTTCTCCATCGCATCCTGAACCTGGCCGGCCACCGAGATCACATCAATTTCGGTTCTTCCACAGCTGGGACAGGCTATCAGGTCCAGCCCTCTTCTCTCCCTTAGACCGAGAGCCTCCAACAGCTGCCGACCCGCTTTCGCCTCCTCGACTGGGTCTGCCGTGAGCGAGTACCTTATCGTATCTCCGATCCCCTCCGCCAAGAGCGTACCTATGCCCGCACTGCTCTTTATGAGCCCGGCTGGAGGTGGCCCGGCCTCGGTGACCCCGAGGTGAAGCGGTACGTCAGTGGCCTCGGCCAGCATCCTGTACGACTCGATCATGAGCGGCACATTTGAGGCTTTGACCGAGATCTTGACGTCCTCGAATCCGACCTCACCGAAAAGAGAAAGCTCATAGAGAGCCGACTCGACCAGGGCTTCAGGAACTGCTCCGCCATACTTCTTATAAAGATCCGGATGCAAAGAACCGGCATTCACTCCAATTCGAATCGGAACACCCCGGTCCCGTGCCTCCGAAGCCACCAGTTTGATCTCTTCAGGCTTCCTGAGATTTCCTGGATTGAGCCGGAGGCAGGCCACACCGGCCTCCAGTGCGGCAAGAGCCATCTCGTAGTGGAAATGGATGTCGGCAACTATCGGAACCGGAGACCTTGGCACTATCCGAGCCAAGCCTTCTGCGGCTTCCGAATCGTTGCAAGTGCAGCGAACGATATCGGCGCCAGCTCCGTAAAGAGCGTATATCTGGCTTAATGTGCCTTCTACATCAGAGGTCTTGGTAGTAGTCATCGACTGTACCGTGACTGGGGCGCCTCCACCTACTGGAACTCTGCCAACCATGATCTGGCGCGACTTCCTCCTCGGCTTTATAAATCCTGTCTGTCTAGCCATTTGAAATAACCTTTGAATCTATCGGAATACTGTTGCGCAACTTGTCTCTATATACAGTCAAGCCTGAACCACCATGGGGTCGTTCGATTCGATGGAACCTGGCCCGCCGCTCATCCGAAAGGGTTTGAGAGCGGATGGGCGATGTCAAGGTAGAGGGCGGTCACCCCTAACAAAACTATCAAAGTCACCACGACATAGGTGATCGGCATCAATTTCATGATGTCAACATGGTACCGCTTTTGCTTGGTGGAACGGAGGCGCTCGTAGATCGCCACCGCTATGTGTCCGCCGTCAAGCGGCGGAAACGGAACCAGGTTGAATATGCCAATGAAGATATTGATCGAAAAGAGCAGAGAAAGCACGGGTCCGATACCGGATGCCGCAGCTTGCGAAGCAAGCCTGACTATCCCAACCGGAGACTCGAACCTCGATGACGCGCCGGGAGAGTTGATCTGTGTAGAAGGGTTCTGCAGCTGCTTGACATAGTTTGATATGCCATGTGGCGAGAAATGGCTTATCAGAGCGGTCACTGTCTCGATTGAATAGCTCCACATGTTGGTAATCGCGGTCCCGACAGCCGCCAAGGGATTGAGTTCCTGCACAGGTGCCACCAGCTCCACCCCTATTACACCGCTTGCAGGCTTGTCAGGGGGCTGGAGGGGCTGACCCGAAATAATGACATCGCTCGCATTTACCGGAGTTACGGTCTTCGAGATGGTGTGACCGTCGCGGGAGATCTCTAAAGAGACGGGTTTACCGGCGGATTTGGAGATTATATCCGCCAGTTGAGAGGTGCTTGTTATCTCATGGCCGTCAGCGGCAACAATAAGATCGCCGGGCTGAAGGCCTGCCCTTATCGCAGGAGACGTCTGGTTGTCAAATGTCGACAGCGCCGCAATCTGCACCTTTGAGGTGTTGGGCACACCGATAAAGCTGAAAAGCGACCACAACAACACGAAGGCCATCACAAAATGCATGAACGATCCGGCAAATCCGACAAGAAGGCGCCGTGGAAATGTCGCCTGACGAAACGTTCGCGGCTCGTCTACCGGGTCAATTGACTCGATCGAACTCATCCCTAGGATTCGGACATAGCCTCCGGCAGGAATGGCTTTGACGCCGTATTCGGTCTCACCCTTTCTGACCGACCACAGTCGAGGCCCGAAGCCGACGAAAAACTCGGTCACCTTCATGCCGGACAGCTTGGCGGTGACGAAGTGGCCTAGCTCATGAATCATCACCATCGCTATCAGCGCAGCTATGATGGCGATCGTGATCAAAGAGTGCGTGAGATATCCGAGCACCAAAATTGCCGCCAGCACGACTACCAATCTGATGAGCGAATGGATCTGCTCCGTTTTTTCGGAATTCGAACTCTTGGGGTCGCTGTCATTTAACAGCTTTTCCAGATGGTTGTTTTCAGAATCTGTCATAGTTTCTCAATAATGGATCGGGTTGCTCCGCGGGCTTCGCCGTCGATGTTGATTACGTCCTCAATTGAGTCAAGCTCGGTATCTTGATATCGTTCAAAGCTCCCACGGACCACCGCATAGATATCTATCCAGCGAATCCTGCTAGCGAGAAACGCGGCAACTGCGACTTCATTGGCAGCATTAAGCCAAGTCGGCGCCCCGCCCCCTCTAAGTCCAACCTCAAACGCGAAAGGCAGGGCAGGAAAGTTCTCCGTGTCAGGGGCTTCAAACTCCAATAATCTAGACTGTTTCCAGTCTAGCGCTCCAAAAGCATGCCTGAGGCGCGACGGGTATCCCAGCGCATACGCGATTGGAAGTCTCATGTCCGGGCCGGAGATCTGCGCTATAGCAGAACCGTCCGTGAACTCCACAATGGAGTGGACCATGGACTGAGGATGGACAACTACTTCGATCTTGTCATAGCCGATCCCAAAGAGTTCGTGAGCCTCGATCACCTCCAGCCCCTTGTTCATGAGGGTGGAGGAATCAACGGTTATCTTTGGCCCCATCGACCAGGTTGGATGAGCAAGTGCGTCCTCCAAAGTCACCTCTGCGAGAGACTTCCTGTCTTTGCCTCTGAACGGACCGCCCGAAGCTGTCAAAATAATCTTGGAGACTTCGACGTCAGCAAAAAAGCTAGAACGCATTGCCTGGTGTATGGCCGAGTGCTCGGAATCAACTGGAATGATCTCCCCCCTGCTCGAGAAACGAACCTTAGCCACGAGATCACCAGCAGAGACGAGAGACTCCTTGTTGGCCAACGCAAGCCGCTTGCCGGATTCAAGGGCGGAAATCGTTACGGGAAGCCCTGCGAAGCCCACTACGGCATTTAGCACCACGTCTCCCGACTCTGCCACAGCGACAAGAGCTTCGTTACCTGCAACAACCTCGGGAGAATAGTCCAGCTGTTTGATCAGCTCTCTCGCAAATTTATCCATGCCGACGCCCACAAGCTTCGGCCTAAATGAATTAGCCTGTTTCGCAAGAAGATCGATGCTCGAATTCGCAAATATTGCGGTCAAATCGAACTGGCTCCGATTGAGGGAAATCACATCCAGTGCTTGCGTTCCGACCGAACCCGTAGAGCCTGCGATGCTTACCTGAACCAATTTTGACTCCAAACGAAATATATTCAGATTCAGCTGAGATGAAGGATCTTCAGCAGATAGTAGACAGTCGGCAGCACGAACAGCAAACCATCGATCCTGTCAAGCATACCACCGTGCCCAGGTAATAGTTTTCCCATGTCCTTTATGTGAAGATCCCTTTTAATCATGGATTCAGAAAGATCGCCAAGGGGTGCGACTATCGCAACAATTATTCCCAGGATCACAGCTCTAGTGACCGTCCAAGGCGCAATCCTTGCAACAACCAGTGCGCTGACGATAACCGACGCCACTGCACCCGCTATCAGCCCCTCCCATGACTTTGTAGGGCTGATCTCCGGAGCAAGCTTGTGCCTGCCGAGCCAGGAACCGAAGAAATACGCGGCGGTGTCATTGGCGACTGTGGCAATGATGGCGCCCATCAAGTAGGCGACTCCATGAGAGTGCGGGAAATCCTGCGGCCTTAATATTGCTGCACCGAACGATCCAAGTCCACCGATCCAGAGAAAGCCGAGAAAGGTAGCCGCAATATTCAGAGTCGGCTGGCCACGTATCACTCCGACCAGGTACCAAAGCATGGAGGCAACGACCATGGAGGCGAATACCAGCGCAATACCATTAGCGCCTTTCTGGTACGTCGTGATCAGCAGTGATACAGTCCCAGCGATACCGAGCAAGGCCGCTGGCCTGAATCCGGCCCGCCGAAGCGTGTCGTAGAATTCGATCACCGCCAAGACGATTGCTATGACTACCACGGCCAACGCGGTAGGCGCACCAAAATGGAACGCTAATAGAACGACCGCACCGAGCCCAATCCCGGTGGCGACACGTACGTAAAGCGGTCTTTTGGCATTGGATCGGTTCAATGATGCATCCGCCTTCGCTCGAGAAATGCGCTCTGTGCGTGATGCGAATGAGCTCGGCAAGAACTCGTCGCGCTCGCTAATCTCCTCAGTGCTAAGTGTATTTGCGTCACCGGGAACCTGCGCCTCCACCTCGAGAGATGGGTCTATCTTCGATTTGGAAACCACCTCTCGCTTTGTCCGCGTAGGAAGTTTCGGAATGGACACGTTGAACCGCTTAGTTGGGAGCACAATTTCTTCGGGAGGTCTAAAAACATCCTCAGGTGCGTTACTGGCAGATTTTGAGTATCCGAACCTAGGCTGGCGGGACGAATCCGCTCTGGATGAGATCCTCAGCGCTTCGTTCTCCGAATCCAACTGAGGAGGCCTCTTATGACGTAAGCTATCCCGCTTCACGTGACGGCCCGCAGGAGAAAGCAGTCCACGCTCGCCATCGAAGACGCTGTTTGGGCCCTCGAACCCCGTTTTGACCTCTTCGTCGACTCTGGAATTGAATAACGAAGGAAACCTTACGGACGATGTCCGTGGCCTTTTCGACGACTCATCGCCATCAAGATCGGTAAGAACCTTCGGTATCTCTCCAGTGGGAGGATCGGTCCAGGGAGGCAACTGAAAGCCATCGCTCCCCACATTTTCAGCCGATTTCGGCTCAAATCGGTAGTCCCCGTAAATGCTGGACTGATCCCCATCCGATTCAACCGGTCCGACGTGTTCCGCCATGCTTCCTCCAACCCCACGATCGAGAGTGCAACGAGTCTTATGCTAGACCTCGAGAAGCTCTTTTTCTTTTGTGGCAAGCATCTTGTCAAGTTCCCCCACGAATTCAGAAGTCACCTTGTCAAGTTCCTTTTCAGCTCTTTCCAAATCGTCAGTTGTGATCAGGCCGTCCTTTTGAGCCACCTCAAGTTCATGCCTAGAAGCCCTCCGCAGGTTTCGAACCGCAACCCTTGCTTCTTCAGCTTTCGCTCGAACAACCTTCACGAGTTCTTTGCGCCGTTCTTCGTTCAGCGTCGGAAACACAAGCCTAATTATCACCCCATCATTGGATGGGTTGATTCCAAGATCAGAAGCCTGTATCGCTCTTTCAATGGCCGACAGAGCACCTCGGTCGTATGGGGTTATCATTAGAACTCGAGCTTCAGGAACTGAGATCCCAGCTATCTGCTGTAGAGGGACAGCGGCGCCATAGTAGTCCACTTGAAGACGCTCGACCAATACGGGAGATGCCCTGCCGGTGCGAACGTTGGCGAAGTCCTGCTGAGCATGGGCTATCGCCTTGGCCATCTTCTCCCGAGTTGATGCGACATTTTCGGAAATAATTGAATTTTCCATTAACCCACCAATGTACCTAATTGCTCACCCATGAGGGCTCGCAATATATTTCCAGGAGTCATGATGTCGAAGACCAATATCGGCAAATTGTTGTCTTTGCAGAACGTGATTGCTGTGAGGTCCATCACTTTAAGTTCTTTAGCCACTACATCCATGAATGACACGTCCTGATATCTGACCGCCGAGCTGTCAAGCCTCGGATCTGCGGAATAGACCCCGTCAATGCCTGAATGAGTACCTTTAAGTATTGCATCGGCTCCGATCTCGGCACCCCTCAAGGCCGCGGCTGTATCGGTCGTGAAATAGGGGCTCCCGGTTCCGGCGGCAAAAATCACAATTCTCCCCTTTTCGAGGTGCCTTATCGCCCGGCGCCTTATATAGGGCTCCGCCAATTCAGCCATCTGGATCGCGCTCTGGACCCGAACAGCCTGCCCCTTGCGCTCAATCGCGCTCTGAAGTGCAAGCGCATTTATGACCGTGGCCAGCATTCCCATGTGATCGGAGGTGGCCCTCTCAAGAGTCGCCCCCACTCCAGTGGTGCCCCTCCAGATGTTGCCACCGCCTACCACTATCGTAATCTCTACGCCCAGGATCGCCTTTGCCGCCACAATCTCCGTAGCCAGCTGGTCCAGAACGTTGGCATCCACCACCTCGTCCGATGCTGAACTAGCAAGGGCCTCACCTGAAAGCTTCAGCACTATGCGATGCCATCGGGATCGCGAATTGCTAGCCCTCTCAAGCACGTCGGCGTAGGAGGACAATTCAGGCCCCGACGATCACTTGGCTGAATCGGACAACCTTGTGCTGGCCGAGAACCTGCAAAACGCTCTTCTTCTCTTCCTTTGCATAGTCCTGGTCAACGAGGCAGATCTGCCGGAAGAAGCCGTTGAGTCTACCTTCGATGATCTTCGGGAGGGCGGCTTCGGGCTTTCCTTCGTTTCGAGAGATGGCCTCAAGGGTCGCCCTCTCCGCTTCGACCACGTCAGCCGGAACCTCATCTCGGGAAAGGTATTTCGGCTTGGCGAATCCGATGTGTACAGCTATGTCATGAGCCAGCTCAACTGGTCCGCCGTCGAGTTCCACTAGAACCGCCTGCACTCCACGCTCAGATTGTATGTGAAGGTAGCCATCAACGACATGAGGGGCCTGAGCTGCATAACGCACGACTCTTCCAAGCGCGATGTTCTCCTTCAAAGCTACCTTCAAGGCCTCGACCTCATCGTTGAAGCCTGAGGCAACGGACTCCGGAGAATCGAAGGAAGCTGCAACCGCCGCAGCTATCTTGTTGGCCAGGCCGACGAACTCCTTGCTCTTCGCCACGAAGTCGGTCTCGCACCTCAATTCCAGGATCGCACCAGTTCTATGATCAGGAGCAAGCAACAGGGCAACTGCCCCCTGGGTGTTTTCGCGTTCCTCTCTCTTGGCCGCACCGGCTAATCCACGCTCTCGCAGGAGTTTGGCTGCAGCTTCCTGATCTCCGCCCGTCTCCTCAAGGGCCTTTTTGGCATCCATCATTCCAGCGCCAGTCGCCCGGCGTAACGCCTGCACGTCGGCTGCGGTAATCGCCATCTAAATCTTCCCTTTCAATCACAACGCTTCAGTCCGTCGCAATCCCGAACGGACTTGTCAATCTCTATTCAGAATTCCCATATTTCGACCACAAGGCCGCGTGAGACGCGAACAGGCTAATCCTCTTCCACGCTCCCTGTCGCTTTGCGGGCCTCCGACTGCAGACTTGCGAGACGAGCCTCTCGCTCTTTCGCCTCCTCCATTGCCTGGCGACGCGCCTCCGCCTGCTGAGCAGCCTTGCGAGCCTCGAACTCGGCAGACATTGCCGCCTGGGGGTTCCGCAGTCTCTGAATCTGTCTGCCCTCTTGAACGGCATCGTATATGATTCGGCACATCAGATCGCCCGCACGTATCGCGTCGTCATTTCCAGGAATGACATAGTCGATGACATCGGGGTCACAGTTGGTGTCAACCACGGCAACGATCGGAATCCCAAGCTTGTTGGCCTCTGTAACCGCGATGTGCTCCTTCTTTGTGTCGATTATGAAAATTGCCTCCGGTAGCCTGGCCATCTCTCGAAGTCCGCCAAGGTTCCTCTGGAGCTTCTCCAACTCTCTGGAAAGGATCAGAGCCTCCTTTTTGGGCATATTGTCGAAGTCCCCAGCAACCTTCATACGCTCGTATTCCTGCATTTTCTTCACTCGACCGGCAATGGTTGAGAAGTTGGTTAGCATGCCGCCCAACCAACGCTCGTTAACATAGGGCATGCCGATCATCTGGGCGTACTTCGCAACGGGGTCCTGCGTCTGCTTCTTGGTTCCCACAAACATGACTGTTCCACCCTTGGCTGCAAGGTCACGCACGAAGGTGTAAGCCACCTCGATACTGTTCAGCGTTTGCTTCAGGTCGATTACGTAGATACCGTTGCGCTCGCCATAGATGAACCTCCGCATTTTCGGGTTCCATCTGCGAGTCTGATGACCAAAGTGCACGCCCGCCTCTAAAAGCTGGCTCATGGTAACTACCGGTTCAGTAGCCATTAAATTTCCTCCCATCGGTTAGTCAAAACCTTCGGCTAGACGTCGTGCGACGACCGAGGGGATCCGAAGGCATGAATTTAATTCGTGAAAATTAGCAGGACATAGCCTAGCAGTTCCGAGAAGCGCTTTCGAGCTTAGTAAATTATTCAAAGCAACTAATTATGGCCATCACCTGAAGCTTGTCGGTCCATCCTGAAGCTGCAGAAGCGCCCTGCTACGCGCCTGCTCACCGTTTCTAGACACTGAGCAGGAGTGAATCCTGACTAGTATTACGTTCCACTAAACAAGATACATTTTATGCCACTCCAAGATCGAACTTGTTCCAACGAAAAATAACTGGTGCAGCATTGAATTCCTCGACACCTTTGAGAATGCGTTCCT
>JAJZIP010000130.1 GCA_021810525.1 Actinomycetes bacterium | reverse complement strand
GCAGGGTAACGGAGAATCGACAGGCCGTCAATGGAGCCAGGGGTTCGGACGTGGAGATTAGCTGCGGATATCACCAAGCCGACGCATTTGAGGAAATGCTCAACTATGCAGCACCTTCGGGAGCCCGTGCCGGAGGCTCAGAGTTTCGCTGGAGGCGCCGAAACCTGCGGACGGCGGCGCTTTTCTCAACGTCGCACAACGGTCTCGTCAATTGGCTGTTGGAGAACTTTGGGAACCATGCTTACGGGAAGCGTATTCCTTCATGGGCTTTTGGCATGGACCGGAGTTGGCAGCAGGCTTTACTTGACGGTTATGTCTCCGCAGACGGGCATCATTCCGATAGAGTAACAGACGTTTCGACGGTTTCTAAGGCGCTCGCAGTGGGAGTTCGCCTACTTGCATCGTCACTTGGTGAGCTAGCGAGCCTCCGTGCCCCAACTTCCCGAAGCGAAGGCGTCATCGAAGGGCGTATAGTGAAGATGCGCCCGCTATGGTCGGTAGCATGGACGACCAAGCCAGATCCGGTCAGGGCTAGAACCTTTCGCGATGATGGCTATCGTTGGGGACCGGTTCGTTCGGTTGGACCTACCGGCAGAGTGGAACCCGTTTGGAACCTCTCGGTTGAAGATGACGAAAGCTATATCGCCGATGGCATAGTTGTTCACAATTGCACGAATCATACCTCGGCGAAAGGCGTCTCACGGCGTGCGCAGCGTGAGGATCTCTTCGATATTCCAGATCCGAGCGCCGTGCGGTCTCGGGCGACAATGTGGGACGTGCACCGATACATTGAAATTCACCGTCCAGCTGCTGTCGTGGTGGAGAATGTGGTCGAGGCCGCTTCTTGGCTCTACTGGGTGCCTTGGTGGTCGGCTTTCGAAGCTGCCGGGTACGAGGCGAAGCTTTTGAACATCAACTCCATGCACGTTCCCGGGCGCGTTCCTCAGAGTCGCGACCGAATCTACGTGGTTGCAACCCGGAGGGGGATCCGTCCGGATTTGAATCTCAGGCCCGAGTGTGTGTGCGAGAATTGTGGACCTGTCTACGCAGTCCAGTCATTCAAGCGCCGGACAAAGATGGCGGGGCGGTATTCGCGTAGTTACACCTGGAGATGCCCCACGTGTGGTGAAGAGGTGCGACCGCAAGGAGCGGCGACATCGGAGGCAATCGACTGGACTCTGCCCAGCCAGCGTATCGGAGACCGCAAGCGGCCGCTAGCAGCGGCGACACTGCGCCGAATAGAGGCGGGATTGGAGCGATGGGGAATACCATGATTTCCCCTGCCGAAGCCATTGCGCCCAATTCACGGCTGTCTCCGCAGGAATTTGTCGAAAAGGTGCAAGCGGATCCAGCGAATCTGGCTTTCACAACAGCGCATCGGAGACATGCACCACTGCGTGCCATTGAGTCCCTGCCCACCATTGAAGCAAGCGGGAACCATCTCGGCCTACTCGTGGTGGAAACCGCTCACAAGGGTGGCGACACCACCAGGGTGCGTACAGCGAACGAACCGTTCAGAACCATGACGGCGAGCGATGATCGCCCCTTGATAGTTGGACCCCCTGACGCATTCTACGTGAGGGGCTTCACCCCTAGGCACGGCGAGAGCATGGTTCACCCAATCTCTAAACCGCTCGGCGCACTCACTGCCAATGACACCACTTCACTACTGGTGCCCTACTACGGCAAGGGCAGGGCTTCTTCAGTCCAGGCTCCTGTTCCCACGGTTACGACCCATGACAGGTTTGGACTCCTGGAAGCCGGCATCAGCCTCGATGATTGCTTATTCAGGATGCTTGAGCCGCACGAAGTGGACCGTGCGATGGCCTTCCCCGAGGGCTATCGGGTGGACGGTGATAAGCGGACAAAGGTCCGGCTCTACGGGAACGCTGTCACGCCGCCCGTCATGAGATGGATTGTCGCACGGATTGCCAGCGCACTGGGAACGGCATAACGGATGGATGGGCATATATACGCTTCGGAACAGCTCGAACCAAAAGGGAGATTCCGATGGAGACCAAGATATGAACAGAGTTGGCACGCAAAAGCTGGTCGGCGAAGTGCGCGATTACGTCCTCGAGACCGTCATAAGACCGTATTTTGATTTACACCGCAAGCGAGGTTCGAACCTCGTTAGGATCGAGGGATCTGAGTGGCGTCATCTCATAGCTACGACAGCGGGAAGCGAGGGCGTTTTCCTCGTCTGGAACGGGCTAGGAGGAGGTTGGGATTTCACCGGAGAAGTGTACAACACCTGTGCTGAGGAGGCAGAAAGAGCAGGACTCAAGCCCTTCTACCACGTTTTCGCTGGGCTGTATCTATACCAGACCGAGAACGTCCGCTTCTACATGTTTGATCTCGCTCATGGTGTTTTAGGGACCGTTCAGCTGTAGTAGTGGAACTGGTGAGCAAAATCAGGGCTTTAGTGTATGACGGACGAGACAAGAGCCTGGACACCACACATATCGGATAACGCTTGGAGGGATGGATGATGCATGAGATTACGTGCCCGCATTGCGGGAAAGTCTTCACTCTTGACGAAGCCGGATACGCGGACATCGCGAAACAAGTTCGCGACAGGGAGTTCGAAGAGGCGCTCCATGAAAGGCTCGAACTCGCCGAGCAGGAGAAAAAGGCGGCAATAGAGTTAACCGAAGCACGAGTGACCGCTGAACTGGAGAAGAGGGCATCTGGGCAGGATAGCGAGATCAAGCGGCTCGAACAAGAACTGAAAGCGAGCGAGGACGCAAAGGCACTCGCAATCGAACTTGCAGAAATGAAGCTTTCCTCCACGTTCACAGGTGAAGCCATTGAGAAGGATGCCGAGATCGAGCGACTCAAGGCTTAGCTCAGTGCGACCGAGGTTGCCAACAAGCTAGCCATCAATGAGGCGATCACAGCGGTCGAGAAGGAACGTGACGACCTCGCGCGCACCGTGGACGTGATGAAGGCGGAGCAGAAGTTGATCGAGACCTCTCTCAGGGATAGCCATGCCACGGAGCTGAAATCGAAGAACGAACAGATCGCCTATTACAAGGATCTCAAGGCGAAGCTCTCGACCAAGATACTTGGCGAGAGCCTGGAGCAGCACTGTGAGATTGAATTCCACAAGATTCGCGCTACTGCGTTCTCTCGTGCATACTTCGAGAAGGATAACGACGCCAGAAACGGCAGTAAGGGCGACTATATATTTCGCGAGTCGGATGAATCTGGCACCGAGTTCGTTTCGATCATGTTCGAGATGAAGAACGAAGGCGACGAGACTGCCATAAAGAAGAGGAATGAGGATTTTTTCAAAGAGTTGGATAAGGATCGCACGGAAAAGAAGTGCGAGTACGCCGTGTTGGTCTCGCTACTGGAATCCGAGAGCGAGTTGTACAACACTGGCATTGTCGACGTGTCTCACCGCTACCCGAAGATGTACGTGATCCGACCACAGTTCTTTATTCCGATGGTCACATTGCTCCGAAATGCAGCGCTCAATTCGCTCTCGTACAAACAGGAGCTGGCTCACGTTCGCGAGCAGAACATCGACATCGCGAACTTCGAGAACGAACTCGAAGAATTCAGGAGCGGCTTCGCTCGGAACTACGATCTAGCCTCAAGAAGGTTCAAGACCGCCATTGAAGAGATCGATAAGACCATCGACCACCTCCAGAAGACAAAGGATGCCCTGCTTGGTTCGGAAAACAATCTTCGGCTCGCGAACAACAAGGCGGACGACCTGTCAATCAAGAAGTTGACCAGGGGGAACCCGACGATGGCGGCAAAATTCACCCAGCTCAAGACTGAGCAGTCGGACCATTTTGACTGAATCGACGCCTCTTTGTCGTGACACCACGCCGCACTAAACGACGGAGCACTCTCGCCGCGAGTCCGACACAGCTGGCATGGCGCTGTCGGCAGCGGCCTATTGACATCGAACTTCGTTGCTACTGTGGGGCTCCTAGCATTTCACGCCAGTGAACACAAAGAGTCTAAAACTGTATTCCCGCGCATATATATGGGGTATGGAACACTCGTTCGAGAGGAGCGCGAGATGAGCGAAACTTTTTGGAGTCCAGCAGACCTGAGACGTGACCGGCTGCATGACGACCTCTGCCCAAGATGCCAAAGCAGGGAGGTCGATGGCGACCTTCCGGCAATGGGTCAGGATTCAGCGATGCAGAGGATGCGGTGTTTTGGGTGCGGACTCATCTGGGACAACATGTACGAGTTCAAGGCTGTGTTTCTCGGAAAAGAGAGCGGCTACTACGGAGACACGCAGACGGGTGTGTATTTCGAGGTCGCGGAGCCGGAGTTTCAGGATTGTAGCGCCTGAGTCTCCACCAGAGAGGGAGGAGGCGTGCGATAAGGTAAAATGTCAGATATGTCATGGGGGTGACAGGTTTCGACTTTGGCTATCGATGCAGGAGAAGCGAGCCGTGGTTTCCGGATCCACGTAAAAGAGTCGGAACAAGCAATAAACGACGAGTCACAACTCCCTCTCGCTGCATAAACAGCGACGTTCAGCCGTTCTAAGCCCCACAGGGCGGATCTGTGCGACGAATAGTGGGGCTTGCGACGGATGTTCTTCCCAGAGACAGCCGCTGGACACCTTTTTGGGATAAGCCTTCGGGTAGGCGATAGAGGTTGCCGAAGGTCGAAAATTACTCTCTATCTGTGCTCGAAGAAGCCCTGCTGAGAAACTGAAGGAAACGAGTTCGAGTCTCGTCACCTCCACTCGACAAATAGAGGGATGCCTCGGAGATGACCGGCTTTCTCATTGACTGCCATCTTTGGTCCAGGATGCGGCTCGTGGGTGGTCGTGAGGATTTCGGGGGAAGGAAAGAAGGTTACTCGCCGCAGACCGGCTATAGAGGTCGAATCTGCGCTTGTTAGGGGCAAGCAGGATCGGTTCGACTGTGGGATACCAAAGGTCACCGACAAGTGCAAACATGTGCCGTCTTGGACTATAATAGTAACATGTACACCTCAAAGATCAGAAGCGCAATCGAGAAGTATTTGGAAGCCCGCCCGGACGAGGCCGCCTTCTTGCGCTCTGAATTCAATGGGTGCGGCAAGACTCGCTCGGGGGTGGACAAGGCCCTTCGCGCCATGGTGGAAGAGGGAGCGTTCGTACGGGTGGGTTACGGGGCATACGTAAAGGCAGAGACCATCATCAGCCCCATCACTAAGACACCAGCGATAGTGCCAGTCGTTTTAACGAGAACATGGGCTGCGCAGCTCCTTCGCAAACTAGGAGCAGACCCACAGCCGGACAGCTCACTACGCGCCTACAACGAGGGCAGGAGCACGCAGGTGCCAGCCTGGTTCGCATTCGATGTTGGACGGTCTCGCATCACGCGACAAATCGGATTCGGGAAAGGGCGGCTGGTGTATGAGAAGTCTGGATGATCTGACATGCGCCACGATTAGTGCTATTGATCGTGAGCGTACCATCCCAATTTCCCCAGCCATGCTCGAGAAGGACATTCTTGTCCGAGACGCAATCCTGGCCATCAAGGCAGCGGGACAACGCGAGGGTTGCCAGCTAGTCTTCGCCGGAGGCACCGCGCTCAGCCAGGCTCATCAGCTGATCGAGCGTATGTCCGAGGACGCTGACTTTCGTATTGTCGTGCCGGATGGTCTGAGCAACGGGCAAACGCGCAAACTGCTTTCAGCAGTCAAGACCGAAATCGAAAGGCTCCTTGCCGATGCCGGATTCCCGCTTGTGGGTGAGATGAAAGGCCGCAACAACAACTCCTACATGATGGGCCGGTTCGCCTATCAAAGCCGGTTCTCCAATAATGACGATGCGATGCGCGAGCATCTCAAACTTGAGATCACTGCATTCGCGCCCATCTCTGCGGTATCAGAGTTGCGCCTGGCCACCATCGTTGATCGCGTGACTGGTGAGGTCTCCAGCGAGGACACAATTCCCACCGTTTCGATTATGGACACTTTGGCCGACAAGATGGTCGGGTACCTTCGCCGCACAGCTCAGGAGCGCGCGGGACTCACGCGGGGCGACTACGACGACCGCTTGGTGCGCCATCTCTATGACACCCATTGTGTGGTAACAAGACTTTCGAGTTCACCAGACTTTCATGGGGCTCAGTTCGCCCATCACCTTATTGGGTTGGCCGCCCTCACCGTCGAGCGTGATGTTGCGACCTATGGTAACCAGTATGAGGAATTCGCAGACGATCCCCATGCAGTGCTTCGCGCTGAACTTGCCCATCTTGGCGACGATGATGTGCGAACTCGGTATAGGCGGTTCTGTCAGACGATGATATGGGGGGGGAGACTCCAGACTTCGATGAAGTCGGCCGGACCTTTAGCGGCTTGGCAAAAACTGCGCTACTCGGTCAGAACATAAACGTTGATAACGAACGTGACTTAGGGCTTGGCACTGTTTCTGCTTCGCTGAGGATGCGGATGGGCCGACTCTAAGGTCAGGGAATGTGCAGAAGCGAGGTTCTCTATGTCAGTGCCTGATGTAGGCGTTCAGAACGGTGGTCCGTCCTTGGAGCGGCGGGGATGCCTGTCATGGCGCTGGTTTTCCGTTTGAGCTGATCGCGGCGGGAGTGGTCCCGGAGTTCGCGGGTTTTTGGCAGAATGGCAGAAGCTCCGTTCCGGATGCATATACATCTTCCGATGGTTTTGTTTCCAGATCCGGAAGAACGGAATAAAGGGAGTCTTAGGCCCGGCGCTGCCGAGGGCAAGCCGCTGGTCTTGCTGCTCTGGGAGCAGGAGAACTTCCGCCGGGACGGCGAATCGAGAACGCCGACATGTCGCTTGCCTACTTCTATGCTCGGTTCGATGTGAGGCGGGAAGGTTACGCTGCTGGCAACGGGGCCACGGAGCGGGAGCGGCGGCCGTCGAACGGAGTTTCCATCCTGTCCTGAGCAACCGATCAGGGCTAATATAACCCGGCGCTCGGCCACTTCTGGATCACCGGGTTCAGGACCGACGGCCCATTGATAACATTTAGCCAATATCCGTCAACCATGCCTCTGGTCTGCCGTATGTCATCGATAATGTCTTGCGAGGTCTGGTTGTCTGCCGTCGTAACGCCAAGCAAGATAACGGCGGTCTTGTTTACAGCCCGCGCTTGGGCATACGCGGCATTAGCGAATGAAACATAGGCACTGACCGAGCCGGATCGTTGGGCCTGAATATCGAAGATATCTGCATACTTCGCGAGAGTAGCGAGATGTAAGTGTAGGTACCCATTGTAGTTGTTGTACTGTTTGTTACCTGCTAGCGTCGTATTTAAGTCCGGTGCAGGAGAGTTGGCGAACAGCAGACCGTGTTGATGCACTAACTCAGCGGCCTTCTGGACGTACCCGAATGGCTGCTGCTGTTCGACTACTGGCGTACCCAACCAGCGCTCGTTGTCGTAGAGCACTACCCTGGCATCAGCTGGAATTGCTTTTTGCTTAAATGCATTCGCTATCGCTTGATAGCTCTCAAAACTTACCAAATGCGTTGCGTTCGGCAGTAGATCGTTACCCTGGTGAAGACTGATGAGCTCATAAGTTGATGGCGCGTTCAATGATTGTACGAATGGCACATCTGCGGGAACCTTATCCAGTTCACGTACTGCATATTCCGTGATGAGAATATGCGGTGCGGACCCCGCAACGGGTTGAGCGTTCCGTTGCTGGTCCTGGGCTGTAGTATGCCCATTTGAGACTAAGAACATATAGAGGCCAATCATACTGACCAGCACGAATGCTATCAAGATGAAAAATGCACGGACACTGCTGCGCCTGGGTTGATATATCATATGGGGATTGGAACTTGTTTATGCGACCATGTCTAGTGTAACATGGTTTTTCGCGAAAGCGCGTGATGCAGGTGTCAGGGAGATGATCGGCCGGGCCGTAGCAAGGATCCGCGACTTGGTGTAGGGCGACGTTGTGGCCCGAGGTCGGGACCGCAGAGAGGTAGAGCACCACCACTGCGGCCGTGTCGGTGAGCGGACGCAGTACCCGGAACCACCCCACCCTCCGGCGGCCCAGGTCGGCCTTGAGTATTCCCCTGACGCTATTTACATATCCCCTGGTGGTAGCATCAGCGTCTAAAAAATCTTCCACAATTTGTGGCAAAATAATATTCTTGCATACATTTGCTGCGACCAGCAGGCCTTTCATTACCATAATTGAGGTACTCCGGATTCGGGATTCTATTTGTCAGTAAATTTGAGGAATTCTCTCTACTGAAAGTCTGAATGTCTACGCGGCTCGCGACACCGACTATTTATTAATGTCGAAAACCAACGATTGCCCATCAACTAGAGGATACTGCCCATCACGAAACGACACCCATTGGACAAGTCGCCTATCTTGAACTGCCTAAACAACCCTTGTTGTCACAGAATGTACGGGATTTCACGGTTTCCTAAACCGTGCGCGCTAGTCGACGCCAGAAAATGGGGAGACTGGTTGCTCACGACCAGCCAGAAACATGAGGGTGATCAAGACTCACGCTGATTCCAGCTCCACATGAACCTTGCGACCGATAGCTGTGGCAATGTTTACCAATGCATCAATGGAGAACCGAGACACTCGTTCACGGAGGAGGTCGCTGATACGTGGCTGAGTAACTCCGCAGTGTTTGGCGGCTTCTGATTGAGTCCAACCACTATCTTTTACGATGGCGGCAATCTTTCCCATGAGCTCTGCTCGTGCTGGAAGATTTGCCGCCTGCTGCTTGGCATCTGCAATCGCGTCCCACACGCTGTCGAAATCATCGGTCTTGCTCATTTTCGCCTCCCATCAGCTCATCGAACCGCCTCCTGGCTATGTCTATATCTCGCTTGGACGTAGCTTGTGTCTTTTTTGCAAAAGCAGAACTACCACTCGGTCAGTAAGGCGAGCTGTGTAAATTATCCGATATGCACCGGCGTCATTGGCCGGCTCGCGGAAAATTGATCCACCAGTTGATGGGGACCTGCCAAAAGTATCTCAGCCCACTAAGTATGGGTACTTCTGAATAGGGACACGCCGACCATGTCGAACCAGGCTCCAGGGTCCTTACCGACGGCTGGACGGCATACGGGCCAGCAACTGCCAACGGCTATATCCACGAGCGCTACGTGGCACCCGGCCAGCTCGCTCACGAGCTGCTGCCAGGCGTACATCGGGTCGTCAGTCT
>JAJZIP010000129.1 GCA_021810525.1 Actinomycetes bacterium | reverse complement strand
TGTGTACTTCTCTGCGGGCCTGACCGAGATGTACGGCGCGACCCTATAAAGCACCCGGAAATTCGCTCCACGCCCGGGAATGACGATGGCGGACCGGACGGGACTCAGGCTCGCTCGATATCGGTGGCACGGAAAGCCTCACTCCTACCCTCCAGCCAAACCCCAGGATTATCCGCTTATGGTCCACGCAGAAGCTACGCTCAACGTGGAACACGGGACAACCCGACAAGGATCCAAGCATCTCCGCGACGTGGTCATCAGCCAAACGGGGGCGGCGCCATTCGCTGCGCCATCCGCTTCAGCGCACCGCTCGGGCCCATCTCACCTACAATCGACCGATTGTCGCCCTTGTGTCTCACAACGGCTTCTCTGCTAGGTGAACCAGGTTTGTATCGGCAGGCCGGTGCCGACTCCCGCCACATCAAGCACCGATGCTTGCAAGAGTCGCCATTACGCTTGAATTTTCAGGCTGCTATGCCGCCTGCACGATCGGATCCCATCCACCCCAGGCTCATAGAGCAAGAGCTTTGCGGCATTTGCGGGAGTCCATGCCCCCGCACGAAATACCGAGTCGTCCACCGAGGCTTCTTCCAAACGAATCGAAAAGAGCCGCCCCCCAACTGCAACAGCTCCTCACTGTTTCGAAACGGAACCCACGGAGTTCCATATCTTCTGCGGAGAGTACGGGGGATCAAGATGTCCTTCAAAGCCGAGCTTGCCCAGGCAGGCATTCACCGCGTTGGCCACTGCGGCCAGTGCACCGACCGTTCCGCTCTCACCCACGCCCTTGGCACCCAAAGCGGTGTAGGGGGTGGGGGTGGACGTGAACTCGTTTTCTGAATCGAAGTCTGACTCCGCTGTGCTGGGCACCAAGTAGTCGAGAAGGCTTGCCGTCACTGGGAGGCCATCTTCGTTGTAAACCATCTCTTCCCAAAGGGCGGACGCGACTCCCTGCAGAGTGCCGCCAACAATCTGGCCTTCCGCCAGGAGAGGGTTGATTATCGTGCCAGCGTCATCGACGGCGATGACCCGCTTCAGCTTGACATTTCCAGTACTCACATCGATCGCCACCTCTGCGCCGTAGGCGCCGAACGGAAACGACGCACCAGGGATGTCGGAGCGAGTCTTCGATTCGAGCTTGAGACCCGCTCCTGACTCTTCCATCTGACGGGCGATCTCGAAGAGCGTCAGGTTCGGCTCGGGGCTGCCCTGGACATGGATCGTATCCCCCTCCCAGACCAGATCCTCTTTGGATGCCTCAAGCTGCGTAGCCGCCCAGTCCGCAGCCATAGCCTTGACCTCTCTGGACGCAAGCACCAGAGCCTCCCCGCCCAACAGCATCGATCTGGAGCCGAAGGTGCCGACACCGGGGCCGTAGTCGGAGTCTCCCTGCTTGACCGAGATCAATTCGATATCGACACCGAGTTCGTCGGCGATTATCTGGGCGAAAGAGGTCTTGTGACCTTGGCCATGGGCCGAGGAGCCGCTTTTCGCAATTACGGTCCCGTTTCCAGCGACTTCGACGCTGCCGCTTTCCCAGAACCCGGCTCCTGCCGGCTCAACCGACATCGCAAATCCGGTTGCAGACACCCAACCCTCGCCAGTGCTGGAAGCGTCACCATTGCCGGTTCGACCCAACAGTTCAGTGACTCTCTCGAGCGCTGGCGCATAGTTGCCGGAATCATATGTCTGCCCCAATGGCGTCCGATACGGGAACTCCTCCGGTAACAGTATGTTTCGCATCCTAATCTCAAGGGGATCGAGGCCTGTTTCCTGCGCGGCCATCTCGACTATTCTTTCCACGAAATAACATGCCTCAGGTCTTCCCGCACCCCGATAGGGGCCAGTCGGAACCTTGTTGGTCGCGACGCCTTTCAGCGTCACTCTCGCACCCGGAATCCGATACGCGCCGGTCATGAGAGAAGCAGCGGTGACCGGAGCAACTGTCGTCGATGGGAAAAGGTAGGCGCCAAGATCGGCCAGGAGATCCGCTTCGATCGCCAGGAACCTTCCTTCTCCGTCGATTCCAAGTCGAACGACGGCACTAATCCCGCGTCCCTGATACGAAGAGGTGAAGTTCTCCGACCGGTCCTCCACCCACTTGATGGGATACCCGAGCTTCTTCGAGGAGGCATACGCCAGCAGGTACTCCTGGGGCGAACCGCCTTTGGAACCAAAAGCTCCACCAACTTCGGGGACGATCACCCTGATGAGTTCAGGCGCGATGCCGAACATATGGGAGAGCTGAGCGCGAGGCCGGTGGGGATCCTGGCTTGAGGCCCAGAGCGTGACCTTGCCCGTGTTGTTGTCGCAGGAGACCAGGCAACCGCGAGGCTCCATGGGTGCCGCGACAAGCCTGGGAAGTTCAAAGCTTCCTTCTACCACCCTGGCGGCCTGTGACATCAGAGCCTCAAAGTTGTCACTCTCTCTTTTCAAGCTCATAAGAACGTTGTTCTCCACTCCTTCGTAAAGCAGCTCTTCCCCGTTCAAAGAGGCGCGTGGAGTGACAACGGCGGGCAACGGCTCGTAATCGACTTCCACCATTTCCGATGCGTCTTCTGCTTGCGCCTTCGAGTTGGCTATCACAACCGCAACCGGCTCCCCAACAAAGCTCACGGTTCGCTCTGCGATCAGCGGCATCATGACGTTTCGCACATCCACCCCCGGACCAACCATCGGCGCAGGCGGGGTGTACATGCCCGCAAAGTCTTGGGCCGTGTAGACCGCGATGACACCGCTCGTCTGAGAGGCGTGGGAGGTGTCAATGGAGTTGACTGTCGCCCTGGCAGCCGTCGACCTGACGACACGCATATGCAGCTGCCCATCGAGATTGATGTCGTCCAGGTACTTTCCTTGGCCTCTAACAAGGGAGTCGTCCTCGAATCTGGCAAGAGGTTGTCCAACCCATTTGCGAGCCGTCTTGTCCAATTGCGAACCTCCTGAGCCTGGAAACGAAAGCCTTGAGCGGCTTCGAAAAAGTGCTGGCACACTTAACATTATCTCAACAGTTATGTGTGCGCACCAGGATATCCCTTAGCACTTCGAGCAACTTGGATCGCAGACACCCGCCATAGACCCCCTTTTCCCCCGGCGGGACGCTCGAGGAAGCCGCAGTGCGGCTTGTCCTTGCGCCGCGCATTTCATCTCGGATTTCGTCTACGATCCGGAATGGAGCCTAGGCCGAACTTAAGATTGAATTTTCCTGGGTTTTGATCCTCTAGCTGCCTAAATAGTTAGTAATTACCTATAAATGTAGGCACGAGTAGCTTGACTGTGGTTAGGGTTGGTGGTAGAGTTAGTCCGTGAAGCGTTGGAGTGGAGCCATGCATGTGGCGACTACACGTCGTCAGCACAAGGACAAGATCTACGAAACCTATCTCCTAAGGCGCTCCTATCGCGAGGATGGCAAGGTAAAGAGCGAGACTCTTGCCAATCTTTCCCATCTTCCGCTTGCGACAATTCAATTGATCAAAGAGTCTTTAGCCGGAAAGACCCATCAGATTGCAGGAGAAGACTGGGAGATCGAAAGATCACTTCCCCATGGACACATCGCAGCCATATGGGCAATGGCCAACAAGTTGAAGCTTGCATCACTTGTTGGTCCCCCCTGCAGGGAAAGAGACCTTGTGATGTCGCTGGTTATATCCCGAGCAGCCCATCCGGCATCCAAGCTCGCCACCACCAGGTGGTGGAGCGACACCACATTGGCAGATGACTTTGGAGTTGGATCAGCATCAACAGACGATGTCTATGGGGCCATGGACTGGCTGGTTGAGCGCCAACCAAGGATAGAAGCTGCTCTGGCCAGACGTCACCTTTCAGAGGGTTCAAGGGTTTTATATGACCTCTCGAGCTCATGGATGGAGGGAAGCTCGTGTCCATTGGCCAAACACGGATATTCGCGGGACAAAAAGAGGGGCAATACCCAGATCGAATACGGTCTTATGACAGATTACGAGGGAAGACCTGTATCAATTGAGGTATTCCCCGGCAATACAGCAGATCCCACCGCTTTTGTATCTGCTGTAAATATAACCAGGGAGCACTTCGGACTCTATGAGCTGGTAATGGTCGGAGACCGAGGGATGATCACCCAGGCTAGGATAGAGGCCCTGCGTGAGCTTGGCGGACCTGGGTGGATCACCTGTCTGAGGGCTCCGCAGATAAAGGCTCTAGCTGAACAGGGAGCTATGCAGCTCGGCCTATTCGATGAGACAAACCTGGTAACCATTGCACATCCCGACTACCCCGGTGAGCGCCTAATTGCATGTCGCAATCCTGACCTGGCAAAAGAAAGAGCCAGGACGCGTGTTGAACTTCTTTCCGCCACTGAGGCTGAACTGGAAAAGATCACAGATTCAGTTGCATCGAAAAGACTCCTCGGCAGAGACAAGATCGGACTCAGTGTGGGAAAGGTCATAAACCGCTACAAAATGGCCAAGCACTTCATCGTTAGAATCGAAGACGACAGCTTCAGCTTTAGCCGCAACCAGAATGCCATCGAATCAGAAGCGGCACTGGATGGCATCTATGTGATCAGAACATCGCTGGATGAAGAACAAATGAGCGACCAAGATGCGGTAGAGGCCTACAAGGGACTCTCAGTTGTAGAGAGGGACTTTAGAAACATAAAGGCGATTGATTTAGATCTTCGTCCCATCTACCACTGGACCGAGGACAGGGTAAGGGCACATGTCTTTCTCTGCATGCTCAGCGCATACGTGACCTGGCATCTACGCCAGGCATGGGCACCGCTTTGTTTTTCCGACGAGGAGATCCCCAAAAGAGACGATCCGGTTGCAAAAGCGCTTCGATCCGAAAAAGCACAGATGAAAGATGCCACCAAGACCAAAGAAGATGGCCAGGTACTTCACAACTTTGCAACCCTGCTGAATCATCTTTCCACTCTTACCCGCAATACGATTGTCTTTGCCAAAGGCGTAAAGATTGAAAAGCTTTCTCTTCCAACTCCTACACAACGCAGAGCATTTGAGCTGATTGGAGCACCGATTCCAACTACCCTTGGCCCAGGTAGGCAGAAAAACAAGTCTGATTTCTGATGAGTTACCTGATCAGATATGGTGTAACCCGTAATTTCGAAAGTAAGTTCGGCCTAGGATGGAGTCATACCGGTTCAATGAAACGTCGGAATTAATTCCCTCGAACCCGCGTCAGCTCAACTCGTCGAAGGAGGAAGAGACATGCGCGCCTGGAAAGTGAAGGATCCTGGACCGATCGATACTCACCCCATTGAACTCGTGGAAAGGGAGGCTCCAGAGCCTGGGCCCAGACAGGTGCTCGTGAAGGTGCTCACCTGCGGCGTTTGCAGAACGGATCTCCATCTGGCGGAGGGCGACCTCGTGCCAAAACGAAGAGGAGTGATCCCTGGCCACGAAGTCATTGGCGTCGTCGAGGCCATGGGAAGCAGCTCCGCAAGATTTTCTCTCGGAGACCGCATTGGAATCGCATGGCTGAGAAGGACATGCGGGATTTGTTCTCACTGCAAAAGCGGTTCCGAGAATCTGTGCATCTCTCCCCTTTTCACGGGCTGGGACGAGGATGGGGGGTTCGCAGAGTATGCCGTAGTCGACGAAGACTATGCCTATCCTATCCCCGGTGAGTTCTCAGACGAAACCGCGGCTCCGCTTCTATGCTCGGGAATCATCGGGTACCGTGCCCTGCGCCGTTCGGCGCTGCCTGATGGCGGCCGCTTAGGGATATATGGTTTCGGAGCTTCAGCTCACCTGTCAATCCAGATCGCCCTATACCAAGGTGCCAGAGTCCACGTGGTGACCAGGTCGGAAGAGGCCCGGAAGTTGGCTTTGCAAATGGGAGCCTCCTCGGCAGTCGACGTCGGAGAGTATCCACCAGAACCGCTGGACTCGGCGATTCTTTTTGCGCCTGTCGGATCGCTGGTCCCGCAGATAATGGAAGCGCTCGATCGTGGCGGCACACTTGCCATTGCAGGAATACATCTGACCGACATACCTTCGCTCTCCTATGACCGGCACGTCTTCCAAGAAAAGAACCTGCGGAGCGTCACGGCCAATACGAGAAAAGACGGAACGGAATTCCTCGAGCTGGCAGCTCGAATCCCGATCAAGGTCACTACGGTCGTCTACCCTTTCGAACTAGCGGACAGAGCTCTATCTGATCTTGCCAATGATCGCTTCACAGGGGCTGCTGTACTCACGATGAGACCGACCGCATAGTAGGACCCCAGAGTCGACAAGAAATACAGTCTCAAACTCCACCTGAATCGGATCGAACTCTCTCACTTGCGAGAGATTGCCAAAGACATGAAAGCCAAGCTTCGATTACATATTGCAGCCACAGCCGACACGGAAAAGCCAGTTCACGCCAGAGCCACTACAACAGATGATGCTGCTCATCGCACAGATGCCACTTAGGTACGGGGATACGACTCGAGACCTTGACACCAGTTTCGCTCGCCTATACGCTCAGTGTGAATATACCCAAAAGATGCGGGGGGATAGGTGCTTATTTCCACGATGAACGACATACCCGGCTTTGAAATTACCGAGGTTCTGGGCGAAGTATTTGGCCTCACGGTTAGAAGCCGAAACCTAGGGTCCCAGATCGGAGCGGCTTTCAAATCGATTGTTGGCGGTGAACTAAAGGGCATGACCAAGAACCTGGTCAACAGCCGCCAAGAAGTGATCGATCGTTTGATCGAAGAGACCGAAGCCAAAGGGGGAGACGCAGTCGTCGCCATGCGCTTTGACACCTCCGAGATGGGTGGAGATTGGTCAGAGATATGCGCCTATGGAACAGCAGTGAAGCTCAGAAAGCTCTGATCCTCGGTCGGCAGCCAACTAACGCCTGCCGGTCCACGAATAACGGCCTCCTAATGGCAGTCCGGCAGAGGTTTGGCTCGAGTCATTTGGGAATCAATTGACAGTTGTAACACCGTAATTCCGCGGTGTTCCTCAGCCATATCTATGAGCTATGATTTTGCCCAATCGGCTAAAGACAGGTAGTCAGTTGGAAACTATCGAAATCGGAGTCGACGAGCAGCACCGCAAGCGGGTTGCCGGAGAATCCTCAAAGCTGCTTGCGGACACCTACACGTTGTATCTCAAGACGCACAACTACCACTGGAACGTCGTTGGCCCGATGTTCAGCACGCTCCACCTTCTCCTCGAGAAGCAATACACTGAACTGGCACTCGCGGTCGACGTAATCGCGGAACGAATCCGCTCTCTCGGCCAACCAGTCCCCGGCAGTTACCGGCAGTTCAGCGAACTGACCGTCATCCTAGAGGATGTCGGTCACCCCAATGCGACGGAGATGATCCGTCGACTGGTCGACGACAACCAGACCGTAGTTCACGCCGCCTATGCCTGCCTTCCATTGGTCTTGGAGGCAGGGGACCAACCTATGGCGGTCTGCTCTCCGAGCGGAAACGAACCCACGAGAAGGCTGCGTGGATGCTGAGAAGCCTTCTTGAATAGGCTTCGCATGCTTTGACATTGTTAACGCTGGCTCGCCAAGCAGCAACTTCGGCCTTGCGGGTTGGCAGAAAAAAGCAGCGGCCCTCGTTTTGAACAAGGCGTCGCGGAAGGAGGTTTTGTGATGTCACGAACGCCTCAGGAGGTATTCGCCCACCACGGTCAAGCTCTCGGTGCTGAAGACATCGAGGGGATCGTTTCCGACTATAGCGATGACGCTCTTTTCATCACCCCTTCAGGTGTGAAACGTGGAAAGGAGGGCGTCAGGGAAGGTTTCGTGCAGCTCTTAGCTGATCTTCCCCATGCTAAATGGGAGCTTCCAACGCAGGTCTTTGCTGACGATGTCTTGCTGCTGGAATGGAAGGCGGACGCGATCAACACTCGAACGGAGGACGGCATAGATACTTTCATCTTTCGCGACGGATTGATCCGGGTACAGACAGTCCGTTACACCCTAGTTAAAAAGGAGTGAGGTCCCGGATGAAGGCAGTCCGACTACATGAGTACGGGCAGCATCCCGTTATCGAAGAAATACCGGACCCAGAGATAACTGGACCGCTGGACGTGATAGTCCGGATCGGCGGAGCCGGACTCTGTCGCACCGATCTCCACATAATCGAGGGCCAGTGGAAAGAGAAGAGCCATGTCGCTCTACCATACACCTTAGGGCATGAGAACGCGGGCTGGATAGAGGAGGTCGGCTCTGCCGTCGAGCACCTGGCGGTCGGGGACACCGTAATCGTACACCCTCTCATAACGTGTGGCTTCTGCCGTTCATGCCGTGCCGGCGACGACATGCACTGTTCCAACAACGCGTTCCCGGGAATAGACACTGATGGGGGATTCGCAGAGTTCCTCAAGACTGGCGCCCGATCTGTAGTCAAGCTCGACCCCAAAGTGCAACCACAGGATGTCGCGGCACTGGCCGATGCCGGGCTGACCGCCTACCATGCAATCAAGAAGGCGGTCAATCTCCTCTTTCCTGGCACATATGCGGTGGTACTCGGTGCAGGTGGGCTCGGACACATCGGGATCCAGTCGCTCAAGGCACTCACCTCAGCGACGGTGATCGTAGTCGACAAGTCCGAAGCCAGCCTCGAGCTCGCCCGAGGATGTGGCGCGGATCTGACTGTCCTGGCGGACGGAACCGAGATTTCCCGTGTGAAAGAAATCACCAATGGAAGCGGGTGTGAGGCCGTTATCGATTTCGTTGGAGAAGGGACCGCTTTCGGCGACGGAATCTCAATGCTCCGCCAGGCCGGAAGCTACTTCGTCATCGGATACGGAGGAATGCTCCAGCTTCCCGCTATCGACATAATCTCCAACGAGATCAATTTCATCGGCAACTTGGTGGGCACTTATAACGATCTCACCGAACTCATGACGCTGACGGCTCAGGGCAGGGTGACTCTGCACACCCAGATCTACCCACTCGAAGCGGCAATTGATGCCATCGCCGACCTCGATGCTGGCCGCCTTCACGGGCGCGGGATCCTTGTCCCTGCTCATTCCTGAGCCAGAGCGGAGAGCTTAAGGCTCACGGAGCCTCGAGACATCCAAGAACCCGGACCCACTTTAACGACTCGAAGATAACATGCCACGGCAGCCTACTGGGTTCTAGCCCAATACCGTTTACTTAGTGTTACAAGTGTGTTATTATGTTGGTATGCCAAGACCTGGATGGAGAAAGCAGCCCGAC
>JAJZIP010000128.1 GCA_021810525.1 Actinomycetes bacterium | reverse complement strand
TTTTTCTCACACCAGTCACTACAAATGAGCGGGAATATCATCGTGGGTTTTTCTACAAGTCCACTGATGGTGCGTGGAAGGTTGATGAGAAGAGAAGGCAGAAATTGATAGTAGAGCTTGGCGATGTTGTTAGTCGTGAACACTTCGTTGAATTATTCAACATCACTAAAGCAATCAAGATTGATGATGGTGAAATCTATATCCCCAGTGAGGAGACTCTAGCCGAAGCGGAACGGATGCACAGGCTAAGGCAGATTGCCATCGATGCGGCAGAGCAAGGCGGTAAATCCTCTAGTGATGAAAATGACAAAAGGTCTGGTAAGGGGGATTCAAAAGGTTCTGGCCGAGGTTATGGGAAAAGTTAGCAAGACGTTATGGAAGCGACTCACAGTATCAACAGAGTGACATACAACAAAGGTTTATAGGGAAGACCAGACATCTGTTTTGGGTGCATACATATTTAGTAAGAAAACTTCTTACATAAAGGAACGAATTGAAATGAAAGTAACGATCAAACTACTTACAGTAGCAGGTTTTGCAGGGCTGAGCCTTGCTGCATGTGGAATTGCAGGATCTTCATCAGCAAGCCCTACCGTAGGCACTTCCTCTTTGGGTATCAGTACTTACGGTTTCAATTCCACTAAGACGGAGTTTGTACTCCCTCACCATCTCGGACTCTTGCCAGCTAGTGAGTTGGCACTTGCTAAGGCTAACCCTACTTATGCGAAAGGGTTGGCGAATCCTAATGATTGGATGCAAATGCCCACTCAAGTAGGCACAAAGACTGTGAAAATGGGCTTCTACATAGGCTTAATAGGTGGGTTGACTGGGGCCGAGGTTGGAGCCGGAAAATCTTTTGTAATAACACTTAATAACGGTGAGCTTTCACTTGGAAAACCGGTGGTTCATACCACCTCAGTGCTTATAAATCATATTTCGCTTAATCATGTTTCACCGAGGTCTAGCGTGTTTACGACTTCCTCCTCTCCCCAGTTGGTGGCCCCAAGTAGTTTGGAGATTGAAGCAGCGCCAGCGGGGATGTTTACCCTAAGCAACGGGAAGCTAGGTGCATTCTGTGTTCCGGAACCGGAAGCATACATAGCGAACAACAAAGTTGTAAACGCTAGCAATGGACTTCAGTCGATAACCGCAGGACCTTTTACTGTATTTGCCGCCGCAGGCTTGGTATCTAATTCGTCGACACCACCAAAGTCTGGGCCAATCTTCTATGACAAGGGCACCACTTCATGTGGGGCATTCCACTAGGTGATTTGAGGATCGTGCATACATATCACATATCAAGCAGGAAGATTTCTTACTTAGGGAGAATTTGAAATGAAAGCAACAATCAAACTACTTACAGTAGCAGGTTTTGCGGGGCTGAGCCTAGCTGCATGTGGTACGAGCAAAAGTACGGAGGTGGCCAGCGCGGGTCATTCAACTAGTGCTGGTTCAACCACTGTTAGCTCGACAACCACGGTACCTGTAAATGCACCTGTGGGTTTCAATGCAGCCAAGACGGAGTTCGTGTTGCCGCATCATCTTGGACTCCTACCTGAAGGTGAGCTGGCTCTTGCTAAGGCTGATCCGGCATATGCAGCAGGGTTGGCGAATCCCACAGACTGGATGGATGCAAAGTTAGGAGGGCCGTCTAGTTCGTCGGCTCAATCTTCAGCGGTAGCGGGATCAGGTTGGGTATATGTTGGGGGGCCAGGATCGGCAACTGCTGTTGGTACCATGGCACTCAAGAGTAGCGCCATTGGTTTTTTCTACCCTTATTTTCAAAGGCTATTCCCAGGAAGCAAGCTGATGAACGTTGCTCCAATTTCCGTCAATGCCTCTTCTCTAAATACGCTGAGTAACGGTTCTAGCCATCAATATGGAGACACCACGTCCAGCGGGGGTGACCTGGTTTATCCCAGCATCTTGGAATTTAGAGCTGCTCCGACTGGAACTCTTGCTGTAAGCGGAGTCAATCTTCCAGCCATTTGTACACCAAGTGCTGCAGCATACATAGTCAATAACAAGCCTGTCTCTGTCAAAGGAATGGGTTTTGTCATGACGGCTGGGCCTTCAACGGTGTTCGCGGGGAAAAACATGTTCTCGACTTCCCCCAGCACATCCTCCACTCCGACGATGTATGACAAGGGCACTGCTTCATGTGCCGCATTCCACTAGGTGATTTGAGGCTCGTGCATATGTATAGATGTACGCACCACGAGCATTAGTCGGAACTAATGGCAGAAAGAGATGGCAATGGGCAGAGGTAACTTAGATAATAAGAATCGACGGGGTAATCGTCTGTGGCATTTACTGCCTATTGGGGGTTTATCTTTCGTCTTTTTTGTGGTTCTAGTTTTGTCACCAACTGCTTATGCAGCAACTCTGAACTTAAATGGAAGTGGCCCTGGAATTCAGGGCGCTTCCATGTTTCCAAATAATGCCATGTGGGTGAATACACCAACTGAATACAACGTTGTCCCTCAAGCTGGAGGATCAGGCCATATTCCGAGTCAGGTGGTAAGCACTAAGACATCGAACGAAACAGTTATTACGCCGGTTTATGGAAATGTTGCATACCAAGGCCAGCAGTGGGTTTCAAGCGGTTACTGGGCGACTGGGCAATACTGGGTTTCAAGCGGTTACTGGGCGACTGGGCAATACTGGGTTTCAAGCGGTTACTGGGCGACTGGGCAATACTGGGTCAATAGCGGATATTGGCAATTGCATACCTGGTGGGCTGAGACTGGATATTGGGCCACAGGCCAGACTTGGGTCGCTACCGGACACTGGGCTTGGGGTGAGACCACTATCTACGGCGGTTACTATTCCTGTGGCAACAACTATGTTGGTGGATATGGGGGACAATGGGGGAGTGGTGGATCTTATATAAATGTATGTCAGTGGATTCCTACCGTGTCGTACCAGTGGAATAGATATTGGGTCAGTGGCGGATACTGGGAGCCATGGAGTTATTGGGTATCCACCGCTCACTGGGCTTCAGACTATCACTGGATTTCCACAGCCCACTGGCAATCCTATTCCTATTGGGTCAACACGAGCCATTGGCAGAGTTACCAGTATTGGGTAAACACTTCGCATTGGCAGAGTTACCAGTATTGGATCAACACGAGCCATTGGCAGACCTATACCTATTACGTTTGGCAGATTGTGGGATACAACACCAGCGTCGTTTCTGTGGTAACCACGGTTACCGACAGGAATATCCATCTCAGTAATGAAACGCTGCTTGGAGTTCAGCCGGAAATAGAGAACACGACAACTGGGCAGATAGTTGACGGTTCGTTCTGCTCCACTCCAACTACACCGTTGATACCTCCGACAAGTCCGTCATTCCCTGACTATTCGGGATCACCTTGGGAGTATGCCAACTTCTTCTCCGGTCAAGATATCTGCAACGTCAATCCTGGAATCTTACCGACAACGACCTTCGACCAGTGGGCAGTAGCTCAGCAGTCGGTGCAGCTCGTTCTAGTTCCCTCTTGGAGCGCCACTGTGAGCTATAACAAGGTCACTACAGTCAATGGTTCGGTTACATCTTCGGTGCCAGTTACTAAAACAGAAACCATCACCGGATCGCCTTATACGAGTTCTGCAATGCCTACGAGGTACTTGGTTGGAATATCATGTGCCGTGCAAAACGGGCAGCCGTATTGCCCGACTTCGAGTGGGAACTAAAGTTTAAGCGGGAATGTATGTGGCCGTCTGGGAGGATAGTCACAACACTCGGCAGATTAGGGCGAGAACATGCTTCAGCGACAAGATGCAAAAAGCTTGGCACTTTTCCAAGCCATTCAAGCGAAACTATCTCGGTCACCTGATCGGCGATTCTACCTGCAAGACGCTAGGGATTGGGCTTATCTGGTTTTCAACGAGCGTCCCTATGACATCTATCTTGCAGAATGGGTCAAGCTTTTAGATGATGCGCTGGCCTCAGATGAGGGATTAACGGCCCTGTATGACCTCATGCTATCTCATGAGCAGCATGCCATAGACATGAGGAGCAGCTCGCCATTTGCTGGAGTTTTGACATCCAAGGAGCGTACAGAAGTATTGGTGGCATTCCAGCGGAAATGGGTGGCCATGACCGAGGGGTAGCGAAGGATCCACAGTCCATCGAAAAAGGGGTTAGAAGGATGAAGTGCTATAACACCAGTATTATACTAAAGACAAGACAAGAGAATGTGAGGGGAGGGAGTGGCTGACGTTGTATGGGGGAGCGAGGTTGAGTTAGAACTTACCGAGCTTCCACCAAGCGAACAACTAGCAGCAAGAGCTGTGATTGAAAAGTTGGTCGTTCTAGGTGACAGACTGCCTTACCCACATCAAAGTGCTATCCAAGGAATGGGTGGATTAAGGGAGTTGCGCCCACGACAAGGACGCAGCAGATGGCGTTTGTTTTACAAACGTACAGGACTAAATATTTTCACAATAGGAGCTGTTGGGCCAGAAGCCTCGGTGAGTCCCCGTGGTTTCCAGCGAAGCGTGGCTTTAGCTGAGGAGCGGCTTAGCAGCGAAGAGTCAACCTAAGACAAGGGGATGAATGATGGAAACAAAGGGATTAAGGACAGCGGGCGAATCGTTAGCAGTTGCCTTAGAAAACCCAGAATTTCGTAGAGAGTGGGAGCGGACAGCGCTAGCACGCGCAGTAGCAATTCGAGTTGTTGAGTATCGCGCTACAGAAGGCATTTCCCAGACAGAGCTTGGAAGACGGCTTGGGATGCACCAGCCAGCCATTGCCAGGCTGGAATCTGGAAGCGACAACCCAACTATCGAAACACTAATGCGGCTATCACAGAAGCTGGGGATCGATCTCAATATAAATATCCACTCTGGTGGGGTTGATGTAGAGCGACTCGCTGAAGTGTCGGCCTAATCGTCTTTAGTGGCACCACTCAGTAATTGATTCCATTTAAGACACGCTGGTGCGTTTTTCAGAGTGGGAAAACCGCTGGCGAGCTGCTTGCCTAGATACCCCTAGTGCCACTGCAATGTGGTTCCATGACCTGCCGTGCGCTCTTGCAACATCAACAGCTTCCCTAAGTCGTACTTCGTCTGCATGCATCGCCTCCGACGCTGCTGCAACCTCCCGAAGATCGTCTATCTTCTCGACTTCAGCGGTTGCCGGATCAAGCTCGTCGGTAAGTTTCTCAAAACGACTCGCAGCTTCCTCAATCTCATTTTCTGTATGTCCCATCAGCATCACCTTTCGCTACAAAAACCGACGGAATTTCGGGCGGTGCGCCATGGCCTGAAATCCTTCTCACTGACAAATCTCAGAAAGGATTTACGGTAGGTTACGTACCGACCGTTCCAAATCTCGCCTGTTAACAATCCGCTCTATTATCACGCCCTGGTCATCCGAGAAGTAGAGTACTCGCCAGTTGCCGACCCGAAGTCGGTACCAACCTGCATGGCCAGCTAAAGCCTTCACGTCGACATTGGGACTTTCTTCACCAAGTTGTCGCAGTCCGTCAATTATTTTTTTACGTTCCTGAACGGGAACCGCTGCCAAGTCTCGCTCGCCTCGTTTTGCAATGGTTACCAAGCGGAACAGAACTATTCCTCCGCGTTGAGTTCGGCTAGTACTTCTTCGAGATCACGACCTCGATCTCCTTGGGCAATTTCAGACTGTGCCAAGTTTATTGAGCGCACATATTCAGGACTGGTCGCCAGGACATAGTCGAGCAAAGCATCCTCATCTACTGCAACCAAGGCAGCGACTGGCTTGCCATTTTTTGTAACTAGCATTGGACGTCCGCTACGGGAGACTTCTTCCACGACAGAACTTGTGTTATTCGATAGTTCGCGAATTCCAATAGTTGGCATGCCTAAACCTCCATGGGATATATTGTATCTACAATTGTAGCACAATATTATTGAAACGGTTGATGGCGCCGACAGGTAGCGGGCTCCGTCAGCCCAGCTAACTTCAGTCGGTTCACATCCGTGGTTCTGACACTGGTAGGGTTAACAGCACTTGGTGCCAGCAGGTCATGGCTAAAGAACATGAGCTCGTTGCCAGAATAATGCCTTGAAGCGCTATATTTGAGTCCGTACTCAATCACGGAATAGTCTCGATACATTTCGGCAATCGGGGTAACGGCGTCGTACGATACGATCCAAGGAACGCGAACCTTTGATACCAATTTCGCTATCGCTTTGTGATCTTCAGGTGTGTAAAAGTTTTGATATAAGTCCTGCCCTTTCGCATAGTAGGGCGGATCTAGGTATAAAAAACTAGGAGTATTCTGTTTATGTGTAAAGTCCGCTATAAGGTGGGCGGCATCAATGTTTGACACTGTGATGCGGCTAGCAAATCGGGCGATCTTCTGAATGCGCCTGATAAGGTTGGGTTTGTTGAATCTTGCATCAAGCTTCCAAGTTCCTTCCTGCTTCTTGCCGCCGATTACACCACCGCGGAGAATGCCCGAACGAGTTGTCCGGTTGAGATAGAAAGTAGAAAACGCAAGATCGAGTTGTTCAGCACTCTTATCTTCCTGAATTGCGCGTTGGCGTTCCCATTCTTGAATTTCGAGTTTGGCGCTAGCAATAAGGTTGCACAGCTCGTCCGGTGATTCTAGGACCGCTTTCCAAAACGCGTAGACTGATCTATTGATGTCATTTATGTGTATGTGCGAGGCATATTCCTCGAATAGCAGAGATAGTCCGACACTGGCACCCCCTGCGTAGGGTTCAATATATTCCACGCCAGTCAATCCGTTCTTTATGAATACCATCCGCATAAAGTTGCTAATCTTCCCTTTGCCGCCCGGGTATCTAAGCGGCGACGGGTATGGAGTAATTTTTGGTGTGGACATACTATGGCCAGATCTTTTCGATGAAAGGTTGTAGTTCGTCCCAAGCAAGTCTTATCTCTGAAGGCTTTGGGAAGACATACTTGTTGTGTACATACTGATTGAAATTGGATGTGGAGGCAGCCAGCACGACTTTCGAATTAGCTACTCTTTGCATAGCGCTATCGAGTTGAGCCGGGATCTCGCCCTGGGCTAGCATATGGGCAGAGACAATTTTTATTCGTTTAGCGAGAGGGGTATTCCTTCGAACGTCCTCCAGCATTAGCTGATTTGTCGTGATGTAATGATCGATGCTTAGTTCAATGAATACTCGAAGCAGTACGGAACTGGCGTTAGCATACTGATCAGCACTAAGACTGAGGAGTTCAGAGTAGATAGTATTGATCCTTGGCTCTGTGACGTTTAATTGAGATGTCCTGGCGATGACTGAAGTTCGTTGGGCCGGTCGTGGAGGAATTTGTTTCACTGTCTTCTTGAGCGTCACAACCTTTGTGTTTATCTCCGCTGCAGGTTTTAAGTCATCTATTGGGATGGCTTCTGAGAGCCGTTTGGACTCATCGGGAAGAACATCAGGGTGAAGGCTATTTGCATAGTCGGCTCGGTCAGTGGCCTTGTATAAGTTGGGTACGCTTATGCGACCAGACTTTAAATCCTCAAAGACTTTTGCGATTGGTTTACGTATCTCTTCAAAGGGGAAGTGCGAATAAACTCTGCCGCTTTTGATCGAGATTCCCAACTTATCCCGAACAATTGGCGAGGTGAGAAGACGTTGAACGTTCGTGGTAATCTTTTGGTCACTTTGCTTAGCAATATCGTCGAGAAGATGGAACTTCTCGACAAAGTCTACGAGTTGACCGGTAGTGCTTCGTAATCCTGAGTGGCGCGCTTCGTATCGATCTTTGGCGTCTGAGTCCCACTCCACTAGGCCGACTCCTTGATTTTGCCCGGTGTGTCGCAGCTCGATCCAGTGACGTGCCTCTGTCTCGTCGACGAACAAAATGCAGGGAATCGAATTCCTGGGGTTCGCAGCGTAGGCAGAGGATAGTGTCTCAAGCTGCTTGGTGAGTTGAGGACCAAGAGCGGCTGAGATCAGCGATGGAGTTTCGAGTGCTTTCAGTGCAAGAACACGCCTGTTCCCTTCTAATACCTTGTATCGTTTGTAGGTGTCACCCGTAGCGATTACTGCTGGCAGTGACAGCGGATCAGTACCAAAGGTGAGGATATCACGGGCCATCCGAATCAGCTTCTCACCCTGATCGCCCGCAAGGGATAAAGCGGTCGCTTGCTGGTCGGTGCCCGGATTTAGCAAGCGCGCGTTCTCACTGTCTAGAAGAAGGTCACTGATTGGCACCTCTATATTCTCTGGCAATGCTGCAAACCTCCCCAAAATGCAATGTACCTACGACTGTAGCACATTTTCAACATTCATTTGACTGCCATTGTGTTATTAGCCTTCATGGGATTTTACTTGTCTGTTTAGTTGGGCAGCGTGAACCGAGCAGAAAATCCCGTCCACGGATGCTTTCTTGCAGGGTGAGCCCCTCTTGGTCGTGGCTTGACAAAGCACCCAGGCGGGCTGTTGGTCTCTGTCGACGATTCTCCATACGGCAGTGTGCTCGCAGCCGTCGAATTCTGCCAGGATTAGGTTTCTGCTCAGCCACAGGGCTCGCAATGGGTGACCCCAAATATCACATTGGTTGCAATAGAACACGGTGGCCATGTGGATCGGGTCGGTGCGCTTACGCATCATCGCCGTCTCCCCAATCGCATCCGTCTCCCCTGGCATCCGAATCGTATTTATCGTGATCCTCATAATCCTCGAAGTTGTCGATTTCATCGTCTTCGCCAGATTCCTCGAACGTGTGTTCGGTCCGAGAGGGCCCTGAAGGCCGTTCTGGGCCGGGTTTATGAATTGGGGTAGAGAATCCTCCCTCTTCCGTGGTTTCGGCCAACAACGGCAATCTGAAGGCATCCACAGACAGATTCGGGTTCTCTCTTGCTAGTTTCGCCAGGATTTCAGCCTGGAATTCCCTGTGCATCCGATACTTTTCCGAACCCTGGTTGTTAACTTGTTCCGGTTTTAGCGAACTCCAGTACTTTGCCAGCGCCGAAGGTGTCAACACCCAGTCGGGGTGCAGCTTCTTGTAAATTGCGGCCTTTTCCCAGACCTCATCGGGTGTTTTGCAAATTGGACGAATTTCGGACGTGGCCTTCGCAATCGCTGCGGCACTCGATTTAGTCAACTGAGTGAGATCGTGTCCGCAAGCCTCCGCCATCGCGTCAAACAGCAAGTCCCGCTTCCGAGGTTTGGTGGTCTTTCCATTGGCGGTCAGCGGAGCTATGCCGGCATCGTTCGTGTTTTCCGAAGACTCTTCACCGATTAGCCCAGGAAGGGTTTGTGAC
>JAJZIP010000127.1 GCA_021810525.1 Actinomycetes bacterium | reverse complement strand
CTCCTCCTCTCGGTTCCAGTGCACCTTCACGGGCCGATTGGCATTTCGCGCTAGCTTTGCAGCTTCAATGGCAACCTCGCCAGCATGTTTTCCTCCAAATCCGCCCCCGGTGGGGGGAACGATGACTCGGACGTCCGCTTCGTCGATGCCAAGTTCAATTGCTGCCTGCCTGCGCACTCCGAAAGGAACCTGTGTGCCGACCCAGATGGTCACTCTCTCATTTTCCCATTTTGCCATCGCCGACCTGGTTTCAAGTGGAACATGTGCGATGAAGGCAGTTCTGTAAGAGGCTTCCACCACGCTCGGTGCAGAGGAAAGTGCTTGTTCGACATCTCCCACACTTTCGTCAAGAGCGTTTTCCCATCCCTGGCCCGATTTCGGATGAGCGCGAAGATATGCGATGACGTCATCCGGGCCGGGTGTTGGGTCTTTCCATGTGGCATGGATCGAAGCAACGGCACGCCTTGCCGTGATGGGGTCTTCGGCGACGGCTCCGATAAACGTACCCTCGCGGATAACGTTAGCGCCGGGCAGACTACTTGCTTCGTCGATGTCAACTGCACTAAGCGTTCCACCGATTATCGGTGGCCGAAGGACAGCTCCGTGTAGCATTCCGGGCAACTCGAAGTCCGAAACAAAGCGTCGGGCGCCGGTCACTGCGTCCTGGCGTTCTGGGAGGTGCCCTTCAGCTCCTACGAGCGTCCAGGTATTTGACGGACGCAGTTCAGGTTCTGCATCGAGCACTTCCAGCTGTCGCCTGCTCCTGACAAGGTCGCCGTACCCGAGGCGCTCTCCGCTTGGTCCGCCAGTGACCTCACCATTTGCTGCTGACAACTCCCGTTCATTGATGCTCCAGCGCTTTGCAGCGAGAGCAACGAGGATCGCGCGCCCTCCTGCCGCTGCTCGCCGAAGCGCTTCCCCGGAGTCCGGCATCGACCTGCTGCCGAAAGTGCCGATGTCCCACGGGCACAGGTCGGTATCCCCTAGGATGGCTTCAACCTGGTTGAAGGCTACACATAGCTCTTCTGCGACTATGAGGCGGAATGCGCTATAGTTATCCTGTCCGACGTCAACCTTGCCGGTGAAGGCGGTTACGTGCCCGTTTGGGCCGATATGAAGCCAGGCGCCTCCCGTTCTCGGCCAGGTGCGAGCCCCCTCGGGGGATGGTGGCCAGACGACGACCAATCCCTCTCCGAGAATGTTGAACCAATCGCGTTCTTCTGGCCTTGAGAGATCCCAGGGGTGATTTGGACGGGCAAGAGTATTTTCACCAAGTTTCGATTGGTAATGGTAATCCAGTCGATTGTCAGAGAGGTGGGTCCCGGCGCTTGCTCTGTGAATCGCACGGACAAGGCGCAGATAGCAGCCGCAACGGCACACGTTTGTGTTCATGGCGGCGACGATCTGGTTGTCATCTGGAGTTGGGTTTTCAGACAATAGTGCTGCAGCGCGAAGTGCCATGCCTGGCGTACAGTACCCGCACTGTGATGCGCGTTCGTCGATCAGTGCCCGCTGTATAGGATGAAGCCCATCTAATGTTGCTAGACCCTCGATCGTGATGATTGTGCGTCCAGTTATGTCGGAAAGAGAAGTCTGACACGCTAACGCAGGTTTTCCGTCTATTAGAACGGTGCAGGCTCCGCACTCTCCCTCCCCGCAGCCCGGCTTCGCTCCCAAAAGGCCAAGGCTGCTCCTGAGGAAGCCGAGCAGTTTCCTGTTGGCAGCTGCTCTTATTTCATGAGGTGTGCCGTTTATTGTGACTGTTGCCATTTCCACCTCACAGTCCGAGCAGCCGCTCAGCATTCAGATGAGCGATCTTTTCTCGGTCTGTGGTGCTTATGGGAGCGGATTCAATGAACTCTCGGGCTTCTTGGCTAGAGCTGTAGGGGTAGTCGACTGAAAAGATTATGCGGTCTGCACCCACGACGAGGAGAAGGCAGAGCAAGGGCTGGACTGCGAACATGCCACTTGTGGTGATATAGAAGTTCTTGAGGAAGTAGTCAGCGAGGGGACGCTCAAGCTTCGCTGCTCCTTCCACGTTTCGAGAAGCGCGTGCAAGCATGAATGGAATGGCCTCACCCATATGGCCGATAATTATCTGAAGCGCTGGGAAACGGTCGAATATCCCGCCGACTATTAGGCGTAGTGCGTGGAGACCAGTCTCTACGTGCCAACCCCAGGCGGAAGTTGCAAGCGCCTGAGCAATCGATGGCTCAAGTCCCGTGTAATAGGCGTTTCTTACGGCCGCCGGCGGCTCTGCAGGGTGCAGGTATATCGGAACTGAAAGGCGTTCGGCAGCAGCAAAGATAGGCCAGTACCTGCGATCGTCGAGAAATAGCCCCTGTTGCATGCCGTTTATGAGAGCTCCCTTGAATCCGAGTACCGTTACCGTTCGTTCAAGCTCTTGAGCCGACGCGTCAGGGTCAGCGAGCGGCAGTACCGCAAAGCCCGAAAACCTATCAGAGTGGGCCGAGATAGCTGCAGCGAGTTCATCGTTTGCTTTGACTGCTGATTCGATCTCTCTGTTGGGGTCTAGGCGTGCACTGGCCGTTTGAGAGAGAACCTGGATTTCGATCCCCGCAGCGTCCATCTCTGCCAGTCTCACCGGTCCTATCTCATCGAGTCTGGCTATCCGCTCAGACATCGGGTTCGCTTGTCCCGTATGCTGGCCAGCGCTAGTCTCTGATGCTAGGGGGCGCAGGCTATGAGTTCGTACATGTTCTTCTATCGCGATCAACCTCATGTCAACTCCTTCTGTCAAGCGCGGGAGAGATCTGATGGAAACCTCGCTGCCGCGGTGGCGGGGGATTGCTCTCCGTTCGACGAGCCTATTACAGTTGCCTCGCCGGCACCAGGGGAATTAGCAGGCCGGCTGCGACTGGACGGACTTCGCTATAGCTACTACGTCAGGGTTTTGGTTTCAGTGTCGAGAAACACAGTTTTAGATTCGTCTTGTGCGCAGATAAGCATGACTCGGAGCGAGTTTTAGTGGTAGCTTCGTAAATGTGCAAGTCTCGGGCTAGCAAGGCTGGGACACGGCGAGGCCTGGAAACATCGATAAATTGCCAGCTTGTGCCGACACGGCAAGGCCCGAAAATTTGGGGAGGAAATTCAATGACACAGGATGCCTTTAGAAGTCCTATTCCATATCTGCCTCCACTGACGTTTGGGCCCGGCTCGGTCGACTGGCAGCACAGGATTGATCCGGCTGAGCTACGGCGGCAGCGGATGGATCGGGCAAGAGTGACGCTCAAGGAGAACGGGATAACCGCGATTCTTGCAAGTGGGAGCGAGTACTGCAGGTATCTGACTGGTTTGCGTGGACCGGAGTTCGCCCCAGACCTCTGGTACGTGCTCTTTCCGGCCGAGTCAGAACCCGTAGTCTTTGCCCATGCAGGCTACGTAGTTAACACGCCGCCTGAGGCGCCATGGATCAGGGAATGGCGTGTTGCCAGAAGCTGGCTTCGGGGAATTCCTGGCAAGGCCGCTTGCACTTTCGAGGCGACAGAGTTTGCGAAAGATGTTCATAACGAACTTGAGAAGCTTCACCTCTCAGATGAGACCTTGGCCGTGGCTGGGTTTGACTCCTTCGCGTGGACCGCGCTTGGAGAGGTATGCGGCCGTATCGTGCGTGGCGAGGAGATCATGCAAGAGGCTATGGCCATCAAGACCAACGAGGAAATTGCTTGTCTTAGAATGGCCGGTGCGATCACGGATCGGATGTGGTCAGCCATTGCGAGAGGCATGCATGCCGGGATGACTGATTCTGAGGTGGCTGCGGTCGGGCGATCAGCTGGTAGCAGCGCTGGTGCCGATAGGGTAGTGGCTGGGTTCAGGTCCGGACCGCTTGCGTATGAGCGGGGTATCAAGGGAACAAATCTGTTCATTACACCTGGCGATCTGCTGTTCGGCAACGTGTGCGGGACGAGTTATCTGGGCTATAACGCCTGTTCATATAGGACGTTTACGGTCGGTCGGCAAGCAACGAAGGATGAAAAGGCCTGGATGGAGGAGCTTCAAGGCCGGCTGCTAGGCGTCATCGGAGAACTTGTGCCTGGTGGAGAAACCAGTGCTGCCGCGAGACATTTTCCTGACGCCAAAGAGCTTGGCTATGAAAAAGAGGCCGAACTCCTGACGATCGAGATCGGCCATGGCATCGGGTTACACCAATACGAGCAGCCTGTTGTAAATCGCCAGTGGTCTCTGGACTTTCCCCAGGAGGTGAAGGAAGGAATGGCGGTTGCCGTCGAGGGTCGTGCGGGAATTCCGGGAAAGTCAACTGTGAGGATCGAGTACATGGTCATCGTAACGAAAGAGGGGCCGATGCTGATTGATCGCTACCCGACGGAGATCATCCAGGTATCCTAGGAATCCCAGTGCCCTAGAGCCGAGACCGGTCGGAGAAGCCGATGGAACAATCCTCTCGACAGATCTTGGTCGACCAGAGGTACTGGGCCCCCCGCCAACATCGAGGTGCAGTCATCGGTCGAAGGTCAGCAGCTCAAGAAAGTCTGGTGGCCAAGAGTACAGGAATTTCACGGTCTGTTTTCTGCTGGTAATCTCCGTAGGTGGGAAATGTTCTTACTGCCCGCTCCCACCAAATGGCTCTCTCATCACCTTCCGTGAGTCGGACCGTCACCTCGAATCGTTGAGGTCCGTCCTGGATCATCACAGAATGTGGATGCGCGATTAGGTTGTGGTACCACTGAGGATTGTTTGGAGCACCGCCCCTGGACGCCACCAAGGCGTAGATGCCGTCTGCTTCCACCCGGATGACGGGAGTCTTGCGCAGCTTGTTGGACTTCGCACCGAGACTAGTAATAATGATGACCGGAATCCCCGTATCTCTCTGGGTGTTTCCCTCAGTCCCTCCCGATATCTCATACAACTCCACCTGTTCACGCACCCTGGGGTTTGGACTAGGTTCATAGGCAATTTCTTCCTGCACGACAAAACCCCCTGTCATTGTCATGCGCGAACCCGATTCCATCCACGAAAAACGGGTAAAGACGCGCGGGATCCAATGAACGAATTATACATTTCTGGGTAAGGCAGCTTGGTCCAGATCTGGATGTCCTATGGTTTGAAAAAGAGGCTTCTGGACGTTCGACTACGTTTGAGCTATCGCAGGCTCCATATCGCTGACTGTTGCTGGTAAGCCCTGTGTCTTCGAAAGCTCAGCATCTGGTGGGCGCCCACTGGCTGTGAAGCGCCTTTGCGACGGCTTCGAGCTGAGAGTTGACTTGAAGTCTGTTCAAGATTGAGTGGATATGGCTGCGAACGGTTGATACGGACATGTAGAGCTCATCTGCGATTGTATTAGCCGACTTGCCAGCTACCAGGGCTGCAAGTACCTCCTGTTCTCGGGGAGACAGGTGGGTGAAAGGCTCCAGGGCAGTCCGCTTTGAGGACTCGTATGTCCGCCACATGCGCTTCAGCTCCTCTCGTCGAGCTAAGGGCACCACGGGCTCTTTGTGGAGAACGCGCAAGATGGTTGAAACAAATACTTCGAAAGATATGTCCTTGCCGAGAACGCATGCTGCACCGTCCGAGATGCACCCTGCGATTTGGAATTCGTCCCTGTCTCCGGTGACCACGATTACCTCCGTCGACTCGGTGGACAGTTCGGGGATTAAAAAGCGAGCGTTCTCAATGGCCGCACCGAGGTGCAGATCGAGAACAACTACATCCGGCTCGAACTTTTTGGCGGCTGACACTATGTCATCAGCTGTGGTTTGCGGTCCTACGTCAAATGTTTGAACTTCCAGGCCGTGTTGGCTGAGCGCGATGTCAATGGTGTAGGAGAACAGGGAGTGGTCATCGAATATTATGACCCGACCCTTATGAGTTACGTCGCGCGTCATGACGAAAGTTCATACCGCTCTAAAGCTGTGCGAGCGATCCTTACTCGCCGGAATTCTGCGCTTGGAGAATTTATGGATCGGCTGGGCCTCCAGCTCGTTGCTCTCCTCCACCGCGGCGTCCCGATGTTCTGAGTGCGGGTATGCCGCGAGATCGTTGTCTACGGGGTTCTCGCTTCTCTCCGACCTAGTGTCCGGAGTCGAATCGGTGAAAACCGGCAGCAGAATCTGGACCTCATTCCTTTCTGGAGTCGTTCTCAGCGTTACCTTTCCGCCGGTGCGGCGAAGGAGCAAGTCCGATGCGTAGAGCTCAAGGAGATCGTCGCCTAAATCTGGGCGGGTGTCATTTTTGGCTTCAGACGGTGGAACCGATATGGTTATCGAGATATGGCTGCCTTCGTCGTGGAACTCCACAGATAATGAACCTTTGTCGGAGAGCTGGATCATGTGGTTCAGAACCAATCGAATTGCTCTGAAATTGTCTTCTGTGGATCCAGCGAGTTTCTTGTCGCAAAGCTCGGAAGGAGTGCAACCGGGAATCTGGTACTTCATGACGTCAATCCCGGTTTGCGCTCCGGTCCAGACCGACTCGAGAGTGCTTGCGACCGCGAGTAGGGGCGTCTCTATCAGCTCTTGGAGGTATGCGAGCTGGGAAGTAAGCATGTTGGAGACGACTTTTCTTTGGCTCGTAGTAAGTGAAGCCTGTTTCTGGAGCAGGCTCGTGGCACCCTCGACGCTGAACAATATGTTGTGTATGTCATGCATGCGCTTGCGCGAAAAGCCGATCTCGATCTCTCTGTTGGCGGACAGAAGCCGGGTCGATACCAGCGAATCACGCAGCTCTTGCATGACGCCTTGAAACGAAACTTCGAGTTCGAAGTCGATTCCGGCGATCGCGAAGAGCATTGCGAGTAGCTCGAACGCGCCGGTGACAGCCGCCCAGGTTATGCTCATCCCCCAAAGCGGGATAAAGAGGTATGACATGGCCCACGCAAGCATCGTGTTTCCAAGCCAAAGGTTTAACGAGCCGCGACCTCGTATGCCGCCAACTATCTGGACAATTCCTAGCGTCAGCCATGCGACGCCAATGACCAGCGCTGGTGCGACATTGTGGGAGAACGCAACAGGAGAGGGTGCAAGCACCGAGACATGTTGAACCACGGATGGCAACATATCCAGTGGCAGCCAAAGGAGTGCCACTGCAACTGCGGAGCCAACAATCACGGTCCAGCCTTTAATCGCAGTCGCCAATTCCGGAGTGATAGTCAGCACGGCCAAAAGGAGATATCCGACAAGGTGGCCAGCGGTTCCAAGCGCCTCGATGTTAGTGGGCATCACTAGCTGCTGCCTCAATAATGGCAGGGCAAGCATCTGGGTGGTCGGCACGAGTCCGCCAACCAGGACGATTCCGACTCCGAGAAACGCCGCTCGGGCATCGCGAAAGACCGCTCTTCTCACGGCGCAGGAGAGTGCGAACACCCAGGCGAGGGCGACCGTTCCCAGAGCCAGCATGCCTAAGAGCACATTGATGGTTGTGGCGCTGACATCTGGTGCCACGACGAATAGAAAGGCCATGAGCAAAAGTGCAAATACCATCACGAATATACCGATCAAGAGCGGTCTTGAGGAGTTTTCAGAGTGGAGTGGGGAGGCTAGGCGTCTTTCGGTTTTCCGGCGTGGCAAAACGGCGAGACTTCGCTTTGCCTCCGAGCCGCTCATTCGTCTCGAACGCCGTTTTGAGCGAAAGACGCTCCTGGGTTTAAGTAAATCCGCCATTTTTGCGCCCCTCAGTAATTAACTGATGTGACCACGCCGAGATGCTACCACCCCAGATGATTTGGAGGCTAGAAGAATTTGCGCGGTTGATAGCAGTAGCAGCGAACGACCACTCTTGGTGCTCGCCGAGATGCAGATTGGAGTTTCCCCTGGAATTATTGAGATGCCAGAGCCCATCTATCTTGGCAGTTTCCGTGAAAGGTCTTGGGGGATGAAAAAAGAAAGGGAATTGGTGGCACTCACCGTGGTCGTGGTGCTCGGACCCTCAGGTTACGCATTTGTGAATTCTAAAAGTGTTACCCTGAGCGGTGCTGGCAGCGGATCAGGCCCAGTTTGCGGCTACAACATCCCCAACATCGGTTACCGGTAATGGGTGGCGGCATGTCGGGCATGGATGGTGTGGGTGGGGTGGACAGCGATTCCATGTAGACCTTCTAGTCAAACAGCAATTGCGGTCGGATCTGCCATATTGAATTCGACGCAGTGCCACGGGTGGTTGGCGAGCCGGCAGCAACTAGCGTCTTTGCCGCGTTAGATGACGTGAACGCTCAAATACTTGGGAACTGGGTCCACTTCAGCAAGAGATCCGGCTCTGACAGCCACAACATGACCTCCTGGGTGTGTATGGTCAATTCGTGCCCTCAGCCGCTTGGTGCGATCATGAGTCTGGACGTTCGCGCCACCCTCACAGCTATCTGAGCAACTGGCGAGTTCCCGCCATTCGTCAGCTCGGACATGGAGCGGGCGCGAAAGGTGCTTCCCTGCTCGCCCTGCCGTTTCCGTGATCGGCATCAAATTCATTCTGGGCCAAAGGCTCAAAAAGGGGAAAAAATTCCTTTGGGGCAGCCATTTTTTCGTGCTCTGTTTCGGAGGCTGGTCACCAGTTTGGTGGAGCGGCGAAAGAGATCTGGCCACAGTGGTCAGCTGCATTTTCGACTAGTTTTCATGAGCCCCTCTTGTGACAGCCTGTCGGCCATTCAGGATTGACAGTCTCGAGTGAACTAAGGTCTGTTCTTTTTCTGATCTTGAGGCGCATCCTCTCGAGCCATTGGGAAGGATCAATATTTGTATTTCCGTGTCGAAAGCGATTTGTTGGGGTCTGATGATGCCAAGTGCAACATTGCGGGGATGTTCTGACACTTTCAGCCGGATAAAACGGATCCAAGGAAGCTCAAGATTGGAAGGCATCGGTGCAGCTCAGAGCCAGCAAAGCGAAACGAATAGAGCGCCAGCCTGTTGGTGAGGTTCAGTTGCTAATCGATCCTTTGACAAATCAACAATTTTGTGGATGCCGGATCTGATCCTGAGAAGCAAGATAGTCCAACCGGGAGACAGGTCCCCCGGTTGGTTCCGTGAAAGGAATAGAAATGATTATAACTGCTAAGAGATTGGGAGCGCTAGCCGTTGTGGCAGTTCTGGGCTCATCGGGCTATGCATTTATGAACGCTAATACTGTGAGCTCCAGCGGTGCAGGTAGCGGTTCCGGTCCGGTTTACGGCTACAACATTAGCAACATCAGCTACTCGGTTGTAAACAGTGGCATGGAAGTAGATTCGTCTGCTTGCTCCGGTGCCCTCGGGCGGATTTGCGATGTTAGCTTCGAGGCCTCACCGCAGGTTGCCGGAGAGCCAGCTGCTGCGAGCGCCTTTGCTGCGCTGGACGAGTCGAACGGCGGTCTGGTTAGTAGTTGG